>NZ_CP059572.1:7563125-7926250 GCF_019175365.1 Actinomadura graeca | reverse complement strand
GGCGGGACTCTCCGGCGCGCTGATCGCGATCAGCGCGTACGGGATCGTCCTGTGGGCGCAGACCCGCGGCGCGCTGGCGTCGGTGGCGGCGCTGCGCGAGACGGGGGTGGTCTGGGCCGCGGTCATCGGCGCGGTGTTCTTCTCCGAGCGCCTCGGGCCGCGCCGGATCGCGGCCGCGTGCGTTGTCGCGGCGGGCGCCGTCCTGATCACCGCGCGCTAGGGGCCGGGACGGGGCGGGCGGTGAAGCCGAGGGCCCGGCGGAGGGCGGCGGCGACGCCCGCCCGCGACGGGCGCGGCAGGATCGCGGCCAGGTGCGCGTCGGGCCGGACGAGCCAGACCTCGCCGGGCCGGAGCCCGAGCGTGGTGGCGAGCCCTCCCCCGGGGTCCAGGTCGGCGGGGCGCAGGACGCGGAGCGGGACACCGGCGGCGGTCTCCGCCAGGCCGGCCGCGAGGTCGCCCGGCACGTCGGCCGCGAGCAGCAGGGTGAAGCCGTCGCGCAGCAGCTCGCGCAGCCGGGTCCGGCCGGGCAGCGGGGCGTCCGGCACGATCACGCCCGGGGCGGGCGGGTGGACGGCGCCCTTGGGCGGGCGCCCGGTGGGCGGCCTCGTCGGCTCGGGCGTGGTCAGCGGCGACGCGGTGTACCAGAACGGCTCCGCGAACCGCCCGGAGTCGATCGCCGTGGCCGCGGCGGGGTCGGCGGCGGCGCGTTCCAGGGCGCGCCGGCGCGCCGTCCAGCCCGGCTCGGACTGCGGGACGAGGAAGCGCATGGTCGCCGACGTCACCTCCAGGTTCTCCAGGGCCGCCGCGCGGCGCTCGGTGTCGTAGCTGTCCAGCAGCTCCGGCGGGGCCCATCCGCGCAGCACGAAGGCGATCTTCCAGGCGGCGTTCTCGGCGTCGGGGACGCCGGAGTTCAGGCCGCGGGCTCCGAACGGCGCGAACTGGTGGGCGCAGTCGCCCGCCAGCAGGACGCGCCCGCGGCGCATCCGGTCGGCCACCCGGGAGTGGAAGGTGTACACCGAGGCCCAGCCCACCTCGTACGGGCGGGGCCCGATGATCTGCCGGATGCGGCGGTCGAGGCCGGGGCCCATCTCGTCGGCGAGGGAGAAGCCCGGCGGCACCTGCCAGTCGATCCGGTACCGGGAGTCCGGGCAGGCGTGGATGAGCACCTGCCGCCCGGGGTTCCAGGGCGGATCGAAGTAGAAGCGGCGCTCGTGCTCGAATCCGGGAAGGTCGGCGTGCAGGTCGACGATGAGGAAACGGTCGTGGAAGCTCTCTCCCGGCAGCCCGATGCCGAGCGACTCGCGGATCCCGGGCCGTCCCCCCGGGCACGCGACCACGTAGGGGGCGCGGACGGACGAGCCGTCCGCGCAGCGCAGGGTGACGCCGTCGGCGTCCTGGTCGAGGCCGGTGACGTCGTGGCCCCAGCGGATCTCGATGAGGTCCTCGGCGGCCGCGCGCTCCTCCAGGATCTCCTCGGTGCGGGACTGGGAGATGTTCACGCACGGGGGCAGCGTCCCGGCGTCGTCGAACCGCCAGGAGAACAGCTCGCGGGTGCGGTAGAAGGTGCGCGCGGTGGTCCAGGCGAGTCCCTCCTCGGCGATGGCGCCCGCCCCGGCCGCGGCCCAGATGTCCAGGACGTCCCGCTGCTGGCAGATCGAGCGCGACCCGATCGCCTCCCGGACCGGCCGCCGCTCCAGCACGACCGAGGGCACCCCCCACCGGGCCAGCAGCAGCGCGGTGGTCAGGCCCACCGGCCCCGCGCCGACCACGGCGACGGGATCGGCCCCGGTCAATCCTGGAGCTCCGCCCAGACCTCGCGGTCCCGGTCGGCCGTCCAGACGCGGGGCCGCTCCACGCCGGACAGCTCGTCCCAGAGGCGGGAGACGTCGAACGGCAGGCAGTGCTCGAAGATCGGCCAGCCGCCGTAGGCGGGGGCGAGGGCGGTGTGCACGGCGGAGAACGCGTCCTTGAGCGTCCCGCCGGCCTCGTGGACGCGGCCGGTCTCGCGGAGCATCGTCTCCAGGAAGTCGCGGGTCTGCTCGACGGCGGCGCGGGCGGCGGCGCGGCCGTGCGCGACGGCGCCGCGCCCGCCGACGAGCGTCTCGGCGCCGAAGGAGGCGACGTGGTCGAGGGTGCCGGAGGCCCACTCGCGGTGGAAGGCGTCGCCGGTGTAGAGCGCCGCCTGCGTCTCGACGAGGTCGCCGGCGAACAGGACCCGCTGCCGGGGCAGCCACGCCACGATGTCGCCCTCGGTGTGGCCGCGGCCGCAGTAGGCGAGGTCCAGGTCGCCGCGGTCGCCGCCGAGGTCGATGGTGAGGGTGCTGGAGAAGGTGACGGTCGGCCAGGTCAGCCCGGGGATGGACTCCGGCTCCTTGAACAGCCGCGGCATCCTCCCGAACTCGGACTCCCAGTCCTGCTTGCCGCGCTCGGCGATGAGCGCGCGCGTGCGGTCGTGCGCGATGACCACCGGTGCCCCGAAGGCGCTCGCGCCCAGCGTCCGCACCGCGTGGTGGTGCGACAGGACGAGGTAGCGGATCGGCTTGTCGGTGTGGGCGCGCAGCACGGCCAGCCAGTCGCGGGCCGCGGCGGGCGTCGCGAGGGCCTCGAAGCAGACGAGGAAGTCCTCGCCCTCGACGGCCCCGACGTTCGGGTCGCCCTCGGCCGTGAGCGCGTACACGCCGTCGGCCAGGACCTCCAGGGTCTGGGTCTTGTCGTCCAGGTCGGCGGACGACGCGAACGGTCTGGGCACCGCTTGCCCCCTCGCACTCGTGGCCGTGCCATGCCACTTCGGCCACGGCCGTTCCCGTGGAGGTTTTCATTCCACATCGAGACGTTCGATAACCGTCGAAGCCGGATCTTCGCGACCGTGGGGGTGCGGTCCGGGGAAGGGGTAGGAAGATCTTGGACAGTGGGCGGGACGGCAGTCACGGAAGGGGAACGGTGTCCGGCAAGACCGGCGGCCGGGGCGGGACGCGCCCCAGTGGGGGACGCGCGTGAACGCCCTTCTCGGACTGCTCGCCGTCCTGGTGCTGACCGCCGCGACCGGGTACTTCGTCGCGCAGGAGTTCGCGTTCGTCACCGCCGACCGCCCGCTGCTCGACCAGCGCGCGGCGGAGGGCGACCGGGCGTCCGCGCGGGCGGTGCGGGTGATGGAGCGGCTGTCGTTCATGCTGTCGGGGGCCCAGCTCGGGATCACCGTCACGGCGCTGGTGGTCGGCTTCATCGCCAAACCCGCGCTCGCCGACCTGATCGCCCCGGCGGCGCGGGCCGCGGGGGTGCCTCCGGCGGCGTCCGGCGGGGTGGCCGTGGCGATCGGTTTCGCGCTGGCCACGATCGTCCAGATGGTCTTGGGCGAGCTGTTCCCCAAGAACCTGGCCTTGGCCAAGCCCGAGCCGCTGGCGCGCGCGCTGGCCGCGTCCACCCTCGTCTACCTGACGGTGGCGTCACCGCTGATCCGGCTGTTCGACGCATCGGCGAACCGGCTCGTCCGGGCGGTCGGCATCGAGCCGGTGGAGGAGCTGCACCACGGCGCGACGCTCGAAGAGCTGGGGCACATCATCGGCGAGTCCGGTGAGCAGTTCCAGGAGGGCCACGCCGACCTCCTGGAACGGGCATTGGTCTTCTCCGAGCGCGACGCCGAGGAGGTCATGGTGCCGCGGGTGGACGTGGTCACCGTCCCGGCGTCCGCATCGGCGGCCGGGCTGACCGAGGTCATCACGGCGAGCGGGCACTCGCGCTACCCGGTCGTCGGCGAGAGCGTGGACGACGTCGTCGGCGTGGTGGGCCTGGAGGACCTAGTCCTGCTGGACCCGGACGAGGCGGCCCGCACTCAGGTCCGCGCGCTCGCCTCGCCGCCGCTGCTGGTGCCCTCCAGCCTGCCGCTGCCGGACCTCGTCGCCCGGCTGCGCGGCGCGGACGCGCCGCTGGCCTGCGTCGTCGACGAGTACGGCGGCTTCGCCGGCATCGTCACCTGGGAGGACGTCGCCGAGGAGCTGGTCGGGGAGATCGCCGACGAGCACGACGCCGAGGAGGACCTGGCGGTCCGGCGCGGCGAGTGGTGGACGACGGACGCGGGGCTCCGGGTCGACGAGGTCGCCCATGAGACCGGCATCGCGCTGCCGGAGGGCGACTACGAGACGGTCGCGGGCCTGCTGCACGAGCGGCTCGGCCGGGTCGCGCGGCCTGGCGACGTCGTCACCGTCGAGCTGCCCCCCGGCGGGATCGGCGACCCGCCCCGCGCCGCCGTGGTGGAGGTGCTGACGATCCACCGGCACGTCCCGGAGCTGATCCGCGTCCGCACCGTCCGGGAAGGGGGCCCGGGCCGGTGAACCTCACGCTGGGCGCACCGCTCACGCTGGCGCTGCTGGCCGGCAACGGCTTCTTCGTCGCGGCGGAGTTCGCGCTGGTGGCGGCCAAGCGGCCGCGGCTGGAGCGGGCCGCCGCGCGGGGCAGCCGGGCGGCGGCCGCCGCGGTGGCCGGCATCGGCGAGCTGCCGCTGACCCTCGCGGGGGCGCAGCTCGGCATCACGATGTGCTCGCTCGGCCTCGGCCTGGTCTCCGAGCCGGTGTTCGCCGGGACGCTGACCCCGCCGCTGCACGCCGCGGGGCTGCCCGGGGGCGCCGCGCACGCCGCCGCGTTCGTGCTCGCCCTGGCGGTGGTCACGTTCCTGCACATGGTGGTCGGCGAGATGGCCCCGAAGTCGTGGGCCATCGCGGGCCCGGAGCGGTCGGCGACCGTGCTGGCGCCGCCGTTCCGCGCGTACACCGCGCTCGTCCGCCCCGTCCTGGCGGTGCTGAACGGCGCCACGAACCTGATGCTGCGCGCGCTCCGCGTCGACCCGGACGCCTCGCGGGACGTCTCGCGGACCCCCGAGCAGCTGCGCAGCATCGCGGTGGAGTCGCGGCGGCTCGGGCTGATCGAGGAGAGCGATCTGTCGCTGCTCACCACCGCCCTCGACGCGCCGCGCGCGCCGCTGTCGGAGCTGCTGATCCCGGTCTCGCGGATCGTGTCGGTGCCTCCTGCGGCGACGCCCCAGGAGGTCCTCGACACCACCGCCCGCACCGGCCGCACCCGGATCATGCTGCGCGGCGTCTCGGCGCCCGTGCAGGCGCGGATGGTGCACGTCCGCGACGCCTACGTCGCACGCGCCCGGGGGCGGGAGACGCCGGCCCGGGAACTGGCGCACCCGGTGCCCGCGATCCCCGTCGGCACCCCGGTGGGAGAGGCGGTCGCCGTGCTGCGCGACCACCACAGCAGGCTCGGGCTCGCGGTGACCCCCGACGGCCGGATCGCCGGCCTGGTCAGCCTGGACGACCTGCTCACGACCTTGCTCACACCGTCCTGAGCCCACCTGGACCGTCAACGTCGGTTGACATGCTCCATCTGTCAACCTACATTGACACCATGAGCGATGGAGTGACGCTCGCCAAGGAGGCGGGCAGCAGGGACCCCGCGGTCGGGCTGCGGGCGGTGCGCGCCCTGCGCGAGCTGGCCGAGCGGCTGGAGGCGCTGCAGGTCGCCAGCGCCCGCGAGAAGGGCTGGTCCTGGCAGCAGATCGCGGAATGCCTCGGTGTCAGCCGGCAGGCCGTCCACAAGAAGCACGGCGGCGGACGCCGCCTTCTGAAGAAGGAGCGGTAGGAGGATGTTCGAGCGTTTCACCGACAGCGCGCGGCAGGCCGTCAAGGGTGCTCAGGGTCAGGCGCGCGCCCTGGGGCACCACCACATCGGCCCAGAGCATCTGCTGCTCGCCCTCCTGGAAGGCGACGGGCCCACGGGCCGTGAGCTGCGGCGGCACGGCCTGGAGACCGAGGACCTGAAGGCCCGGCTCACCCGCATGAGCGCCGATCCCCTCGACCCGGACGCGCTGCGCACCATCGGCATCGATCTGGAGGCCGTGCGGCAGGCGACGGAGGAGACGTTCGGCGAGGGGGCCCTCGACGTTCCCGCCGGGCGGTCCCGCCCCTCCCCCGGCGGCCATGTCCCGTTCTCCCCGCAGGCGAAGAAGTCCCTTGAGCTGGGCCTCCGTCACGCGCTGCGGCTCAAGCAGAAGCACATCGCCGCCGGGCACGTGCTGCTCGGCGTCCTGCACGACGACGGGTCCCTCGCGGCACGGCTGGTGACCGACGCGGGCGCCGACGCCGACGCCCTGCGCGCGGGCGTCACCCGCCTCCTGACCTCCGAGGCGGCCTGACCTGGGGGAAGGTCACCGGCCGAACGTGCCCATGAGGACGGCGGCGCAGGCGCCCCTGCGCCCCGGATCGTAGGGGAAGCGCCTGAAGCACTCCGCGGCGACCCACGGTGGCGTCCGCTGCTTGGCGGGCGCCTTGGGGGCCTTGTGCGCCCGGGGACGAGGCGCGGGGCGCGGCCGGGGGGCGCGCGCGGAGCGCGGACGCGGCGCGGCGGCGCCGGATCCGGAACGCCCACCCGGACCCCCCGTCGGCTTCGCCGTGGACGGGCCGCCCGCCGGGGGCCGCCCCCCGCCGGGCGAGGACGCCGCCGGAGCGGACCCGGCCGTCCCGGACGGCGCATACGGCGGCGAGGACGCGGCCGCAGGCGGTGACGGAACGGACGGCGGCGGAACGGACGGGACCGTTGGGACCGCGTCCGGCGTCACCCGGTGGGGCGGGGCCGGGCGGAGCAGGCCGTAGCCGGCGGTCAGCACGACACCGGCCGCCAGCACGACCGCGAGCACGACGGCCGGGAGCGGCGAGCCGGCCCGGTACGGGCGGCGGCGCGGCGGGGCGGGCGCGGCGCGCGTGTAGCCCGCCGGCGGGAAGTCGCGAGATTGACGCACAGGACGATGGTCACGCCCCGCGCCCGTCCAGACACGGAGAATCGCCGCGACCGTTGCGTCCTCGATACAGAATCACGGTCCGAATTAGCCCTTAACCAGGCTAAATACCTCGATCTAACATCAGCCCATCACACTTCCTTCCTGACATCTTGGTCAGCTTATGGCAAAGGTCCTTGACCCAATCGGTAAACGGACGCACCATCTTCACGGCGCGCCTCATCCCGCTTCACCACCCCCTGTGAGGAACATGCCATGAGGCCCTTCCGGCGGATGGACCGTGCCGCTGAAACGGCGGCAGAACGCCTGCTGAGAGCCGGTACGCTGCTCAGACAGGCCGAGACGACACCCGATCTGCGCGCCGAGTACCGCCGCGACGAGATCGTCAACGACTCTCCCTATCGTGAGCGCTGGGCACACGACCGCGTCGTCCGGTCGACCCACGGAGTGAACTGCACCGGCTCATGCTCATGGAAGGTGTATGTCAAGGACGGATTGATCACCTGGGAAACCCAGCAGACCGACTATCCGAGTGTCGGGCCCGACCGTCCGGAGTATGAGCCCCGCGGCTGCCCGAGGGGCGCGGCCTTCTCCTGGTACACCTACTCGCCGACCCGGGTGCGCACGCCCCACGCGCGCGGTGTGCTGGTGGAGATGTACCGCGAGGCCCGGCGGCGGCTGGGCGACCCCGTGGCCGCGTGGGCGGAGATCACCGGCGACCCGGTCAGGCGGGAGCGCTACCAGTCGGCGCGCGGCAAGGGCGGGCTGGTCCGCGTCGGCTGGGACGAGGCGCTGGAGATCGCCGCCGCCGCGCACGTGCACACCATCCGCGAGCACGGCCCCGACCGGGTGGCGGGCTTCTCTCCGATCCCGGCCATGTCGATGGCCTCGCACGCGGTGGGGGCCCGGTTCATGGCGCTGATCGGCGCGCCCATGCTGTCGTTCTACGACTGGTACGCCGACCTGCCGGTGGCGTCACCGCAGGTGTTCGGCGACCAGACCGACGTCCCCGAGTCCGCCGACTGGTGGGACGCCGCCCACCTGATGCTGTGGGGCTCCAACGTCCCGGTGACCCGCACGCCCGACGCGCACTGGATGGCCGAGGCCCGCTACCGGGGCCAGAAGGTCGTGGTGGTCTCGCCCGACTACTCCGACGCCACCAAGTTCGCCGACGAGTGGGTGCACCCCCATCCCGGGACGGACGCGGCCCTGGCCATGGCCATGGGGCATGTGATCCTCACCGAGTCCTTCGTCGAACGGCCGGTCCCCTACTTCACCGACTACGTCAAGCGCTTCACCGACCTGCCGTTCCTGGTCGAGCTGGAGGAGCGGGACGGCGCCCACGTTCCCGGGCGGTTCGTCCGCGCCGCCGGGCTCGCCACCGCGACCGGCACCGACGCCGACCGGTGGAGGCCCCTGCTCATCGACGCCGCGACCGGGGAGCCCGCCTCCCCCAACGGCACGGTCGCCGACCGCTGGGGCCCGGAGGGCGAGGGCCGCTGGAACCTGGACCTCGGCGACGTCGAGCCGCTGCTCACCCTGTACGCCGGCGAGGACGGCGACGCCGCCGAGGTCGTGCTGCCGCGCTTCGACGTCCCGGACGCGACGGTCCGCCGCGGCGTCCCGGTCCGGCGGGTGGGGGGCCGCCTCGTGACGACCGTGTACGACCTGCTGCTCGCCCGCTACGGGGTGGGCCGCCCGGGGCTGCCCGGCCGGTGGCCCGGCGGCTACGAGGACGCCGCGGAGCCCGGCACCCCCGGCTGGCAGCAGGAGATCACCTCCGTGCCCGCCGCGCAGGCGGTGCGCCTCGCCCGCGAGTTCGCCGGGACCGCGGAGAAGACCCGCGGCCGGGTCATGATCGTGATGGGCGCGGGCACCAACCACTGGTTCCACTCCGACACGATCTACCGGTCGCTGCTGTCGCTGCTGATGATGACCGGCTGCCAGGGCGTCAACGGCGGCGGCTGGGCCCACTACGTCGGGCAGGAGAAGATCCGGCCGCTGGCGGGGTGGCAGCAGCTGTCCACGGCCGCCGACTGGGCGCGCCCCTCCCGGCAGATGGCCGGGACCCCGTACTGGTACCTCCACACCGGCCAGTGGCGGTACGAGCGGTACCCGGCGGACGCGCTGTCAGCAGCCACGGGCCGCGGGCTGTTCGCCGGGCGGCACACCGCCGACCTCGTCGCCGAGTCCGCGCGGCGCGGCTGGATGCCGTCCTACCCGACGTTCGGCGCCAACCCGCTCGACCTCGGCGACCGGGCCCGCGCCGCCGGAGGCGACCCCCGGCGGTGGGCGGCCGCGGAGGTCGCGGCGGGCCGGCTGCACTTCGCCGGGGAGGATCCCGACGCCCCCGGGAACTGGCCCCGGGTCCTGACGGTGTGGCGCGCCAACCTGATCGGGTCCTCGGCCAAGGGCAACGAGTACTTCCTGCGGCACCTGCTCGGCGCGTCCGACAACGCCACCGCGGCGGAGGCGCCGCCGGGCGACCGGCCGCGCACGGTGGCGTGGCGGGACGACGCGCCGCGCGGCAAGCTCGACCTGCTGCTCGCGCTGGACTTCCGGATGACGTCCACGACCCTGCACGCCGACCTGGTGCTGCCCGCCGCGACCTGGTACGAGAAGCACGACCTGTCGTCCACCGACATGCACCCCTACGTCCACGCGTTCTCCCCGGCGATCGACCCGCCGTGGCAGGCCCGCACCGACTTCGAGATCTTCCACGGGCTGGCGCGCAGGTTCTCCGGGCTGGCCGCCGAGCACCTGGGCACCCGGCACGACCTGGTCGCCACGGCCCTCCAGCACGACACCCCGGACGAGCTCGCGGAGCCGGACGAGGCCGGGCCCGGCGACGCGTTCCCGTCCGTCGCGCTGGTCGAGCGCGACTACACCGCCGTCGCCGACCGGCTCGCCGCGCTCGGCCCGCTGCCGGAGCGGGCGGGCATGACGGTGAAGGGCGTGACGGTCCGCGCCGGCGCCGAGTCGCGGTGGCTCGCCGCCCGCGGCGGGACCGTGCAGGACGGCGCGGCGCGCGGCCGGCCCCGGCTGGACACCGACGTCCTGTTCTGCGAGGCCATCCTGGCACTGTCGGGCACCACCAACGGCAGGATCGCCGCCGAGGGCCTCGAGCGCCTCGCCGAGCGCTGCGGCGCCCCGGGCCTGCGGGAGCTGGGGGCGTCCGTCGCCGAGCGCCGGGTGGTGTTCTCCGACACCCAGCAGCGGCCCGTCGCGGTCGGCGCGAGCTTCGAGTGGTCGGGCAAGGAGGCGCCCGGCCGGCGGTACTCCCCGTTCACCATCAACACCGAGAACGGCAAGCCCTGGCACACGCTGACCGGCCGCCAGCACTTCTTCCTGGACCACGCGTGGATGGCCGAGCTCGGCGAGCAGCTGCCGGTGTACCGGCCCCCGCTGGACATGACCGCGCTCGGTGAGGGCGGCCGGGCGGAGGGCGACGCCGGCGCGGACGGCCCGTCAGTGACCGTCCGGTACCTGACGCCGCACTCCAAGTGGTCGATCCACTCGGAGTACCAGGAGAACCTGCTGATGCAGACGCTGGCGCGGGGCGGGCCCGTGATCTGGGTCAGCGTCGAGGACGCCGCCGCCATCGACGTCGCCGACAACGACTGGATCGAGGCGGTCAACGCCAACGGCGTCGTCGTGGCCCGCGCGATCGTCTCCCACCGGATGCCGCCCGGCACGGTCTTCATGTACCACGCGCAGGACCGGCTGGTGAACGTCCCGAAGTCGCAGGCGACCGGACGGCGCGGGGGCACCCACAACGCCCTGACCAAGCTGCTCATCAAGCCCACCCACCTCATCGGGGGCTACGCCCAGCTGTCGTTCGCCCCCAACTACTACGGCCCCACCGGGAACCAGCGGGACGCGGTCACGGTGATCCGCCGCCGCTCACAGGAGGTGCGGTACTGATGCCCGGCCGCGACGCGCCCCGCGTGATGGCCCAGATCGCGATGGTGATGAACCTCGACAAGTGCATCGGGTGCCACACCTGCTCGGTCACGTGCAAGCAGACCTGGACCAACCGGCCCGGGACCGAGTACGCGTGGTTCAACAACGTCGAGACCCGCCCGGGTCAGGGCTACCCGCGCGGCTACGAGGACCAGGACCGCTGGAAGGGCGGGTGGCGGCGCACGGACGCCGGGCGGCTGAAGCCACGGTCGGGCGGGCGGGGCCGCCGCCTCGCCCGGCTGTTCTCCAACCCGGAGCTGCCGGCGCTCGACGACTACTACCAGCCCTGGACCTACGACTACGGCAACCTCACCGGCGCGCCCCTCGGCGACGACCTGCCCACCGCCCCGCCCCGCTCGCTGATCGACGGGCGGCCCACCGAGGTCACCTGGGGTCCCAACTGGGACGACGACCTCGGCGGCGGCCCCGGGCATCTGGCCGGGGACCCGGTGCTGCGGCAGGTGGCCGACAAGGTGCGGCTGGAGTACGAGCAGGCGTTCATGTTCTACCTGCCGCGCATCTGCGAGCACTGCCTGAACCCGTCGTGCGTGGCGGTGTGCCCGTCCGGCGCCCTGTACAAGCGCATCGAGGACGGCATCGTCCTCGTCGACCAGGACCGGTGCCGCGGCTGGCGCATGTGCGTGAGCGGCTGCCCGTACAAGAAGGTCTACTTCAACCACCAGACGGGCAAGGCCGAGAAGTGCACGATGTGCTACCCGCGGATCGAGGCGGGCGAACCGACCGTCTGCTCGGAGACCTGCGTGGGGAGGCTGCGCTACCTCGGGGTGATCCTCTACGACCCCGACCGCGTCGGCGAGGCCGCCTCCGTGGAGGACGAGAAGGACCTGTACGAGGCGCAGCTCGGCTGCTTCCTCGACCCGCACGACCCGGCCGTCGCCGCGGCGGCCGAGTCGAGCGGCATCCCGCACGACTGGGTGGAGGCCGCCAAGCGGTCCCCGGTGCGCGCGCTGATCAGCGACTACCGGGTCGCGCTGCCGCTGCATCCCGAGTACCGCACGATGCCCATGGTCTGGTACGTCCCGCCGCTGTCGCCGATCGTGGAGGCGCTCGCGGAGGGCGGGCACGACGGCGAGGAGACCGGGAACCTCTTCGGCGCCATCGACGCCCTGCGGATCCCCGTCGACTACCTGGCGGGCCTGTTCACCGCGGGCGACCCGGCACCGGTCGAGGCGTCCCTGCGGACGCTCGCCGCGATGCGCTCGCACATGCGCCGCGTCAACCTCGGCGAGCCGCCCGATCCCGCCATCGCCGCGAGCGTCGGCATGGACGAGGCCGGGATCGAGGCGATGTACCGGCTCCTCGCCCTGGCCAAGTACGAGGAGCGGTACGTGATCCCCACCGCGTACACGGCCGGGGCCGCGAGCGGCGAGGAGTTCGGCGGCTGCGGGCTCGACGGGCCGGGCGGCCCCGGGATGATGGAGGAGTCCTTCCACGCGCCGCTCGTCACCCCGGCCCCGGCGGGCGCGGCGGCTTCGACGGGCACGGCGGGCACGGCCGCGGCCGGGAGCCTGCGCGGGCGCGTGAACCTGCTCGGCTGGAACGGCCGGGGGCGCCCCAAGGGGCTGTTCCCCGCGCGCGAGGAGGAGGACCGGTGATCGAGGTGGTGATCCGGCAGGCGGCCTCACTGCTGCTGCGCTATCCCGGGCCCGGTTGGGCGGAGACCTTGCGGCTCGTCCGCGACACCGCCGGGGGGCTTCCCGACGGGCGGTGCGCATCCCTGCTGCGGTTCTGCTCGGACGTCGCCGCCGTCCCGCCGCTGGAGCTGGAGGCCCGCTATGTCACGACGTTCGACCGCAGCCCCCGCCGGACGCTGCACATGACCTACTACACCGATGGCGACACCCGCCGGCGCGGCGCGTCCATGGCCGGGCTGAAGGGCGAGTACCGGCGGCGGGGCTGGCGGCCGCCCGACGACCAGCTGCCCGACTTCCTGCCGGTGATGCTGGAGTTCGCGGCCCGGTGCCCGGAGGCCGGGGAGCGGCTGCTCGCCGGTCACCGGCCCGGGCTGGAGCTGCTCCGCCTGGCCCTGCGCGACCACCGCAGCCCCTACGAGCGGGTGATGGAGGCGGTGTGCGGGACCC
The DNA here is from genome assembly GCF_019175365.1 of Actinomadura graeca. Taxonomy (NCBI): domain Bacteria; kingdom Bacillati; phylum Actinomycetota; class Actinomycetes; order Streptosporangiales; family Thermomonosporaceae; genus Actinomadura; species Actinomadura graeca. The sequence goes on along the minus strand of NZ_CP059572.1, from coordinate 7,913,395 downwards.
TTCCCGGGCCGTCCGTCCGCGACCGGCGGGCGGCTCTGGAGCTGGCCCGCACCGGTCCGCCGGCCGAGGCGGTCGGCCTGGAAGGGTACGGCGCGCACGCCCGGCCCGTCCCCCTGGGAGGCCGGCCGTGAACCATCTGCGGGTGACGCTCTGGGGCGTCCTCCCCTATGTGTCCTTGATCCTGTTCGTCGCGGGCTCCCTCTGGCGGTACCGGTACGACCGGTTCGGGGTGACGACCCGTTCGAGCCAGCTGCACGAGAGCCGCCTGCTGTCGGTCGGCGGCCCCCTCTTCCACTTCGGGCTGCTGTTCGTCCTCGCGGGGCACTTCGTGGGGCTGGTGGTCCCCGAGTGGCTGACGGAGGACGCGCACGTCAGCGAGCACCTCTACCGGGCGAACGCGCTGGTGGTCGGGGGCATCGCGGGGACGGCCACGGCCACCGGCCTGGCCGTCCTGCTCTGGCGCCGGATGCGGGTGCGGGCGGTCCGCGCCGCGACCGGCCGCACCGACCGCGTGCTGTACCCGGTGCTGGCCGCGGTCGTGCTGGCGGGCCTCACCGCGACCCTGCTGGGCCCGGTGTCCGGCAACTACGACTACCGGCTCGGCGTGTCGGTGTGGTTCCGGAGCGTGTGGGAGCTGGACCCGGACGTGTCGGCGATGGCGTCGGCGCCGCCGGTCTACCAGGTGCACGCGCTGCTCGGCATGGCGCTGTTCGCGCTCTGGCCGTTCAGCCGGCTCGTCCACGCCTTCGCGGCGCCGGTCGGGTACGTGGCCCGGCCCTACGTCGTCTACCGGTCGCGGGGCGACGCGCGGCGGCCGGTGCCGCCCGGCGAGGTCCGCCGGAGCGGCGGGGTCACCCCGGGTTGACCGTGAAGCGGCGGAGGGCCAGCGCCGGGTTCCTCTCCCGGACGGCGGCGACGCGCTCGGGGGCGACGTCGCCGGACGCGACGCCGGTCCCCTCGCCGAGCGAGGCCACCACCACGCCCATCGGGTCGACGATCATGCTGTTGCCCGCGCCGGTCGGGGCGCACTGGTCCGCGGCGGCCACGTAGATGGTGTTCTCGATCGCGCGGGCCCGCACCAGCGTCCGCCAGTGGTCCTCCTTGAGCGGCCCCGGGACCCATTCGGCGGGCAGCGCCAGCACGTCGGCGCCCGCGTCGACGATCCGCCGCGTCACCTCCGGGAACCGCACGTCGTAGCAGGTCTGCATGCCGAACGTGACGCCGTCGGCGGTGAAGGTCTCCGGGTCGGCGATCTCACCGTGCCGCACCAGCGAGGACTCCTTGTACCCGAACGCGTCGTACAGGTGCATCTTGCGGTACACGGCCGAGATCGCGCCGTCCGGGCCGACCGCGACGAGCGTGTTGGAAATGCGCCCCGGATCGTCGAGCCGCTCGTTGACGCCCGCGACGACGTACACGCCGTGCCGCCGCGCCGTCTCCCCCAGCCCGGCGGTGTACGGGCCGTCGAGCGGCTCCGCGGACTCCACGAACCGCTCGTCCATCTTCGGCGCCGTGAACATCGCGAACTCGGGCAGCACCACCACCCGCGCGCCGCGTCCGGCCGCCTCGCCCACGAGCTTGCGGGCGGCGGCCAGGTTCCCGTCCTTGTCCTCACCCGGCGCGAACTGCGCCACGGCGACATGCACCACGGTCATCCCCTCCCCATCAGAGCCGGTCGACGGCCGTCACACGGATGACGGCCTCCCCCTCCTGGTCCGATCCCGCCAGGTCGACCTCCGCGGAGATACCCCAGTCGTGGTCGCCCTCGGGATCGTCGAAGACCTGCCGGACGCGCCACAGCGCGTCCTGCGGGACCTCCTCGATCTGCAGCAGCTTCGGCCCGCGCGCGTCGGGCCCGGTGAGCAGCTCGTCATGCTCGGCGAAGTAGCCGTCCATCGCCTCCCGCCAGGCGTCGCCGCCGAAGTCGGGATCGAGCTCCGCCAGGTCGCCGTACCGCTCGGTCGCGGCCAGCTCCACGCGGCGGAACAGCGCGTTGCGCACCAGCACCCGGAACGCGCGCGCGTTCGCGGTCACCCTCGTGACCCGCTCCTCGATCGGCTCGTCCACCTCCTCGGCCGGGTTGGCGAGCTGCTCCCACTCGTCCAGGAGGCTGGAGTCCACCTGCCGGACGAGCTCGCCCAGCCATTCGATCAGGTCGATGAGGTCATCGGTCTTGATCGACTCCGGGACGGTCTGCTGGAGCGCCTTGTACGCCCCCGACAGGTACCGCAGGACCAGGCCCTCGCCCCTGGCCAGCTCGTAGAACGCGATGTACTCGGTGAACGTCATCGCCCGCTCGTACATGTCGCGCACCACCGACTTCGGGCGCAGCGGATGGTCGCCCACCCACGGGTGCCCCGCCCGGTAGATCTGGTACGCGGCGTCCAGCTCGTCCTCCAGCGGCTTCGGGTGGTCGACGTCCTGGAGCAGCTCCATGCGCTCCTCGTACTCGATGCCCTCGGCCTTCATCTCCTGGACGGCCTCGCCGCGCGCCTTGTTCACCTGCGCCGCGATGATCTGCCGGGGGTCGTCCAGGGTCGCCTCGATCACCGACAGCACGTCCAGCGCGTACGAGGGCGAGGCGGGGTCGAGGATCTCGAACGCCGCGAGCGCGAACGTCGACAGCGGCTGGTTGAGCGCGAAGTCCTCCTGGAGGTCCACGGTGATCCGCGCGTACCGCCCGGCGTCGTCGGGCTCGGGCAGCAGTTCCACGACGCCGCCCGCCAGCAGCGAGCGGTAGATCGCGATGGCCCGCGAGATGTGCCGCCGCCGCGCCGCCGGGTCCTCGTGGTTGTCGGTCAGCAGGCGCTTCATCGCCTGGAACGCGTTCCCGGGCCGCGCGATCACCGACAGCAGCATCGCGTGGCTCACCTGGAACCGCGACCGGAGCATCTCCGGCGCGGCCTCCTGGAGCTTGGCGAAGGTGTCCTCGTCCCACCCGACGAACCCCTCCGGGGGCTTCTTGCGCTGCACCTTCCGCCGCTTCTTCGGGTCGTCCCCGGCCTTGGAGAGGGCCTTCTCGTTCTCCACGACGTGGTCGGGCGCCTGCGCCACCACGAACCCCACGGTGTCGAACCCGGCGCGCCCGGCCCGCCCGGCGATCTGGTGGAACTCCCTCGCGCGGAGCCTGCGCACCCGGTGCCCGTCGTACTTGCTGAGCGCGGTGAACACGACCGTCCTGATGGGCACGTTCACGCCGACGCCCAGCGTGTCCGTCCCGCAGATGACCTTCAGCAGGCCCGCCTGCGCCAGCCGCTCCACCAGCCGCCGGTACTTCGGCAGCATCCCCGCGTGGTGCACCCCGATCCCGTGCCGGACGAACCGCGACAGGTTCCGCCCGAACCTCGTCGTGAACCGGAAGTTCCCGATCAGCTCGGCGATCCTGGCCTTCTCCGACTTCGTGCACACGTTGACGCTCATCAGCGCCTGCGCGCGCTCGATCGCCGCCGCCTGCGTGAAGTGCACCAGGTAGACCGGGGCCTTCTGCTCGGCCAGCAGCTCCTCGATCGTCTCGTGCAGGGGCGTCACCCGGTAGTCGTAGATGAGCGGGACGGGCCGCTCCGCCGACGTCACCAGGGCCGTCGGGCGTCCCGTCCGCCGTGTCAGGTCCTTCTGGAAGAACGCGACGTCGCCCAGCGTCGCCGACATCAGCAGGAACTGCGCCTGCGGCAGCTCCAGCAGCGGGATCTGCCACGCCCAGCCCCGCTCGGGCTCGGCGTAGAAGTGGAACTCGTCCATCACCACGACGCCGATGTCGGCCTCCGCGCCGTCCCGCAGCGCGATGTTCGCCAGCACCTCCGCCGTGCAGCACACGATCGGCGCGTCGGCGTTCACGCTCGCGTCCCCGGTCATCATGCCGACGTTCTCGCGCCCGAACATCGCGCACAGGTCGAAGAACTTCTCCGACACCAGCGCCTTGATCGGTGCCGTGTAGAACCCCACCTGCTCCTTGCCCAGCGCCGCGAACAGCGCCCCGGCCGCCACCAGGCTCTTCCCCGACCCGGTCGGGGTCGAGAGGATCACGTTGGCGCCGGAGACCACCTCGATGAGCGCCTCCTCCTGCGCCGGGTACAGCGTGATCCCCCGGCCCGACACCCATCTCTCGAACGCCTCGAACAGCGAGTCGGGATCGGCGTCGTTTCCAGAGGGCAGCTCATCGATAAGGCTCACCCCTCCATCCTGCCCCCGCCCGCGCACTCCCCGTGTCACCGCCGCCTCCTCCAGCGCCCCAGGGCGGTGACGGCGCCGATCCCGGCCGCCACCACGTTCAGCACGCCGCCGATCATCGGCGCCAGCTCCACGATCGTCCCCATGCCCATCACTCCCGTCGCGTCCTTGCTGACAGGAGCAGCCTGTGCCGCCGCGCACACCGGTGTCTGTGACCGCCTGTGACCCGCTGCGAGCGCACCCAGCATCACGGCTCTGACCTGCGATCTCCCTGCCTACGACGGCACGCTCGCGCACACCTGGCGCACACCCGCTACGGGAGCCGGGGCACCCTCCGCAGCCCCTCCGCGACCCTCTCCTCGACGTCGGGGACCTTCATCCCCAGCCACCGCAGCCGAGCCGCCGCCTCCTGCACGCCGATCCCCAGTTTCCGCGAGACCCGCAGCAGATGGAGGAGCGGAACCGGGAAATAGGACTCCAGCCAGAAGGCGCTCTTATGCCTGACGTACCGGAGCAGCACGAGGTCGGCGGGGTCCGCGACCTCCGGTATGTCGCCTTCCGGCAGGGTGAATCCGAGGGACGCCAGCCGCCCGGCGGCCTCCCGGGGGCCGATGCCGAGTTCCACAGACGCCTGGACGAGGTGCCTGCGCGGCACGGGGGCGTCGACGTCGAGCAGCCTCATGCTGCGCCCGTAGTTGTCCGTCATCAGGCGCAGTGTCGGGTCGTCGATCGCGGCCGGAAGGTCTCCGGAAGGGACGTCCATCCCGTACTCGGTGAGCCGCGCCGCCACCGCCTCCGGCGCCAGCCGCGCCTTCCCGCTGGTGAAGAGCAGCTCAGGCAGGCGGATCCGCGCGCCGACGGGCCAGCAGGACCCGAGCAGGGCCCCGTAACGCCTGAGCACCTGCAGATCAGGCTCTTCGACGCGCTCCGGCAGCCCGTCGGGCACCGGCACGCCGTAAGCGGCCAGGCGGGCCGCGACCTCCGTGACCGGCACCCGCAAATCGAGAGCCGCCCGCACGAGATGACCGGGCGCGAGTGGCAGGGCAGGGTCGATCTCCTTCTCTTCAAAGGCGAGCTGCCAGTTGAAGAGCGTGCGGTCCTCGGCGGAAGGGCGGGCCGGAAGCGCGCTGCCGTCCACACGGAAACCGAACTCCGACAGGCGGGCGCAGACATCGGCTGTCGGAAGCCCCAACTCCCATGCGCATTGGACGGCATGCGACGCCGGAAGAGGGAACTCCCGGCTTTCGATGGGGAGTTCGGGGTCCACCGACCAGCTCAGCAGCCGCAGGTCCTGCGGGGACACCTTTCGCGACGGGACGTCCTCGGCCGGCAGGAGATGCCCATAGGACCTCAGTCTCGTTTTGAGCTCTGGCACCGGGATGCCGTATTGGAGGGAGAGGGCAGCCAGATGGAACAGAGGGACTACATCGGTGCTCCTCCACCACATGGGCCGACCCGTGCGTTGCGTGCTGAGAAGAGCGAGATCCCTGCCGTCGACCTCGGGGTCGGCCGAGAAGCGTGCCGGGTCGACGTCGAGGCCCAGGTCCAGCGCACGCTGAGCCGCCTCCCTCGGCGAGGTCCCCGTCAGCATCGCGATCCAGGACATATGGCCGGGGTAGGTGGTGACGTCGTCGAAGGCCCAGCCCCATTCGGTGATGGAAAGCCCCTGCGGGGAATTGATGAATTCGTTATTGAATGCCAGCAGGAGGACGTCGGAGGGAAGGGCGGGCCGGACGGCCCCGGTTTCAACGGCCCCCAAGGCGGCGAGTTCCTCCTGCGCCCCGCGCGCGATGAGCCTCCAGAGCAAAAGGTGATCATCGATGTGCACACCGAAGTCCCACGTCGCAAGGTCGGGCGCCACCGCGGCCCCGCCGATGCCCTCCTCTTTCACACCCAGGAGGTGGGTGTCCTGCAGGAAGCATCCGGTGCTCGCGACATCGATCTTTCCGTCTCCGTCGGCGAACGGGCGGCCGGCCTCGGCGGCCTTCTCCGTGACGAGGTCGGCCAGGCGCGGGTTCGCCGCCCCCACCGCGCTGACCCAGCCGACGTCCAGAAGCTCCGTCCCCGAGGTCATGAGCTCACCGGCCGCCGCCGCGAGCAGCCGCTCGACCGTGCCGGAGGCGTCGGACAGCACCGTCCGGCGGTCCACGGACAGCCGCGCGGGCGCGGACGCGCCGGTGAGATTGACGACCGCGCCGCGCAGATCCCCGTCGCCGATCCCGGCGAGGACGCCGCGGCGCAGGGCGGGACGGGCGTAGATCCCGTCGACCAGCAGCCCGCCGCCCTTCTCGCACCAGACGACCTGGCCGCCGTCCGCGTCCCGCCAGTGGACGAGCCTGCCGTGGGCGTCGAGCCCGTCCTCCTGCCATGACGGGCGGACACGCGGCTTGAGCACGCCCGGTTCCCAGTGCTCGTCCTGGTCCTCGCGCCTGGCCCTGGTCTCGAACTCGGCGATGCCCAGCAGGCGGCGCAGTTCGTCCACGCAGGACGGCGCGTCCTCCCCTTCGCGGAGGTAGAGCCTCACGCGCGTCCCGGCGGGCCGGTCGGCGGGGAGATGCTCGATCCGGAACAGGTGGCCCGGCCCGAAGATCGATACCTTGAGGGTCGGATGGGGGCGGTTGCCGCGGTCGAGCGGCCGGGTGACGACCTCGATCTCGTCCGCGATCATGAAGTAGCTCAGGACGCCGATGCCGAAGCGGCTGTTGGCGTGGAACGGGATCGGCGGGTCGGAGCTCCTCCATTCGGCCGACTCGACCAGGAATTCCGCGGTGTGGGTGAAGCGGGTGCCCGCCTGGGAGAAGACGTCGGTGAGGACGGTCTCCGTCATGCCGATCCCGTTGTCGAGGCATTCCAGGTAGGCGCGGCCGTTGGCGTCCACTCCCTGGGTGAGGAGGATGCGGCCCCTCCAGTCGTCCTGCCAGTCGCCTTGGCCCCGGTAGGCGAGACGGGCGCGGCGGTAGCGGCAGGCGTCCAGCGCGTTCTGGTACAGCTCGCGGATGGCCAGGCCGCGGTCCTGGTAGAGCTGCTCCCCCATCAGCAGTTCCTGGACGCGTCGCTCGTCGAGCCGGAACCGGCTGACCCGCTGGAAGAGCGCGCGGCCGTCGTCGTCGGTGGCGGCTTCGACGCCCTCGGCCGACGCCCGGGCGGGCAGGTCCGCGAGCACGTTCAGGGTCGGATGGTCACCGCGGCCCTGCCGGACGGTGTGCAGGAGGGCGTCCACTTGGACCGCGTACTGGCGCAGCCCTTCGAGTTCCGCGGGGTGGCGGCATTCGGCGCTCAGGACCAGGCAGTCCAATCGGCGCACCCAGTTCGCCCGGTCCAGGACGGTCGCCCGCAGCTCGGGCAGCGTGACCGGATGCGGGATGCCCAGGTGCCGGGCGACGACGTCGGGGAGCCGGGCGAGATCGAGCGTCAGGGCGTGGGAGACCGTGAGGACCTGGCCGATCAGCAGTTCCCTGACGCGCTGCTCATGCGGCTCACCCGCGAACAGCACGGCCTCGAACTGCGGCGCGTTCTTGCGTCCGGTGTCGCCCAGCTCGGACAGGTCGAGCCGCAGCGTGGCGAGGAACCTCTGGACCGTCTTGGCGTCCAGGATCCCGTCGCGCATCCGCGGGTCGGGGACGCCCGCGTCGTCCAGGAGGTCCCGGACGGCGCCCAGCCGGTAGGAGGGCGGGAAGCGCGTGGCCCAGCGGCGGAACAGCCACCAACCGATCTCGGTGGCGGCGGTGTCGCGGTCGGGCAGGGTGCGGGCCCGGGCCCGGTCGACCATCTCCCGCTGCCCGCCGAGGAAGGACTCGTACTCCCGGCGGGGGCCGTCGCCCAGGCCGGTGCCGAGGTCGAGCGGGCCGACCTCGCGGAGCCCGGCGAGCGTCCGGGCCAGATGGGCGTGGTGCAGCGGCGGCACCAGCGCCAGCAGCGCGGCCTCGGCCGGTGAGAGATCGCTCAGGGAGCCGGCGAAGGTGGTCCGCAGCAGCCAGTCGGTCCACTTGGTGAAGCGGCCGGCGAGACCGGTGTCGAGCCAGGGATCGTCGTCGAGGTCCGCCTCGGCCTCGGAGCAGAGCACCCCGAGGCGTTCGGCGAGCGCGGCCGCCGCCCCCCGGAAGGGCGAGGCGTCGCGCCGTTCGTCGACCAGCGTCCAGGCGGCGTGCCCTTCGGCCTGGGCCGTCCACGGGTGCGGGGACGGCTCGGCCCTGGCCGACCTCGCCTCCTCGTACAGGCGGACGGCGGCGCGGACGTCGCCGTCGCCGCCGTCCATGGCCCGGACGAGGTGTTCGAGCTGCCGCCCGTCGACCGGGAGCCGCAGGCCGCGCAGCCAGTCGTTGATGTAGGACGCCGACTCGATGTGCATCTGCGCGCCGATGTCGCGGCGGCTCTTCTGGCCGTTGTCGCGGTGGACGCGGTCGAGGAGTTCCAGGAGGCGGCGGTGCGGGCCGTCACCGGGCCAGTTCGTCCGGTCGATCCGCTGCCCGCGCCCCACGCCGCCTCCCCGTTGCCGCCCGGGAACCTCTCTACACCTCCGATAGGCGGCAGACCACCCGAATCCGTCAACGCGGGCCCGGGGAGCGGGGCACGGGGCGTCCTTCTTGCAGCGGCGTCAGGACTCCACTTCGGTGCGGTCGCCGCCCCAGAGGGTGTGGAAGGAGCCCTCGCGGTCCACGCGGCGGTAGGTGTGGGCGCCGAAGAAGTCGCGCTGGCCCTGGGTGAGGGCGGCGGGCAGGCGGACGGCGCGCAGGGAGTCGTAGTAGGCCAGGGCGGTGGAGAAGCCGGGCGCCGGGATGCCGAGCCGGGCGGCGGTCGCGACGACGTCGCGCCAGGCGCCCTGGGCGTCGCCGACGGCCTCGGAGAAGTGGTCGTCCGTGAGCAGGGTGGGGGTGTGGGGGTCGGCCTCGTAGGCGGCGCGGATGCGGTCCAGGAAGCGGGCGCGGATGATGCAGCCGCCGCGCCAGATCGTGGCCATCGCACCGGAGTCGATGTCCCAGCCGTACTCGGCGCTGCCCGCCTGGATCTCGTGGAAGCCCTGCGCGTAGGCGACGATCTTCGAGGCGTAGAGGGCCTTCTCGACGGCGTCGGCGAAGGTGGGGTCGGCGACGCGGGCGCGGGGCGGACCGGGGAGGTTCCGGGACGCGTCGCGCAGCGCCGCGTGGCCGGAGACCGAGCGGGCGAACACCGCCTCGGCGATGCCGCCGACGGGGACGCCGAGGTCGAGGGCGGTCTGGACCGTCCAGCGGCCGGTGCCCTTCTGCTCGGCCTGGTCGAGGACGACGTCCACGAACGGCCGCCCGGTGGCGGCGTCGGTGTGCGCGAGGACCTCGGCGGTGATCTCGATGAGGTAGGACTCCAGCCGCCCGGTGTTCCAGGTGCGGAACACCTCGGCGATCTCGGCGGGGGTGAGGTCCGCGGCGTACCGCAGGAGGTCGTAGGACTCGGCGATCAGCTGCATGTCCGAGTACTCGATGCCGTTGTGCACCATCTTGACGAAGTGGCCGGCGCCGTCCGGGCCGACGTGGGCGCAGCAGGGGATGCCGCCGACCTTGGCGGAGATGTCCTCCAGCAGCGGGCCGAGGGCGTCGTAGGACTCCGCGGAACCGCCCGGCATGATGCTGGGGCCGTGCAGCGCGCCCTCTTCGCCGCCCGAGATCCCGGCGCCGACGAAGTGGACGCCGCGCTCGCGCAGGGCCGCCTCGCGGCGGCGGGTGTCGGCGAAGTGCGCGTTGCCGCCGTCGACGATCATGTCGCCGGGCTCCAGGAGGGGCGCGAACTCGTCGATGACCGCGTCGGTGGGGGCGCCCGCCTTGACCATCATGACCAGGCGGCGGGGACGTTCGAGGGAGGCGACGAACGCCTCGGCCGTCTCGGCGGGCAGGAAGGCGCCCTCGTGCCCGAACTCCTCCACCAGGGCCTTGGTCCGGGCGGGGGTGCGGTTGTGGACGGCCACGGGATGACCGTGCCGGGCGAGGTTGCGGGCCAGGTTCCGGCCCATCACGGCCAGACCGGTGACGCCTATGCGCGCCTTCTCCATTGGCTCTCTCCTCCTGTTGTGCGAACCTGGCCAAGGGTGGTACGCGGGGGACCCGTCCCCCGTTCGAGCGCGACCGTCCCGCGCATGGCGTTGTTCCAGGCGGGAACGGGATCACGCGACGACTCGTCCGATACTGACATTTCAGGGGGTGCGGATGCTGGGACTGCCCGACGATGCGCAGGCGTGTCTCTTCGATCTCGACGGGGTGCTGACCGACACGGCGGCCGTGCACGCCGCCGCGTGGAAGGAGATGTTCGACGGCTTCCTGCGCGAGGGATCGGAGCGGACGGGCGAGCCGTTCGTCCCGTTCGATCCCGTCAAGGACTACGGCTCCTACGTCGACGGCAAGAAACGCGAGGACGGCACGCGGTCGTTCCTCCAGTCCCGCGGCATCGGCCTTCCCGAGGGGAGCCCGGACGACCCTCCGGGGAAGGAGACGGTGCGGGGGCTCGGCAACCGCAAGAACGCCCTCGTCCTGCGGTTCATCAAGGAGAAGGGCGTCACCGTCTTCGACGGATCGGTGGACTATGTCCGCGAAGTCCGCAAGGCGGGGCTGAAGACGGCCGTGGTGTCGTCCAGCGCCAACACCGTCCAGGTACTGGAGACGGCGGGCATCACCGGCCTGTTCGACGCCCGTGTGGACGGCGTGGTGGCGGCGGAGCGGAACCTCCCCGGCAAGCCCGCCCCGGACATGTTCCTCGCCGGCGCGCGCGAGGTTGGGGTCCCCGCCGAACGGGCCGTGGTGTTCGAGGACGCGCTCGCGGGCGTCGAGGCGGGACGCGCGGGAGGGTTCGCCTTCGTGGTGGGCGTCAACCGGGTGGACGCGGCGCACGCGGCGGCGCTGTCCGAACACGGCGCGGACGTGGTGGTGGCCGACCTGTCCGAACTGCTGGAGGGCGAGTGACACAGAGCGAGGGGCAAGCCGACCGCCCGGTGTACCTGGTGGAGCCGTGGTGCGTGCGGGAGCCCGAGCTGCGGCTGGACCGGCTGGCGCAGAGCGAGTCGGTGTTCGCCCTGTCGAACGGGCACCTCGGCATCCGCGGCAACCTGGACGAGGGCGAGCCGCACGGGCTTCCGGGCACCTACCTCAACTCCTTCTACGAGCAGCGGCCGCTGCCGCAGGCCGAGGCCGCCTACGGCTACCCCGAGTCCGGCCAGACGGTGATCAACGTCACCAACGGCAAGGTGATCCGGCTGCTGGTGGACGACGAGCCGTTCGACGTGCGCTACGGCCGCGTCCACCATCACGAGCGGATCCTGGACCTGCGGGCGGGCACGCTCACCCGCCACGTGGAGTGGACGTCCCCGGCCGACCGGCGGATCAAGGTCACCTCGGTGCGGATGGTGTCGCTGACGCAGCGGGCGGTCGCGGCGATCTGCTACGACGTCGAGCCGGTGGACGCGGCGGCCCGGGTCGTCGCGCAGTCGGAGCTGGTGGCCAACGAGGCGCTGCCGGGGGGCGGCAAGGATCCGCGCGCGTCGGCGATCCTGGAGAGCCCGCTCGTCGGCGAGGAGCACGTCGCCAACGGGACGAAGGTGCTGCTGCTGCACCGCACGCGCAAGAGCGGCCTGCGGATGGCGGCGGGCATGTCGCACCACGTCGAGGGCCCGGGGTCGATGGCCGTCGAGACCGAGAGCTCACCGGACGTCGGGCGGCTGACGGTCGCGACGCGGCTGGAGCCGGGACAGCGGCTGCGGATCATCAAGTTCCTGGCGTACGGGTGGTCGAGCCAGCGGTCCCGGCCCGCGCTGCACGACCAGGTGGTCGGGGCGCTGGCGGGCGCGCGGCAGACGGGATGGGACGGCCTGCTGGAAGAGCAGCGCACCTACCTCGACGACTTCTGGTGCGGCGCGGACGTCGAGGTGGACGGCGACGCCGAGATCCAGCAGGCGGTCCGGTTCGGGCTGTTCCACATCCTGCAGGCGGGCGCGCGCGCAGAACGCCGGATGATCCCGGCCAAGGGCCTGACCGGCCCCGGCTACGACGGGCACACCTTCTGGGACACCGAGACGTTCGTCTTGCCCGTCCTGACGTACACCTCCCCCGGCGCCGCCGCCGACGCGCTCGCCTGGCGGCACATGACCCTGCCGCTGGCGCGCGAGCGCGCCGCCCAGCTCGGCCTGCGGGGCGCGACGTTCCCCTGGCGGACGATCCGGGGCCACGAGTGCTCGGGATACTGGCCGGCGGGGACCGCCGCCTTCCACGTCAACGCCGACATCGCCGACGCCGTCGTCCGCTACGTGGACGCGACCGAGGACGAGCGGTTCGAGCGGGAGATCGGGCTGGAGACGGTCGTGGAGACCGCGCGCCTGTGGCGCAGCCTCGGCCACCACGACGTCGGCGGCGTGTTCCGCATCGACGGGGTCACCGGCCCCGACGAGTACAGCGCCATCGCGGACAACAACGTCTACACCAACCTCATGGCGCGCCGGAACCTGGAGTCGGCCGCCGAGATGGCGATGCGCCATCCCGACCTCGCCGACAGGCTGGGGGTGACGACGGAGGAGGCCGCGTCCTGGCGGGACGCGGCGGCGGCCATGCTGATCCCCTACGACGAGCGGCTGGGTGTCCATTCGCAGAGCGAGAACTTCACCAACCACGCGCGCTGGGACTTCGCGGCGACCAAGCCCGACCGCTATCCGCTGCTGCTGAACTACCCCTATTTCGACCTGTACCGCAAGCAGGTCGTGAAGCAGGCCGACCTCGTCCTCGCGCTCCACCTGTGCGGGGAGGCGTTCACGCCGGAGCAGAAGGCCCGGGACTTCGAGTACTACGAGGGCCTGACCGTCCGGGACTCCTCGCTGTCGGCGCAGACGCAGGCCGTCGTCGCCGCGGAGGCGGGATACCTGGACCTGGCGCACGACTATCTGGGCGAGACGGCCCTGCTCGACCTGCACGACCTCAACCACAACACCCGCGACGGCCTGCACATCGCGTCGATGGCGGGCGGATGGAGCGGTCTCGTGGCGGGATTCGGCGGGATGCGCGCGCGGGACGGGACACTGCGGTTCGCGCCGCGGCTGTGCGGCGGCATCAGCCGGCTGGCGTTCCGGATGCGGTACCGGGGCAACCGGCTGCGGGTCGAGGTGACCGCGGAGTCCGCCCGCTACGAGCTGCTCGACGGGCCCGGCCTCAAGCTCTGGCATCACGGCGAGGAGGTCACGCTCGCCGACGAGCCCGCCGAGCTGCCCATCGAGCCGGTGCCGTCCCGTCCCGCCCCGGCGCAGCCGGCCGGGCGGGAGCCCGCGCCCCGCCGCGTCGACCCGCACGGCCGCGACGCGCGCCGGGCCTGAGCACGCAGGCCGGGGCCCGTCTCTCACGGCGGCCCCGGCCATCGCGCCATGGGCCGGACGTCGCAGCGCCGCCGCTACCCCTCGGGGGTGCAGGCCGGGGCACAGCCGTCCGGCAGGCCGTCCTGGACGGCCGGCGTCCCGACCGGCGTGCCGCCGCCCTCGCCGCCGGTGCCGTGACCGGAGTCCTGTGCGGGGCGGGGCCCGGCGGCGTCGTCGCCGTGGCCGCACGGCCCGCCGGGGACGACGAGCCGGCGCGGCCCCGGTCCCTCGTCGCCGAGCCGGTCGTAGGGGTTGGCGAGCGCGCACTTGCTGATGGACAGGCAGCCGCAGCCGATGCATTCTGTGAGGTCGTCGCGGAGCCGTTCGAGCTGGGAGATGCGGGCGTCCAGGTCGGTGCGCCACGCCTCCGACAGGCGCGCCCAGTCCGCCACGGTCGGGGTGCGCTCCTCGGGGAGGGTGGCGAGGGCGTTCTTGATGTCGCTCAGCGGGATCCCGACCCGCTGGGACACCTTGATGAACGACACCCGGCGCAGGGCGTCGCGGGCGAAGCGCCGCTGGTTGCCCGCGGTGCGGCGGCTGCTGATCAGGCCCTTGGCCTCGTAGAAGTGCAGCGCCGAGACGGCCACGCCGCTCCGCTCGGCGAGCTGCCCGACGGTCAGTTCGTGTACCCGGTGCTCCAGCCGTGTCATGCCCCGCATCCTATGCGGGCTCAACCTCGGTCGAGGTTCGCCGGCGGGCCGCTGGAACGCCGTCCGGACGCCGCCTGGACGCCGCCCGGGGCGCCGCTAGTACGCCGCCGGCCGCGCGCCGCCCACACCGTGCCCGGCCCGCGCGTCCCTGCCCAGCTTGCGCAGCCGGAACGCCGCCCCGACCATGACGGCTCCGAACACGATCGAGCACAGGCCGATCAGCCAGACGATGGCGACCGCGCCCGACGCCGGCCAGGCGAACAGCAGGATCCCGAACACGACCGAGACCACGCCGGTGAGCGCGTACCCCCACTCGCCCTGGATCTCCTTGCGCAGCGCGAACGCGGCGATGATCTCCATCACGCCGGTCGCGACCGCCCAGGCGGCGATCAGCATCAGCAGGACGAACGCCGTGACCCCCGGCCACGCCATCGCCGCGATGCCGAGCGCGATCCCGGCGACGCCGGACAGCACGAGCAGCCCCCGGGGCTGCCCGCGCGTCCCGCGGAACGCCGCGGCCAGCGCGAACACCCCGTCCACGAGTGCGTAGGCGCCGAACAGCACCACCAGCGCCCACACGGTGATGTCGGGCCAGACCCAGGCGACGACACCGAACAAGATCGCGAATGCGCCCCGCAGGGCGAGGACCCACCAATGGCGGGTCATCAGTTCGAACATGTCTGCCTCCCCCCGTTCAAAGGGCCCTTCCCCGATTTCGGCCCCTCACACGGCGGCGCGCCCGCCGGGGCAGGGCCGGCGGGCGCGTGACGGACGACTTGCGGGCCTCTACTCCTCCAGGCGCCGGACCAGGCCGTGGTACTCGTCCCACAGCGCCTTGGGCAGGTGGTCGCCGAAGGTCTCGAAGTGCTCGGGGACCAAAGCGGCCTCCTGCCTCCAGACCTCGGTGTCGACCGACAGGAGGGTGTCGAGGTCGGCGTCGTCGATGTCCAGGCCCTCGGTGTCGAGCGCCGCCCGCGTCGGCAGGTGCCCGATCGGGGACTTGACGGCGTCGGCCTGCCCGTTGAGCCGCTCCACGATCCACTTCAGGACGCGGCTGTTCTCGCCGAAGCCGGGCCAGATGAACGCGCCGTCGGCGTTCTTGCGGAACCAGTTGACGTAGTAGATCCGCGGAAGCCGCTCGGCGTCGGTGGCCTTGCCGATCTCCAGCCAGTGGCCGAAGTAGTCGCCCATGTTGTAGCCGCAGAACGGCAGCATGGCGAACGGGTCGCGGCGCAGCTCGCCGACCTTGCCCTCGGCGGCGGCGGTCTTCTCGGACGCGACGTTGGCGCCGAGGAACACGCCCTGCTGCCAGTCGAAGGACTCGGTGACCAGCGGGACGGCCGAGGCGCGGCGGCCGCCGAACAGGATCGCCGAGATCGGCACGCCCTTCGGGTCCTCCCACTCGTCGGCGATGATCGGGCACTGGCCGGCGGGGGTGGTGAAGCGCGCGTTGGGGTGGGCGGCCGGGGTATCGGAGCCGGGCGTCCAGTCGTTGCCCTTCCAGTCCGTCAGGTGCGCGGGCGGCTCGTCGGTGAGGCCCTCCCACCACACGTCGCCGTCGTCGGTGAGCGCGACGTTGGTGAAGATGCTGTTGCCCCACAGGGTCTTCACGGCGTTGGCGTTGGTGCTCGCGCCGGTTCCGGGCGCGACGCCGAAGAACCCGGCCTCGGGGTTGATCGCGTAGAGGCGGCCGTCGTCCCCGAACCGCATCCAGGCGATGTCGTCGCCGATCGTCTCGACCTTCCAGCCCGGGATGGTCGGCTCCAGCATGGCGAGGTTGGTCTTGCCGCACGCCGACGGGAAGGCCGCCGCGACGTAGCGGGTCTCACCGGTGGGCGGGGTGAGCTTCAGGACGAGCATGTGCTCGGCCATCCAGCCCTCGTCGCGGGCCATCGTCGAGGCGATGCGCAGCGCGTAGCACTTCTTGCCCAGCAGCGCGTTGCCGCCGTAGCCGGACCCGTAGGACCAGATCTCGCGGGTCTCGGGGAAGTGCGTGATGTACTTGGTGGAGTTGCAGGGCCATGCGACGTCGGCCTGGCCGGGCTCCAGCGGCGCGCCGACGGAGTGGACGGCCTTGACGAACGAGCCGCGCTCCTCGATCAGGCGCAGCGCGCCGGTGCCCATCCGGGTCATGATCCTCATCGAGACCGCGACGTAGGCGGAGTCGGTGATCTCGACGCCGAGCTGGGAGATCGGGCCGCCGAGCGGGCCCATGCAGAACGGCACCACGTACATGGTGCGGCCCTTCATACAGCCGTCGAACAGCCCGTCGAGGGTCTGCCGCATCTCGGCGGGCGCGATCCAGTTGTTGGTGGGGCCCGCGTCGGCCTCGCGCTCGGAGCAGATGAACGTCCGGTCCTCCACCCGCGCGACGTCGGTGGGGTCGGAGGCGGCGTAGAAGCTGTTGGGCCGTTTGGCCGGGTCGAGCCGCGTGAAGGTGCCCTGCTCGACGAGCAGGCCGGTCAGGCGCTCCCACTCCTCGTCCGAGCCGTCGCACCACTCGACGCGGTCGGGCCGGGCCAGCTCGGCGATCCCGCGGACCCAGTCAATCAGTTCGGTGTGACCGGTTGGGGCCTGGTCAAGGCCGGGGACCTGGTGGGACACGGGCTACTCCTTCAGCGGTTCGCAGGATCTTTGCATGATGAACAAGACCGGCTGTTTTTGCCATTTGGTCTGGACCAATCCCGTCGCTTTTGGGCCTTCTCGCCCGGTTTTGTGACTGATATCACGAAGGCACGGACACCGTGGCGATGGAGGGCCGCCACCCGGTATGCACGCCCTCAAGCTGGGTAAACGTGAGTCTCGGTGGCCTTCACGGCCGCCCATACGACGCTGCCCTCGGACAGGCCGAGTTCCGCGACGGCCGCCGGGGTCACCTCCGCGACCGCGGCGAACGGCGGCGCCGAGAGCTGCACCCGCACGCGGTGCCCCTGCTGCTCGACGGCGGCGACGCGGGAGCGCCAGAGGTTGCGGGGGCTGCCGTCGGGACGGGTCCGGTACAGCGCCACCGAGGATGGCGCGAACGCCAGGAATACATCACCTTCGAGTGAGTCCACAGTGTCGATGCTGGCGGTCCCGTCGCCGATCAGGACCGTTCCCGCGTCCGCGCGGCCCCGGTAGAGGTTCAGGCCCATGAGCCGCGCGACGTAGTCGGTCCGGGGCCGCCGCGCCACCTCGGCGGGCACCCCCTCCTGGACGAGCCGTCCCCCTTCCAGGACGACGATCCGGTCGGCGAGCACCATCGCGTCCAGGGGGTCGTGGGTGACGAGGACGGCCGCGCCGGAGAAGCCGGCGAGGTGACGGCGGAGCGCGGCGCGGATCTCCAGCCGGGTGTGGGCGTCGAGCGCGGCGAGCGGCTCGTCCAGCAGGAGCAGCCGGGGCCGGACGGCCAGCGCGCGGGCCAGCGCGACGCGCTGTGCCTGCCCGCCCGACAGCTGCGCGGGCCGGGCGCCGGCGTGGGCGGCGAGCCCGACCCGTTCCAGCCACCCTGCGGCGCCGCGGCGCGCGGCGCGGCGGCCCTCGCCCTGGGAACGCGGCCCGAACGCGACGTTCTCCAGGGCGCTGAGGTGGGGGAACAGCAGGTAGTCCTGGAACACCATGCCGACGGCCCGGCGCTCGGGCGGGAGCGGGCGCAGGTCTGTCCCGTCGACGGTCAGGTGCCCGCCCGCCATCGGGACGAGGCCCGCGAGGGCGCGCAGGGCGGTGCTCTTGCCCGCGCCGTTGGGGCCGAGCAGCCCGACGACCTCGCCGGGCGCGACGGTCAGGGCGAGGTCGAGGTCGAACGCGCCCCGCCGCACGACGAGCCGCGCGTCGAGGCCGGCGGGCGACGTCACGGCGCGCTCACCCACCGGTCCCTGAGAGCGGCGAGCACCAGCACCGAGACGGCGAGCAGCACCAGGCTCAGCACGATCGCGGCCTGCGGGTCGGTCTCCAGCGCCAGGTAGACCGCCAGCGGCATGGTCTGCGTGCGGCCGGGGAAGTTGCCCGCGAACGTGATCGTCGCGCCGAACTCCCCCAGGGCCCGGGCCCAGCAGAGCACGGCGCCCGCGGCGATGCCGGGCGCGACGAGCGGCAGCGTGACCCGCCGGAAGATCGTCCAGCGGGAGGCGCCGAGCGTCGCTGCCGCCTCCTCATAGCGCGGATCGGCGGCCCGCAGCGCCCCCTCGACGCTGATCACCAGGAACGGCATCGCCACGAACGTCTCCGCGAGGACGACCCCGGCCGTGGTGAACGGCAGCGTGATCCCGAACGCCTCGTCCAGCCACCGCCCGGCCAGCCCGCGCCGGCCGAGCACCAGCAGCAGGGCCACGCCGCCGACGACCGGCGGCAGCACGAGAGGCACGGTGACCAGGGCCCGGACGAGGCGGACGCCGGGGAACGGCACGCGGGCCAGCACCCAGGCCAGCGGCACCCCGAGCAGCACGCACAGCCCGGTGGCGAGGGTGGCGGTGAGCAGCGACAGCCGCAGCGCCTCCAGGACCGGCCCCTCGCCCAGCCGGGTGCCGAGCGTCGGCCACGGCGCGCGGATGAGCAGCCCGGCCAGCGGCAGCACCAGGAACGCGAGCCCGGCGAGGGCGGGCAGCAGCAGGATCCAGGGCGGGCGCGCGGACGGGTTCACGGGAGGGCTCACCGCACGTCCCACCGCACGGCCCGCCGTGCGCTCGCGGCCGGGGTCACGGCGCCTCGAACCCCGCGCGGGCCAAGGCGTCCCTCCCCTGCGCGCCGAGGACCAGCGCGATGAACTCCTTCGCCAGCGCGGGCCTCGGCGCCTTCGCGACGCGGGCGATCGGATAGTCGTTGATCGCCTTGGCCGACTCCGGGAACTCGATGCCCTTCACCTGCGTCCCGGCGGCCTTCGCGTCGGTGCGGTAGACGAGCCCGGCGTCGGCCTCACCAAGGCGGACCTTGGTCAGCACGGCCCTCACGTCCTGCTCCTGCGACGCGGGCTTCACCGTGACCCCGGCGGCGCCCAGGGCCTTCTTCGCGGCGGCGCCGCAGGGCACCTGCTCGGCGCACAGCACGATCTTCAGCCCGGGGCGGGACAGATCGGTGATCGCGCCGACCTTGCCCGGGTCCTTCGCCGGGACGGCGATGACCAGGCGGTTCCTGGTGAAGACCTGGGGCGGGCCGGCGGCGTCCCCGGCGTCCGTCACCGTCTTCATGGTGGCGGGGCTGGCGGCGGCGAACACGTCGGCGGGCGCGCCCTGCGTGATCTGCCGGGCCAGGGACGAGCTGCCGCCGAAGTTGAACCTGACCTTCACCCCCGGATGCGCGGCCTCGAAGTCCTTGCCGAGGGAGGTGAAGGTCTCCGTGAGCGAGGCCGCGGCGAACACCGTCAGCGTCCCGCCCCCCGACGAGGCGGACGAGCCGCCGGTGTCGCCGCAGCCCGTCACGATCACGAGCAGCAGGGCCGCCGTGGCGGCGGCGGCCGGGGTGCGCTTGGGCACGGTTCCTCCAGAGGGGCCGGGGGTCAGCCCGGGTCGGCCAGTTCGACGACGACGTTGGTGGACTTCACGACGGCCTCGGCGACGACGCCGGGGTGCAGCCCGAGGTCGTCCGCGGCCTCCCGGCTCATCAGCGAGACGACGCGGAAGGGGCCCGCCTGGATCTCCACCTGGGCCATGACCCCGTCCCGGACGACCTCGGTGACGATGCCCCGCAGCCGGTTGCGCGCCGAGGAGAACCGCTCGCCGGGCTCGGGCTCGGTGCCCCGCCGCGCCTGGTCCCGCACGAACGCGGCGAGATCCTCCCCCGGCACGCGCCGGTGGCCGTTCCCGTCGCGCGCGGCCGGGAGGCGCCCGCCGTCCACCCAGCGCCGGACGGTGTCCGCGCTCACGCCGAGCAGCGCGGCCGCCTCACCGATGCTGAACGTCGTCATCGGTTGATCCTAGCCGCTCGCACATGCCAGGCATATTCGTACAAACCAAAGGAAATACGAGCCAACCCATACAAGAACTCTGGCAGATGCGACGAACGGCGGGCTGGGAGCGCCAGATCGGGCCCGCGGGTGCGAGATTTGACCTGAAGTCTGCTTGAGGTCCTAGCGTCGGCGCCGTCCCCATGAAGACCGCGGAAGGAGAACGACCATGACCGCGACGGACCCGTTCACGGCGGCGGAGCGCGCCTACCTGGCGGGGAACGCCCTCGGGCGGCTGTCGACCATCGGCCCGGGCGGCCCGCACGTCCGGCCGGTCGGCTACCGGCTGAACGGCGACGGCACGATCGACATCGGCGGACCCGCCAACGCCGCCAGCCGCAAGTACCGCAACGTGCAAGACGACCCGCGGGTGTCGTTCCTCGTCGACGACATGACCGCGGCGGACGACCCGGACGCGCTCAGGCCCGGATGGGGGCGCGGCGTGGAGGTCCGCGGGCGCGCGGAGCTCGTCAAGGGCCGGATGCACATCGGCGAGGGCTTCTTCAGCGACGACCTGATCCGCGTCCACCCGGTCCGCGTGATCAGCTGGCACATCGACCCCGCGCATCCGGACCAGCTGTCCCGGACGGTCGCCTGACCGCCGAGCCGCCGCCGGGCCGCCGCCGGGCCGCCGCCGGGCCGCCGCCGGGCCGCCGCCGGGCCGCCGCCGGGCCGCCGCCGGGCCGCCGCCGGGCCGCCGCCGGGCCGCCGCCGGGCCGCCACTGAGCCGCCGTTCCGGGCGCGGCGCCCGCGCTTGGAGCGGTCCGGCCCGGGTAGGGGTGACCGGACAGGATCACCTCACCCGGGCTGGAGGAGCGATCATGACGGGGACCATGCGGGTACCGCGCAGCCGGGGCGGCGTCAGCGGCGTCCTGCTGGTCCTGCTGGGCCTGTGGGGCGGCCTGCTGCCGTTCGCCGGGCCCTACCTGGACTTCGGATTCGCCCCGGACGACCCCTGGGTCTACGACACCGACCGGCTCCAGCTCAGCGCCGCGCCCGGCGCGGCGACGGTCCTCGGCGGCCTGATCGTGCTGTTCTCCGCCAACCGCGTGCTCGCGATGTGCGGCGCGTGGCTGGCGGCGCTCGGCGGCGCCTGGTTCGCGGTCGGCGGCCCGGTGGCCGCGCTGTGGGACGTGCCAGGCGTCGGCTCCCCGCTCGGCACCGAGGAGGGACGCCGGGTCGCCGAGCAGCTCGCAGGGTTCACCGCCCTCGGCGTGGTCATCGTCTTCCTCGCCGCGCTCGCGCTCGGCCGGTTCACGGTCGTCGGCGTGCGGGAGACCGCAGGCGGGGACGACGACGACCTGCCCGGCGAGTCCGGATCGGCGCCGCCGCCGGTGTACGGGCGTTACGCGCGCCAGAACCCGCCGTCCGCCCCGCCCCTGTACGGGGCCCCGCAGAGCGGCACCGCGGGCGACCAAGGCCGGTAACGGTAAGGCCCCAGGTCAGCGGTCGCGGTCGCGCATGTTGCGGACGCTCGTGGACGTCTCGCAGGCGTCCTTCTCGTCGGCCACGGACACCTCGTCACCGTCGGTGAACATGGCGATGAAGGCGACCAGGAGCCCCGCGCCGCCGATCCACGGCTGCTTCCAGGCGAAGCCCAGCACCACGCAGACGACGGCACAGGCGATGAGCAGCAGAAGCTTCACGTCGCACCCCTCGGCCCGCGCCCTGGGACGGCCCGGGCCCCGTCACCGCGACACCGGGTAAGGGGCAGCTTACATCGTGCGGCTACCTCTTGGGCTTGCCGCGCTTCTCGCGGATCTTCATCGCGATGTCGAGGGGCGTCCCCTCGAAGCCGAACTCCTCCCGCAGCCGCCGCTCGATGAACCGCCGGTAGCCCTCCTCCAGGAACCCGGACGTGAACAGCACGAACCGCGGCGGACGCACGCCCGCCTGCGTCGCGAACAGCACACGCGGCTGCTTGCCGCCGCGCACCGGATGCGGATGGGAGTTGACGAGGTCGGCGAAGAACTGGTTGAGCTTGGACGTCGGGACGCGGGTGCTCCACCCCTCCAGCGCCGTCTCGATCCCGGGCACCAGCTTCTCCATGTGCCGCCCGGTCTTGGCGGAGATGTTCACCCGCGGCGCCCAGCGCGCGTTGTGCAGCTGCCGGTCGATCTCGCGCTCCAGGTAGTGGCGGCGCTCCTCGTCCAGCAGGTCCCACTTGTTGTAGGCGACGACGAGGGCCCGCCCGGACTCGACCACCATCGTGATGATCCGCAGGTCCTGCTCGGCGAGCGGCTCGTCGGCGTCGACGAGGACGACCGCGACCTCGGCCCGCTCCAGCGCCGACCGCGTCCGCAGTGTCGCGTAGAAGTCCGCGCCCTGGTTCTCCCGGTGCCGGCGCCGGATCCCGGCGGTGTCGATGAACCGCCACGTCCGCCCGCCCAGCTCGATCATCTCGTCGACCGGGTCGCGGGTCGTGCCGGCCACCGCGTCCACCACGGCCCGGTTCTCCCCCGCCAGCTTGTTCAGCAGGCTGGACTTGCCGACGTTCGGCCGGCCCAGCAGCGCGACCCGCCGCGGGCCGCCCGGCTCGTCGAACGTCTCGGCCGGGGCCTCCTCGGGCAGCGCGTCCAGCACCGCGTCGAGCAGGTCGCCGCTGCCGCGCCCGTGCAGGGCGCTGACCGGGTGCGGCTCGCCGATGCCGAGCGACCACAGCAGCGCCGCGTCCGCCTCGGCGCCCACGTCGTCGACCTTGTTGGCGACCAGCACCACCGGCTTGCCGGAGCGGCGCAGGATCTCCACCACGGCCTCGTCCACGTCCGTCGCCCCGACGGTGGCGTCGACCACGAACATCACGACGTCGGCCAGCTCGACCGCCAGCCGGGCCTGCTCGGCGATGGCCGCGGCCAGGCCGGACGCGTCGGGCAGCCAGCCGCCGGTGTCCACCACCGTGAACCGCCGCCCGGACCAGGTCGCGTCGTAGGCGACGCGGTCCCGGGTGACGCCGGGCACGTCCTCCACGACCGCCTCGCGGCGGCCGAGGATCCGGTTGACCAGGGTGGACTTGCCGACGTTCGGGCGCCCGACCACCGCCACGACCGGCGCGGGACCCGCGTCCTCGGCGACGTCGCCGGCGGCCTCCGCCGTCTCGATCTCGTATTCAGTCATTCCGTGTACCCCGCGGGGCTCATCCCGTCTCTTTCGCGAGGCGGACGACCGCCTCGATGACCTCGCCGAGCCCGAGCCCGGTCGAGTCGATCTCGTGCGCGTCCGCCGCCTTGGCCAGCGGCGACGCGGCGCGGGTGGAGTCCAGCCGGTCCCGCCGCGCCTGCTCGGCCCGGGTGAGGGTCACCGACGCGCCGGGGTCGGCGGCCGGGTCCTGCGCGCGGCGCCGGGCGCGGACCTCCTCGCTGGCGGTCAGGTACACCTTGACCTGGGCGTCCGGCGCGACGACGGTGCCGATGTCGCGGCCCTCCACCACGATCCCCCCGATGCCGATGATCTCACGCTGCAGCGCGACGAGGCGCGCCCGGACCGCCGGGACGGAGCTGACCGCGCTCACCGCGTTGGTGACCTCGCGGGAGCGGATCGGGCCGGACACGTCCTCGCCGTCCACCGTGATCGTCGGCGCGGCGGGGTCGGTGCCGGACTCCAGCGCGGGTTCGAGGGCGCGGGCCGCGACGGCGCCGGGGTCCTCGACGGGCACGCCGTTGTGCAGCATCCACCACGTCATCGCGCGGTACATGGCGCCGGTGTCGAGGTAGCGCAGGCCGAGCGCGGCGGCGACGCCCTTGGACGCGCTGGACTTCCCCGAACCTGACGGGCCGTCCATGGCGATGACGAGCGGCACGATCGCTCCCTTTCCTCGGGCGTCGGAGTGCCCGCCGGCGTGGGCGGCGGGCGAAGCGGCTGCGGTGCGTACGTGTCCCCCGTACGGGTCCCAGCGCACCAGGCTACCGGCCCCCCGGCGCCCCCGGGACCGACCGGCCGGGCCGCGCCGGGCTAGCCCGGAACCGACCAGCCCCGGGCGCGGAGCTCGGCGGCCAGCCGCTCGGCCTCCTCCGGGACGACCGCGATCTCCAGGACGCCCAGCGGACGGCCGGGCGAGTGCTCGATCGTGACGTCCTCGATGTTCACCCGGGCGATCCCCGCCGCCTGGAAGATCATCGCCAGCTCGCCGGGGCGGTCGGGGATGACCACCTGGACGGTCGCGTACGCGGACTGGTCGCCGCCGTGCTTGCCCGGGATGCGCGACCGGCCCGCGTTCCCGCGCAGCAGCAGGTCGGCGACATGGGTGGCGGCCTCCTCGCTGCCGTCGCGCAGCAGCGACGCCGCAACGGCCAGGTCGGTGGCGACGGCCTCCAGCACGTCGGCGACGGGCGCCGCGTTGGCCGACAGAATGCCGATCCACAGCCGGGGATCACTCGCGGCGATCCGCGTGACGTCCCGGACGCCCTGCCCGGACAGGCCGAGCGCCACGTCGTCGGCGCCGGTCAGCCGGGCGGCGACGGCGGCCGACACCACGTGCGGGGCGTGCGAGACGAGCGCGACCGCCCGGTCGTGGTCGGCGGCCGCCACCGGGACGGGCGTCGCGCCGCAGCCCCGCGCCAGCGCGGTGACGATCTCGACCGTCGCGGGCGTGGCCTCGGGCGGCGCGCACAGCGCCCAGGGCCGTCCGAGGAACAGGTCCGCGCGGGCCGCCGACGGCCCCGACCGCTCGCTGCCCGCCAGGGGGTGGCCCGCGACGAACACCGACAGGTCACATCCCAGCTCGGCGGCCTGCTCCAAGGGCAGCGCCTTCACGCTCGCCACGTCGGTGTAGGCGGTGGCAAGGCTGCGCTTCTGCGCGTCCAGAAGGGTCACGGCCACCGCGGCGGGCGGCACCGCGAGCACCGCGAGATCGGCGGGACCGCCGGGACCGCCGTCGGGGAGCGGATCCCCCGCGCCCAGCTCCACGGCCAGCGACAGCGCCGCCGCGTCCCGGTCGGTCAACAGCACCTCGGCGCCGCGCTCGCGCATCGCCAGCGCGATCGACGTGCCGATCAGCCCGGTGCCGACCACGACGACGCGCCGGCCGGCCATCTCCTCGTCCACCATGTCACCCTATCGGCGGCGAGCACCCGCCCGCGCTGCCGCACCACTCCCGGGCGCGCAGTTGAACACCGGCCTCCGCCTAGGGGTGCACTACCGCACCCCACCCTTGGTGCACTACCGCACCCCACCCATGGCGCACTACTGCGCGATGTCCAGCCGGAGCGCCGTCGCGCCCCGCAGGTAGACGTGCTGGACGTCGGCGCGGGGCCGCGCGGTCTCGACGTGCGCCATCAGGCGGATCACGCGGGGCAGCGCGTGCGGGACGCCGATCTCCGTCGCGCACAGCAGCGGGACGTCGTGGAAGCCGAGCTTGCGCGCGGCGAGCGCCGGGAACTCCGCCGTCAGGTCCGGCGTGACCGTGAAGATCACGCTGATGACGTCGTCGGTGCCGAGCGCGTTGCGGGCCATCACCTCGGTGACCAGCTCCGTCGTGGCCTCCAGGATCTGGTCCCGGTCGTCGGCGTCGATCTGCGTCGCCCCTCTGACCGCGCGTACCGCCACTGTCGTCCCCCTCCGTCGGTGGTCTCCGGCCCTGCTCGTCGGTGCCCCTCTACAGTCCCACGGCCTTGTAGAGCTCGCCGACCTCCCGGACGGTGAGGGCGCGCATCGTGCCCGGCTTCAGCGAGCCCAGCTTGATCGGCCCGAACTCGACCCGGGCGAGCTGCTGCACCGGGAAGCCGACCTCCTTCAGCAGCCGCCGGACGATGTGCTTGCGCCCCTCGTGCAGGGTGATCTCGACCAGGACGCGCCGCCCGGCCTGGTCGAAGATGCGGAACGCGTCGGCCTTCGCGGGGCCGTCGTCGAGCGTCACCCCGGCCTTGAGCCGCCTGCCGAGGTCGCGCGGGATCGGCCCGTGCACCTCGGCGAGGTAGGTCTTAGAGACCCCGTAGGAGGGGTGGGTGAGGCGGTGCGACAGCTCCCCGTCGTTGGTGAGCAGGATCAGGCCCTCGGTGTCGGTGTCGAGGCGGCCGACGTGGAAGAGCCGCTCGGGGACGTCCACGAACTCGGCGAGGGACTTGCGGCCGCGCTCGTCGGCCATGGTGGACACCACCCCGCGCGGCTTGTTGATCGCGTAGTAGCGCATCTCGGCGCGGGTCTCGACGCGCCGGCCGTCGACGTGGATGACGGCGCGGCGGGGGTCGACGCGCTCACCGAACCGGAACACCCTCTTGCCGTCGACGGTGACGCGGCCCTCGCCGATCAGTTCCTCGCAGTGGCGGCGGCTGCCGATCCCGGCCTCGGCCAGGACCTTCTGCAGCCGCACGCCCTCGTTGTCGCTCACGTGTCCTCAACTATGTCTTCTGGCAGGTCGTCGGGAAGGTAGGGGGCGAGCTCGGGCAGCTCACCGAGGTCGCGCAGGCCCAGCCTCTCCAGGAAGTACCCGGTGGTGCGGTAGAGGTGCGCCTGCGTCTCCGGCTCCTGCCCGGCGTCCTCGATCAGGCCGCGCAGCGTCAGCGTCCGCATGACGCCGTCGCTGTTGACGCCCCGGATCGCCGACACCCGCGCGCGGCTGACCGGCTGCCGGTAGGCGACGACGGCGAGCGTCTCCAGCGCGGCCTGGGTGAGCCGCGCCTGCTGGCCGTCGGTGACGAACCGCTCCACGACCGGGGCGCACACGTCCCGGGTGTAGAACCGCCAGCCGCCGGCGACCTCCCGGAGGTCGAACCCCCGGCCCTGCCCAGTGTATTCCGCGGCCAGCTCCCGCAGGGTCGCCGCGATCTCGCCGCGGGGCCGCTCCAGCAGCTGCGCGAGGGTGATCTCGGCGACCGGCTCGTCCACGACCAGCAGGATCGCCTCGATCGACGCCCGCAACCCGGGCAGCTCGGGGTGGCCGTCCCCGGCGGGCCCGTCAGTCATCGTCCACCCCGTCCTCGCCGCGCCCGTCGGGCGCGCCGTCCTTGTCCGGCTCGCGGGAGCCCTCGTAGTCGTCGCCGACCTCGACGTCGCCGTCGTCGGCGCCGGTCCAGGTGACGTGCAGCTCGCCGAGCGGCTCCAGCTGCTCGAAGGTGACCGCCCGCTCGCGGTACAGCTCCAGCAGAGCCAGGAACCGGGCGACGACCTCGTAGGTGCCCTCGGCGTCGGCGGCGAGGACCCGGAACGTCGTCGTGCGGAGCCGCCGCAGCCGCTCCACGACGATCGCGGCCTGCTCCTTGACGCTGGCCCTCGGCTGGTACATGTGCTCGACCGACACCGACGGCGGCGCCTTGGGTGCGAGGGCCTTGGCGGCCAGGCGCGCGAACTCCTCCGGGCCGAGGCCGAGCAGCACCTCCGGCAGCAGGTTGGCGAACTTCGGCTCCATCGGCACCAGCCGCGGGAACCGCCGGTTCTGGTCGGCGATGCGCCCGGCGATGACCTTCGCGACCTCCTTGTACGCGCGGTACTGCAGGAGCCGCGCGAACAGCAGGTCGCGGGCCTCCAGCAGCGCCAGGTCCTCCTCGTCGTCGACCTCCCCCGACGGCAGGAGCCGCGCCGCCTTGAGGTCCAGGAGGGTCGCGGCGACCAGCAGGAAGTGGCTGGCCTGGTCGAGGTCCCACTCCTTGCCGAAGGAGCGGATGTGGGCGATGAAGTCGTCGGTGACCTTGTGCAGCGACACCTCGGTGATGTCGAGCTTGTGCTTGGAGATCAGCCCCAGCAGCAGGTCGAAGGGGCCCTCGAAGTTGTCCAGGTGGACGCGGAACCCGTGCTCGTCCTCGCCCTCGCCGGGGTTCGGCGGCGTCTCGTCCACGCCGCTCACGGTAGCGGAGCCCACCTCAGGAGGTCTCGCGCCCGGTCATCCGGCGGATCAGGTCCCGCACCTCGGCCTGGGTGAACCGGCCGCTGATCGTCAGGGCGCCGCCGGTGATCGGGCCGCCGGCGATCTCCGGCGCGGCCAGGACCGTCCCGCCGGTGACCATGGCGATCTGCCGGGACGGGGAACCCTGCGGGTTCTGCGCGGCCTGCCCGCTGAGCCGCGCGAACCCGGCCGCGTCGGCGGTGTCCAATTTCAGCAGGACGCCCCACTGCGTCTGGCCGGTCGCGGCGTCGGGCGCGGCCACCCTAATGTCCTTGACGTGCGTCACGGACATGCCGCCGGAGGCCGCCCGGTAGCAGGAGGTGCCCTTGGTGTCGGGGAGCGTCCCGGCGGCGCAGGGCGGGCGGGTGACCGCCTCGACCTGCTGGAACACCAGCGGCTGGCGCAGGTCGGCGGGACCGGAGATCTCGGCGTCGGCGTCCCCGTCCCGCAGGAGCAGGTAGCCGGCGACGCTCGCGATCAGCAGGAGCACCACGGCGGCCACGGTGGACAGGACGACGAGGAGACGCCCCGGGCCGCGCGGTGCGGGCGGGGGCGGTGGCGGCGGGAAGGCGCCGGGCGGTCGAGGCCCGTACGGCGTTCCGGGGGGCTGGGCCATCTCGATCCCTACCGGCGGCGGTCCCTCACTCGGCGTCCGCCCACCGCACGAGGACCTCCCGCGCGAGGCCGCGGTAGGCGTTCGCGCCCATCGAGTTCGAATCGAAGTAGGTGATCGGCTCGCCCGCGACGGTCGCGTCGGGGAACCGCACGGTCCGGTTGATGACGGTGTGGAAGACCTTGTCGCCGAACGCCTCGACGATGCGGCCGAGGACCTCGCGGGTGTGCAGGGTGCGGGAGTCGTACATGGTGCCGAGGACCCCGTCGATGACCAGCTCGGGGTTGATCCGCCCCTGCACCTTGTCGATGGTCTCCATCAGCAGCGCGACGCCGCGCATCGCGAAGTACTCGCACTCCAGCGGGATCAGCACGCCCTCGCTGGCGGCCAGCGCGTTGATGGTGAGCAGGCCGAGCGACGGCTGGCAGTCGATGAGGATGTAGTCGTAGTGCGGGACGGCCGACTTCAGCGACTGCTGGAGGATGTACTCGCGCCCGACCTCGTGGACGAGCTGGACCTCGGCGCCCGACAGGTCGATGTTGCTGGGCAGCAGGTCCATGCCGTCGACGCCGGTCTCGATGACGACGTCCTCCCACTCGGTGTCCTTCTCCAGCAGCATGTTGTGGATCGTCAGGTCGAGCTGGCGCGGGTCGCCCTTGCCGAGCCCGACCGACAGCGCCCCCTGCGGGTCGAAGTCCACGAGAAGGATGCGGCGGCCGTACTCGGCGAGCGCCGCGCCCAGGTTGATGGTCGTGGTCGTCTTGCCGACGCCGCCCTTCTGGTTGCAGACGGCGACGATCCGCGCCGGTCCGTGTTCCGCGGGCGGTTCGGGTTCCGGGAAGACGGGCACGGGTCGCTGAGTGGGGCCGAGGGCCCGACTCGGATCGGTCTCTATGGTGGCGGAGGAGAGCACTCCCTCCGCACCCTTTGTGTTGGTCACCAGATCCCTCCCCGGACGGGCCGGAAACGCCATCCAGAACGGGGACTCTAAGCCCCCGCCTCCCGCGGCTCAAGCCGACGCGCGCCGATCGTCGGGAATTGTCAGCTCCGCGCGCGGGGATGCGAGGTGGCGTAGACCTCGCGCAGCAGCTGCACCGTGACCAGAGTGTAGACCTGTGTGGTCGTCACGGAGGCGTGTCCGAGCAACTCCTGGACGACGCGCACGTCGGCGCCGCCGTCCAGCAGGTGGGTGGCGAAGGAGTGCCGCAGCGTGTGCGGGGAGACGTCCGACAGGCCCGCACGTCCGGCGGCGGCGCGCAGCACCATCCAGGCGCCCTGCCGGGAGAGCCGCCCGCCGCGCGCGTTGAGGAACAGCGCGGGGACGCCGCGTCCCGCGCGCACGAGCGCGGGGCGTGCGCGGACGAGATAGGCGTCCACCGCCTGCCTCGCATAGTCGCCGATAGGAACGATACGGGTCTTCCCCCCTTTTCCCGCGACACGGGCGAATCCATCCCGCAGGTCGAGGTCGTCGACGTCCAGGCCGACGGCCTCGGAGATCCGGGCGCCGGACCCGTACAGCACCTCCAGCAACGCGCGGTCGCGGAGGCCGCGGGCGGTGTCCTCGCCGCCGTCGGACGCGGCGAGGAGCCGCTCGACCTCGTCCAGGGAAATGGCCTTGGGCAGCCGCCGGGGCGGCGTCGGCGGCTTCACGTCGTGGGCGGGGTCGCCCGCGCTGAGGCCCTCCCGCAGCGCGAACCGGTGCAGCCCGCGGACGGCGACGAGCGCCCGCGCCGCCGAGCCCGCCGACAGCGGCGGATGGTCCTCGTCGCCCTCGCGCAGCCCCACCAGGAACGCCCGCACGTCGTCCTCGGTGATCTCCCCGACGGACACGCGTCCCCGCGCGTCCTGGACGAGCGCGTAACGGCGCAGGTCACGGCGGTAGGAACTGAGGGTGTTGGCGGCCAGCCCGCGTTCGACGGCGAGGTGCCCGAGATAGGTGCGCACGGCCGAGTCAAGCGGGGAACCCGCGCCGGCGTCCTCCGCGGGGGGCGACGCGGCGCTCCGGCCGGTCGTGCTCGTGGACAGTGCGGCACCTCTTCTGACGCTCTGGGCGGGGCCGGTCGGCCGTACCGGTCGTGCCCATCATGCCCCCTCCCGCGACCCCGGGAGACCTCATCCCCCCGGGCGGGCCCGTCAGCCCTCGGGCGCGTCGACGGGCCGCAGGTCGCGGTAGCCGCCGGCGCGGGCGGCGTGCGCGGCGAGGATCCCCGCCGCGGCGACCATGTTGTGCACCTCCCCCGTGAGCACCTTCCGGACGGCCTCCTCCAGCGGGACCCACACGACCGGCATGTCCGCCTCCTCGTGCACCCGCTCGAAGTCGATCTCCTCGGCGGGCACCTCGGTGAGGTCCCGGGCGAGGAAGATCCGGACCCGCTCGTCCGACATGCCGGACGAGGGGAACACGTCCACGAGGGTGTCCCAGCGGTCGGCGCGGTACCCCGCCTCCTCCAGCAGCTCCCGCTCGGCGAGCTTGTGCAGCGGCTCCCCCGCGACGTCGCGGAGCCCGGCGGGCGCCTCCCACAGCAGGTGGCCGACGGGGTGCCGGTACTGGCGCAGCAGCAGCACACGGTCCCGGTCATCAAGGGCGAGGATGCCGACGGAGCCCGGGTGCACGATCACGTCCCGCCCGACGACCTCGACGCCGTCACCGCGCGGCATCTCCACCTGGTCACGGCGGACATCGAACACATGCCCCTCGAACACGGTCTCCCGGCCGGTGACCGTCCACCGCTCCGGGACGTCGCGCACGGGCCCGCTCACGGGGCGACCTCCCCGCGCGCCTCGGCGTAGTCGAGGGCCGCGGACACCAGCCCGGTGAACAGCGGATGCGGGCGGGTCGGCCGGGACCGGAACTCCGGATGCGCCTGGGTTCCGACGAAGAACGGATGCTGGTCGCGGGGCAGCTCGACGTACTCGACGAGCCGCCCGTCCGGGGACAGGCCGGAGAACCGCAATCCCGCCCGCTCCAGCCGCTCACGGTAGGCGTTGTTGACCTCGTACCTGTGCCGGTGCCGCTCGGAGACCTTCGCCTCCCCGTACAGGTCCCGGACGGACGAGCCCTCGGCGAGGTCGGCCGGGTAGAGCCCCAGCCGCATCGTCCCGCCCATGTCGCGCTCCCCCGCGATGACGTCGAGCTGGTCCGCCATCGTCGCCACGACGGGATGCGCCGTGGTCGCGTCGAACTCGGCGCTACCCGCGTCGGCGAGCCCACCGAGCGCCCGCGCCGCCTCGATCACCATGCACTGCAGGCCGAGGCAGATGCCGAGCAGCGGGACCCGGTTCTCGCGGGCGTGCCGGATGGCGCCGAGCTTGCCCTCGATGCCGCGGACCCCGAACCCGCCCGGGACGAGCACCCCGTCCACGCCGTCCAGCTCGCGCTTGGCGCCCTCGGGGGTCTCGCAGTCGTCGCTCTTCACCCACCGGATGCGGACCCGCGCGTCGTTGCCGAACCCGCCGTGCCGCAGCGCCTCGGTGACCGACAGGTACGCGTCGGGCAGGTCGATGTACTTGCCGACCAGCGCGATCGTGACCTCGCGCGCGGGCTTGTGGACACGCCGCAGCAGCTCGTCCCAGGCCCCCCAGTCGACATCGCGGAAGGGCAGCCCGAGGCGCCGCACCACGTAGGCGTCCAGCCCCTCGGAGTGCAGCACCTTCGGGATGTCGTAGATGCTGGCCGCGTCGACCGCGGACACCACCGCCTCCCGGTCCACGTCGCACATCAGGCTGATCTTGTGCTTGAGCCCGTCGGTGATCGGCCGGTCCGACCGGCACACGATCGCGTCGGGCTGGATGCCGATGGACCGCAGCGCCGCGACCGAGTGCTGCGTCGGCTTGGTCTTCAGCTCACCGGACGGCCCGATGTAGGGCAGCAGCGACACGTGCAGGAAGAAGCAGTTGTCACGGCCGATCTCGTGCCTGATCTGCCGCACGGACTCCAGGAACGGCAGCGACTCGATGTCCCCGACCGTCCCCCCGACCTCGGTGATCACGATGTCGACCTCCGAATCGGCGGCCATGCCCCGGATCCGGTCCTTGATCTCGTTCGTGATGTGCGGAATGACCTGCACGGTATCCCCGAGATACTCGCCGCGCCGCTCCTTGGCGATCACGTTCGAGTACACCTGGCCCGTGGTGACGTTCGCGGACCCGTGCAGCTCCGTGTCCAGGAACCGCTCATAATGCCCGATGTCCAGATCGGTCTCGGCGCCGTCGTCGGTGACGAACACCTCGCCGTGCTGGAAGGGGTTCATCGTCCCCGGGTCGACGTTCAGGTAGGGATCCAGCTTCTGCATGGTGACCCGCAGGCCACGAAGCGCCAGAAGCCGCCCAAGGCTGGACGCGGTCAGTCCCTTGCCGAGGCTAGAGGCGACACCGCCGGTGACGAAGAGATGCTTGGTAGACCGAGTGCTACCAGTCGCTGCCGAAGGCAAGAAACGCTCCCGTGGTCGTTGCGAGGCGGAACAGACCCCCTGTCCACGGAGCACCAGCTTATTGCATTGTCCTCGGCGGTCGGGCGCTGAGCGCCCTCCCTTCCACGGACAATGCGGCGATCGCTGCATCGCTCCGACTCGCCCAGGGGCTCGCTGCGCGATCAGGTTCTCGCAAGCTCGAACCTGGCTTCGCACGCGATCGCAACGCCCCCCGGTCCCTCAGGCTTGGGCCCTGGCGGATCTCGGTGGCCAACCTCAGCGCCCGAACTACGCCGGACAAACGCACCAACCCCGGCCCTTGCCTCAGCCCCAGCGCCCCGAGCGTGTGATCGCGTCCGAAGGCAGGTTCGAGCGAAGCCAGAACCTGATCGCGCAGCGAGCCCCCCGGGCGAGTTCGGAGCGATGCAGCGATCACCGCAGTGCCCGCCGAAGGGAGGGCCCCCAGGCCCGACCGCCAAGGGCACTGCGGTGAACACGGTGATCGCGTCCGGAGGCAGTTGCGAGCTTGCGAGCAACTGATCGCGCAGCGAGCCCCCTGGGGCGAGTTCGGAGCGATGCAGCGATCACCGCGGCGCCCGTGGAAGGAGGGCCCCCAGGCCCGACGCCGAGGGCTCCGCAGTCAACACAGCGATCACTGCATTGTCCGTGGAAGGAGGGCCGCCGAGGCCCGACGCCGAGGGCAATGCTTAGAGTCTCGGAGCGGCTGTGGGCATGATGGTTCTTAGTTGGCGGGTGAGTTCGTCGATCAGGGATCGGGCCTGGTCGGCGGCGTTGCGGGCGGCGTCGCGCTCTTGGGAGAGTTCGGCGATCGAGGCGCGCTGTTCGGTGACGGCCTGGGCGAGCTGGTCGACCCATTGGTCGCGTTCGGCGAGCTTCTCGGCGACGGCGTCGCGTTCGGCGGCCATCTGGCGCATCCCGGCGACGGCCTTGTCGCGTTCTCGGCCGGCCTGGTCGGCGCGGCCGCGGGCGAGGGTCAGCTCGGACTCGGCGCGGGCCTGGGCCTGGACGGCGGCCTCACGGGTGCGTTCGGCGGACTCTCTGGCTTTGGCGTTGACGTCGCGTTCGCGTTCGGCCTTCTTGGCGGCCTCCAGTGACTGCGCGGCGGTGTCGAGGGCCTGCTGCCGCTCGGTCTCGGCGGCGTCGGCGCGGGCGGCGGCCTCCTGGGCGCGTCGTTCGGCGTCTTGCGCGCGTCGTTCGGCGTCCTGGGCGCGGCGTTCGTTCTCTTGGGCGCGCCGTTCGGCGGCCTCGGCGCGGCGGCGGCTCTCGTCGGCCTCCTTGCCCGCGGAGACGACGGCGTGCTGGAGGTTCTGGGCGGTCATCTCGGCGTCGGTGACCTTGGCGCGCAGGGTCGCCAGCTCGCTGTGCGCGTTCTCCAGGGCGCGCGACAGCTCCGCGGCCTGTTCGCTGACGCGGTCGCGTTCGGACTCGGCGGAGCGGCGGCCGCCGACGGCGTCCTCGACGGCGCGGAGGGCGTCGTCGCGGGCCTCGCTCATGGCGTCGCGCTGCTGGATCGCCTGCCGGACGGTGGCCTCGGTCTCGGCGACGCGGCGTTCGGCCTGCTCGACCTGCGCCTTGAACTGCTCCATCTGGGCGCGGGCCTGGTCGGCCTGCGTGCGCGCCTGGTCGGCCTGGACGCGGGCCTGTTCCGCCTGGCCGCGCAGTTGGTCGGCCTGCGCGCGGCCCTGCTGGGCCTGGTTCCAGGCGGCGGCCGCGTCGCGCTGGGCGGACTCCTTCTCCGTCTGGAGCGCGGCGATCTGGGTGACGGCCTCGTTCTGCACCTCGGCGGCGCGGCGCTCGGCCTCGCCGACCTTGCGTTCGGCCTCGACGGCGCGGCGGTCGGCCTGCTCTGCCTGACCCCGGGCGCGCTGCACCTCACCCCAGGCGGCGGCCGCGTCCCGCTGCGCCGACTCCTTCTCGGCCTGGACGGCGGCGACCTGCGCGGCGGTCTCGGTCTGCGCCTCGGCGACGCGGCGTTCGGCCTCGACGGCGCGGCGGTCGGCCTGCTCTGCCTGACCCCGGGCGCGCTGCACCTCACCCCAGGCGGCGGCCGCATCGCGCTGCGCCGACTCCTTCTCGGCCTGGACGGCGGCGACCTGCGCGGCGGTCTCGGTCTGCGCCTCGCTGACCTTGCGCTCACCGGCGGCGAGGGCGTCGCCGATGAGGTCGGCCATCTGGCGGAGCCGCTCGACGATGTCCCAGGGCTGCGCCTCGGGTTTCTCGGTCTCGGGGCGCGGCTCGGGGAGCGCCGGCTCGCCGGGCAGCTGGGGCTTGGTCATCTGTATCGGCTGCTGGGCGGCAGGGACGGGCACGTCGGTCCCCCTGCCGGGGTCGCGCCCCATCGCGGGCCAGGGGGAGCCCGCGTCCGGGACCCCGCGCGAACCACCCGATCCGTTCAGCTCACTCACGTTGTTCCTCGCCTGGCGGCTTGCGGGGCTGCCATGGACATGGTGCTCGCTTCACTCCTCGCCCTGCGGCTCGTCGCTTCGCTCACGAAAGGCACTCTAGTGCCGAGCCGCGCAGCGTTTGCCCAGTTTGGGGTTTAGTTTCGTGATCCTCGTGGCGCGTTCGCGCACGCCGGACGCCTGATCAACGCCCGAGCGGGGCCCGGACGGCCGTTCCGACGGTGCGGCGGGTCACATTTCGAGGGCGCGGGAACGCGGCGGAGGGGGGCTCCGGTGGAACAATCACGCCCCATGGAGCCTCGCACCCTGTACCCGCCGATCGAGCCGTACGACTCCGGGCTGCTCGACGTCGGCGACGGAGACCGGATCTACTGGGAGGTCTGCGGGAACCCCGCCGGGAAGCCCGCGGTGATGCTGCACGGCGGGCCCGGCGGCGGGTGCAGCCCGGCGCATCGCCGGCAGTTCGACCCGGATGCGTACCGGATCGTGCTGTTCGACCAGCGCAACTGCGGGCGGAGCCTCCCGCACGCCAAGGACCCGGAGGTGTCGCTGGAGGCGAACACCACCTGGAACCTCGTCGCGGACATGGAGCGCCTGCGCGAGTTCCTGGGCATCGAGCGCTGGCTGGTGTTCGGGGGAAGCTGGGGCAGCGCGCTGGCGCTGGCGTACGCGGAGACCCATCCGGAGAGGGTCACGGAGCTGGTGCTGCGGGGCGTCTTCACGCTGCGGCCGTTCGAGCTGTACTGGTTCTACCAGGAGGGGGCGTCGCTCATCTTCCCCGACCTGTGGGAGAGGTACGTCGCGCCAATCCCGGAGAACGAGCGGGAGGACCTCATGTCCGCCTTCCACGAGCGGCTCAACTCGCCCGACCGGGAGGTGCGGGTCGCCGCGGCCAAGGCGTGGGCGACGTGGGAGGGCTCGACGATCACGCTGCGGCCGGACGCGGCGATCGCGGGCGAGTTCGAAGAGCCGGACTACGCGGTCGCGTTCGCCCGCATCGAGAACCATTACTTCGTCAACGGGGGCTTCTTCGAGGACGAGCAGCTGATCCGGGACGTGGGCAAGATCCGGCACATCCCGGCCGTCATCGTCCAGGGCCGCTATGACGTGTGCACGCCGGTCGCGACGGCGTGGGATCTGCACCGCGCGTGGCCGGAGGCGGAGTTCCACATCGTCGACGACGCCGGGCACGCCTACAGCGAGCCGGGGATCCTGCACCGTCTGGTCGAGGCGACCGACCGTTTCAAGAACGATCGCTGAATGTCCGCTGGAAGCATTCTGGAAGGACGCCGAGCGCCGTCTGACCGGATGCGGCAAGCCGTCATTCCGGGGCCGCCGCGGCGGAGCAGGGAGCGGGCCCGGAATGGACCTAGGACTTGCGTGATCCTGGAGAGCACGAACCGTTGCCAGGACGATCCGAAATCACCGCTTCACTTACCAGCAGGCAAGTGAAGCCTTACTCAGATATAAGCCAAGTGTTGATCGGGGGAGAGTGTGACGTCCGTCCCGCAACCCGTGTGGGCGCCTTGATCCCCATCCGCCCCAGGACGCGCGCGACCGGCCCGACCTCCGCAGACATGTGACGACGCCCGCA
Organism: Actinomadura graeca; assembly: GCF_019175365.1. NCBI lineage: Bacteria > Bacillati > Actinomycetota > Actinomycetes > Streptosporangiales > Thermomonosporaceae > Actinomadura > Actinomadura graeca. Next base: position 7,876,457 of record NZ_CP059572.1, on the reverse strand, counting down.
CACAGGGCCGCGTTGTCAGCGAATCTCAGTGATTCACCTCACACAACTGATACACAAAACCACTCCCATCACTCGGGGGATTCACTAGAGTGACCCGCAGGTCGACCACTAGAGGTACCGACGGCCCATTCCGCAGTCCCGCCTGCGTAGCGCGGGGAAATGCACGCTTGGGGTCCGCCGTAACATGGCCGAAATACCCCCGGATTTAGCAAGCGTACTGCCATACCCGTTACGGCTGTGGATCAAACATCCTGCAGATAACATTCCAGAACGATCACCTCGCGGGGTTCGCTAAGTTGCCTGGATATGGCTGCGCAATCCCTGGAATCACCGACCCGACGCCCCGACGAGACGAACGCGGACGTGCAACTCCAGGAGCCGAGCCTCGCCGACGGCCCCGGGCTCTGGCGGATCGCCCGTGACACCCGCGTCCTGGACGTGAACTCGCCCTACAGCTACGCGCTGTGGTGCCGCGACTTCGCCGAGACGTCCGTGGTGGCGCGTGACGGCGGCGTCCCCTGCGGGTTCGTCACCGGCTACGTCCGGCCGTCGAGCCCGGACACGTTCTTCGTCTGGCAGGTCGCCGTCGACGAGGCCCACCGCGGACAGGGGCTGGCCCGGCGCATGCTGGACCGGCTCGCCGCACGGCTGGTCCCCCGCGGGCACCGCTTCATGGAGGCGACCGTGACGCCGGGGAACACCGCCTCCGCCGCGATGTTCGAGTCGTTCGCCCGTGACCACGGCGGCGCCCTCGTCCGCGGCCCGCTGTTCGGGGCGGAGCACTTCCCCGAAGAGGGACACGAGCCGGAGGTCCTCTTTCGGATCGGGCCGCTCACCGCCGCGGGCTGACCGCGCGTCCGCGGCGTCAGGCCCGGCCCCTCACCGACCCCGCACAGACCCCGCTCCCATCCACACCTGCCGGAGGCAGATCATGGACGTTTTCGCCCGTATGGAATCGGAAGTCCGCGGCTACTGCAGAGGCTGGCCCACGGTGTTCACGACCGCCCGGGGCAGTCACATGACCGATGAGAACGGACGCACCTACCTGGATTTCTTCGCCGGTGCGGGGACGCTCAACTACGGGCACAACCACCCGCAGCTCAAACGCCGGCTGATGGACTACCTCGCCGGTGACGCCGTCGTGCACGGCCTGGACATGTACACGGCCGCGAAACGCGATTTCTTGGAACGGTTCAACGACTACGTGCTCGCCCCGCGCGGTCTCGACTACAAGGTGCAGTTCCCTGGCCCGGCGGGCAACCACTCGGTGGAGGCCGCGCTGAAGCTGGCGCGCAAGTACACCGGCCGTGAGACGGTCGTGAGCTTCACCAACGCCTTCCACGGCATGACCCTCGGCGCGCTCGCGGTCACCGGGAACTCGATGAAGCGGATCGGCGCGGGCGTGCCGCTCGGGCACGGCGTCGCGATGCCCTACGACAACTACCTGGACGGCCGGACGCCCGACTTCCTGCTGTTCGAGACGATGCTGGAGGACAGCGGCAGCGGGCTGGACAAGCCCGCCGCCGTGATCGTGGAGACCGTGCAGGGCGAGGGCGGCATCAACGTCGCCACCGCCGAGTGGCTGCGGGGCCTGCAGGACCTGTGCCGGCGGCACGACATCCTGCTCATCGTCGACGACGTGCAGATGGGCTGCGGCCGCACCGGTCCGTTCTTCAGCTTCGAGGACGCCGGGATCGTCCCCGACATCGTCTGCCTGTCCAAGTCGCTGAGCGGCTACGGGCTGCCGTTCGCGATCACTCTGCTGCGCCGTGAGCTGGACGTGTGGGAGCCCGGCGAGCACAACGGCACCTTCCGCGGCTTCAACCCCGCGTTCGTGACCGCCGTCGCCGCGCTGGAGGACTTCTGGACCGGCGCCGGGCTGGAGAAGCAGACCCTCGCCAAGGGCCAGCAGATCGAGACGGCGCTCGACCAGATCGCGCTCGCGCACGCCGGGGCCGTCGATTCGGTCCGCGGCCGCGGCATGGCCTGGGGCCTGGTCATGTCGGACGCCGACCTGGCGCCGAAGGTGTGCGCGGAGGCGTTCAACCGCGGGCTGCTGATGGAGACCTCGGGACCGGAGAGCGAGGTGGTCAAGCTGCTGCCGCCGCTCACCACGACCGAGGCCGACCTCGGCCGCGGCCTGGAGATCATCGCGGAGTCGGTCGAGGCCGTCCGCACGGCGGTCTCGGTCTGACCTGCCCCGGAACCGCCCGTTTCAGGGGTGTGGGGGTCGTTCCCCCACAAGAGACCGGCCCGGCATCTGCGAAAGAGGAGATTCATGATCGTTCGTTCCCTTGACGAGATCATCGGCACCGAGCGCGACGTCCAGGCCGAGACCTGGTGCAGCCGCCGTTTCGTCCTGGCCAAGGAGGGCGTGGGGTTCTCGCTGCACGAGACCATCCTGTACGCCGGCACCGAGACGAAGATGTGGTACGCCAACCATGTGGAGGCCGTGTACTGCATCGGCGGTCAGGGGGAGCTGATCAATGAGGAGACCGGCGAGAAGCACCGCATCGAACCCGGAGTGATGTACCTGCTGGACGGGCATGAGCACCACACGCTGCGTGCTCACACCGACGTGCGGACCGTCTGCGTCTTCAACCCGCCCTGCACGGGCCGGGAGGTCCATGACGAGAACGGCATCTACCCGCTGCTCACCGAGGAGGACGCCTGATGAGCATCATCGAGTCCCACCCGACGATCGACGACGCCTACCCCACCCGCAAGGCCGCCGAGGCCGCGCTGCTGTACCGGCAGGACCCGGTCGTGTACGGCGGCCCGCAGGACGGCCCCATCGACGCCGCCACGCTCGACTCGTTCGACGCGAACGGCTATCTGTCGGTCCAGGAGCTGCTCGCGCCGGCGGAGGTGGAGGACTACCGCGCCGAGCTGCGCCGGCTGGCCTCCGACCCCGAGATCCTGGCCGACGAGCGCACCGTCACCGAGCGCGGGTCGGACGAGGTCCGCTCCATCTTCGAGGTCCACAAGATCAGCGAGGTCTTCGCCACGCTCGTCCGCGACCCCCGCGTCGTCGGACGGGCCCGGCAGCTCCTCGGCTCCGAGGTCTACGTGCACCAGAGCCGGGTCAACTACAAGCCGGGGTTCACCGGCAAGGACTTCTACTGGCACTCGGACTTCGAGACCTGGCACGCCGAGGACGGCATGCCGCGTATGCGCGCGGTGAGCATCTCCATCGCGCTCACCGAGAACTTCGTGCACAATGGCGGGCTAATGATCATGCCTGGCTCGCACAAGACGTTCGTGGCCTGCGTCGGGGAGACCCCGTCCGACCACTACAAGGAGTCCTTGCGCGGCCAGGAGATCGGCACACCCGACCCCAACAGCCTGTCGATCCTGGCCGACAAGCACGGGATCGAGCTGTTCACGGGCCCGGCGGGCTCGGCGACCATGTTCGACTGCAACTGCATGCACGGCTCGAATGGGAACATCACCCCGTTCCCCCGCTCCAACGTGTTCATCGTGTTCAACAGCGTCGAGAACACGTGCGTCGAGCCGTTCTCAGCGCCCGCGCCGCGTCCCTCGTTCATCGGGGCGCGCGACTTCACGCCGGTCGCCTGACAACAATTCGATAACCCCGACCCATCGGCCCCGCGCCCGCGGGGGGCTCCGGCCCCCCTCGGGCGCGGTGGCGCACCTTCCAGGAGTTCAACGATGACTTCCTCGAGACGCGACTTCCTCCGCACCGCCGTGCTGCTGTCCGCCGCCGTCCCGCTGGCCGCGGCGGGCTGCTCCACGACGGATCCGGACGAGGAGAAGTCGGGCGGCGGCTCGCTGCAGAAGGCCAAGGACGCGGGCAAGATCACGGTCGGCTTCGCCAACGAGGCCCCGTACGGCTACACCGACAAGTCGGGCAAGCTGACCGGGGAGGCGCCCGAGCTCGCACGGGTGGTCTTCAAGGAGCTCGGCATCGGCAAGGTGGAGGGCGTCCAGGTCGACTTCGCCGGCCTCATCGGCGGGCTCAACGCCAAGCGGTTCGACGTGATCGCGGCAGGGATGTTCATCACCCCCGAGCGCTGCGGCTCGGTGGCGTTCTCCGACCCCGAGTACGTGGCCAAGAGCGCCTTCATGGTCCGCAAGGGCAACCCCAAGGGGCTGACGAAGCAGGACGATCCCGGCAAGAAGGGCGCGAAGGTCGGCGTTCTGGAAGGCGCCGTCGAGCAGGGGTACGCCGAGAAGAGCGGCGTCAAGAAGGGCGACGTCAAGGTCTTCCCCGACCAGGCGAGCGCCTTCGAGGGACTGAAGTCCGGGCGCATCGACTGCATCTGGCTGACCCGCATCTCACTGGCCGACCTGCTGTCCAAGCACCAGGGCGAGCCGTACGAGGTCACCCCCCCGTTCACGCCGGTCATCGACGGCAAGGAGCAGCTCGGCGCCGGCGCGTTCGCGTTCCGCAAGGCCGACACCGAGCTGCTGAACGCCTTCAACGGCAAGCTCGCCGAGCTGAAGAAGGGCGGCCGGCTGCTGCCGATCATCCAGCCGTTCGGGTTCACCCAGGCCGAGATCCCCGCCCCGGACGACACCGCCGCCAAGTTCTGCAAGGGTTGATCGGGTGTCAGAGGTCCTCGACGGCTACGAGCAGTGGCTGAAGGGCGCGTGGCTCACCCTTCAGCTCACCGTCTACGGCAGCGGCGTGGCGCTGGTGCTCGCGCTGGTCTTCGGGCTGGCGGGCACCTCGCGGCACGGCGGGGTCCGCGCGCTGAACCGGATCTACGTGGAGTTCTTCCGCGGAACCGCGACGCTCGTCCTGCTGTACTGGTTCTTCTACGCGCTGCCCCTGGTCGGCATCAAGCTCACCTCGACGATGGTCGCGGCGGTGCTCGCGCTCGGCCTGAACGTCGGCGCCTACGGCGCGGAGGTGGTCCGCGGCTCGATCAAGGCGGTGCCGCGGGCGCAGTACGAGGCGACGGTCGCGCTGAACTTCACGCCCTTCCAGCGGCTGCGGCGGGTGCTGCTCCCGCAGGGGTTCGCGCTGATGCTGCCGCCGTTCGGCAACCTGCTCATCGAGCTGATGAAGGGGACGGCGATCGTCTCGCTGGTCGGCCTCGTCGACCTGACCAAGGTGTCCAGGAATCTGCAGGGCAGCACGGGCGAGACCGTCGCCGCGTTCACCGTGGTCCTCGTCCTGTACTTCGTCGTCGCGCAGGTGCTGCAGCAGTTCGTCCGCCTCGCCGAGCGCCGCGTCGACCGGATGCTCGGGCGGCGCCCCTCCCGTGAGCCCTCGCTGGGAACGATCTCGGCGGGCGCGCCCGGAGCGGGGGTGTCCAGCTGATGGAATGGGACTGGCATTACACCGGCGACATCATCCCCGACCTGCTGAGGGGCCTGCGCTACACCGTCGTCGCGACGCTGCTCGGCTACGTGATCGCCGTGCTGCTCGGCCTGGTGTGGACGCTGCTGCGCCGCACGCCCAACGTCCTCGTCCGGCAGGCGGTGCGGTGGGTCACCGAGTTCATCCGCTGCACCCCGCTGATCCCGCAGCTGTTCTTCGTCTACTACGTCATGCCCGTGTGGGGGGTGACGCTCTCGTCGCTGACCGCCGGGGTGATCACCCTGGGGGTGCACTACTCGACCTACACGGCCGAGGTGTACCGGGCGGGCATCTCCGACGTCCCGCGCGGGCAGTGGGAGGCGGCGACCGCGCTGAACCTGCCGAGGTCGCGGGTGTGGCTGGACGTCGTGCTGCCGCAGGCGGTCCGCAAGGTGATCCCGACGCTCGGCAACTACCTGATCGCGATGTTCAAGGACTCGCCGCTGCTGCTGGCGATCGGCGTCACCGAGCTGCTCAGCACCGCGCAGTCCATCGGGTCCAGGACCTTCGAGTACCTGGAGCCGATGACCATGGTGGGCGTCCTGTTCATCGTGGTCAGCGTCATTTCCTCGATCCTCGTCCGCCGCCTGGAGAGGCGTTATGCCACCAACTGACACCCCACCAGAGAAGGGCGCGGTCCTGCCGCACGGCGACGCCCCGGGGATCCGCTTCGAGAAGGTCGTCAAGCGGTTCGGCGGCAACGTCGTGCTCCGCGGCCTCGACTTCACCGTCGCGCCGGGCGAGCGGGTCACGCTCATCGGGCCGAGCGGGTCGGGCAAGACCACGATCCTGCGGCTGCTGATGACGCTGGAGAGACCCGACGAGGGCCTCATCTGGGTCGGCGACGACACGCTGTGGCACATGGACCGCGGCGACAAACGCGTCCCGGCGAACCAGAAGCACCTGCACGAGATGCGCAAGCGGATCGGCATGGTGTTCCAGCAGTTCAACCTGTTCCCCAACATGAACGTGCTGCGCAACCTCACCGAGGGGCCGGTGCGTGTGCTCGGGGTGCCCAAGGACGAGGCGGTCGAGCGCGCGCGGGGCCTGCTCGACATGGTCGGCCTCTCCGACAAGATCGACGCGCATCCGTCGCAGCTGTCGGGAGGGCAGCAGCAGCGCGTGGCGATCGCGCGGGCGCTGGCGATGGAGCCCAGGGTGCTGCTGCTGGACGAGGTGACGTCCGCGCTCGACCCCGAGCTCGTCGTCGGCGTCCAGGACCTGCTGCGCGACATCGCCCGGCAGAGCGACCTGACGCTGCTGTGCGTCACCCATGAGATGACCTTCGCCAAGGACATCTCCGACCGGGTCCTGATGTTCGACGAGGGGCAGATCGTCGAGGAGGGCCCCCCGGAGCAGATCTTCGGTGAGCCGTCCGAGCAGCGCACCCGGGACTTCCTCCAGGCCGTGCTCGCCTCCTAGCGGCTCCCGGCCCGACCCGAGCGTCGCCCGTGTCCCCGTCGCCCCGGGGACGCGGGCGATCCCGGGCTCAGCCGGTGCGGGCGAGCCAGGTGACCTGGGTGCCGTTGTCGAACTCCTCGCGGGCCGTGGGGGTGAACGGGGCCGGCCCGAACCCGCCCGCGAAGACGGGGACGCCGGCGCCGGCGACCACCGGGTAGGTCTTGATGATCAGCTCGTCGATCTCGGGCAGCAGGGACGCGGCGAGCCGGCCGCCACCGGCGAGCCAGATGTCGCCGTCACCGTCCGCGGCCTTGAGGGAGCGGACCAGGCCGAGGGGGTCGCGGACGAGCGTCACGGCGGGATCGGCGATCTCCGGCAGCGTCGTGGACGCGACGTACTGGCGGACGTGCGCGTACGGGCTGGTCACGCCGATGTCAAGGGCGGGCCGGTAGGTGCCGAGGCCCATGACGAGGGTGTCGAACCGCCGGTTCGGCGCGTCCTCAAGGCCGAGCTTGGAGCGGATGTGCGTGGGGAGGGTCTCCGGGTAGCTCTCGGTGATCCAGCGCATCATCTGGTCGCTGACGGGATAGAAGTCGATCTCCCCGCCGGGACCGGCGATGTAACCGTCAAGACTGATCCCGACGTAATAGACGAGCGCGCGCATTATCGACTCCGTTTATAGTACTCTACTTGAAGTGGTTTGAACGTAGTACTACAAGCGGAGTGGTGTCAAGTGCGCAAGAACGCCGAGCGCAGGGCGGCCCTGGTGGACGCCGCGATCGAGGTGCTGGCCAGGGAGGGTGCCCGCGGGCTGACGTTCCGCGCGGTCGACGCGGAGGCCGGGGTGCCCATCGGCACGGCCTCCAACTACTTCGCCCGACGGGACGACCTGTTCACGCAGGCGGGCGGGCGGATCTACGAGCGGCTCCAGCCGGACGCGGCGACGCTCGGCGGGATGGCGGAGGGGCCCCGCGACGTCGCCCAGGTCACCGCGCTGCTCCGCGACGCGGTCGGGAGGATCTCGGCGTACCGGACGGGCTACCTCGCGCTGCTGGAGCTGCGGCTGGAGGCGACCCGGCGTCCGGAGCTCCGCGCCGTCCTGACCGAGCGGGTGCGGGAGGACGTGGAGGAGAACGTCGCGCGGCACCTGGCGTCGGGGATGCCCGGTGACGCCACCTCGGTCCGGCTCCTGTACCTCGCGCTGAACTGGCTGATCGTCGAGCACCTCACCCTGCCGGGGGTGTTCGCCGAGGAGGACGTGCGGCGGCTCGTCGGCGAGGCCGTGGAGCGGGCGCTCCCCCGCGAGGAGACCCGGCCCCGCTAGGAGAGCCGGCGGCCGGGGCCCTTCTTGATCTGCTCGATGAACAGGCCGGCGAGGGCGTGCTGGCCGTTCACGGTCGGGTGGTAGCTGCGCGCCTCGGCCTGGAATGCCGACAGGTTCAGCGTCAGGCCGTTCATGTACGGGTCGGAGCTGCCCACCTCGTGTCCGGCGAAGGCGCTGTAGGCGTCGACGAACTCGACGCTGCCCTGCCCGCGCCGGGCGGCGATCCGCGCGTCCGCCTCGGCGGCGGCCTGCCGGACGAGCTGGCCCAGGTCGTAGGCGCGCGCGTTCAGCCACTGCTGCTCGGTCACGCTGATGTTGTCGCCGCTCGTGCCCTTGACCTCGGAGAACGCCTTCGGGTAGCCCATCAGCACGATCCGGGCGCGCGGCGCGCGGGCGTGCACCTCGGCGATCAGCGCGGGCAGGTTGCGGCGCAGATCCGACATTTTCCCGGCGATGTCACCGCCCTGCCGGGTGCAGCTACCGCTCCACGGGAGCTTCACCACGCACCCGGCGACGACCTTGGAGAAGCCGATGTCGTTGCCCCCGACGCTCATCGTGACGAGGCTCGTGTCGGCGCCGATCCGCCCGAGCTGCGAGGGCTCGCCGTGCCGGCCGTCCCGCACGTCCGCGGTGGTGGCCCCGGAGCACGCCCAGAACGCGGAGCCCTTCGGGAAGGCGAACGCCTTGGAGACCTCGTGGTAGTACGCCTTGGACGTCCGGTGGCAGCGCTCAAGGGGGTTCTGGTCGGCGATGGACGCTTCGGCGCCGACACCGGCGGAGTAGGAGTCGCCGAGCGCGACGTAGGACCCCCACGTCGCGGCCTCGACGGGGGTGAGGCCCTTCCCGGGCGCCGACACCGGATCGGCGCGCACCTCCTCAGGCCGGGGTTCACGGCAGCCGCCGCCGAACACCTCGCACCGGACGGCGGGCAGCGCCACCAGGGGCACGCCCCCGAGCGCCAGCAGCCCCGCCATCGCCGCGACGGCGAGACCCCGCTCGCCGAGACGGCCCCGCACCCATCGCACCCACGACCCCGGGCTCGTCATCGCTCTCCTTCGGCTCCATCGGGCAGACGTCCGCGGGGCGCCACGGGTTCCCGCCTTTACGTTGTAGATTTATTTCAGGGACACGGGCGGGGTCAGCCGCGTCCCACGGGCCCACGATACGCGCGGAGGGCGCCCGGCCGGAGGCGCTCAGGCGGACGGCGCCCACATCACGACGCGCGGGCCGAGGTCGTGCAGGCCCGCCTCGATCTCGGCGTCCCAGTGGGCACGCAGACCCGGCCCCCAGCGCTCCTCGGGGAGCTCGGCGAATCCGTGCCGGGCGTACCAGGGCCCGTTCCAGGGGACGTCCCGGAACGTCAGCAGGCTGACGCCCGGCGACCCGGCGGCCGCCGCGCGGTCCAGGACGGCTTTCAGCAGCCGGACGCCGATCCCCCGGCCCACCAGATCGCCCCGCACCGAGATCTGCTCCAGGTGCGCGGCGCCGTCCACCCGCCCGACGGCGGCGAACCCCACCGGCGGGTCCCCGGCCACGAGGATCTCCGCGTCCGTGCCGGTCAGCTGCTCGACGACGGTCGGCCCCGGCGGGAAGACGATCCCGAGCGGGGCGAACATCGGGTCCGCCGAATCCTCGATCGCCGGCAGGTCCGCGAAATCCGCAGGGCCCGCCAGGCGCACCTCGTGCTCCATACCGCGATCGTAGGACCCCGCGCCGGTCCCTCCGAGGCCGTCAGGGCGGCGCCGTCACCGGCAGGGCGACGTCCCGTGCCCCGCCGCACCACCGCGTGAATGCGGTCGCCAACGCCGAGAGCGGGGAGACGCGCAGCAGGTGCATCTGCCCGCCATCGCGTCGCCCGCGCCGAGGCAGAACATGAGCGCAGGAACCGACCGTTGATGACGCTCCGGGGTGCCCCCGCGCTCCACCGGGCGGCGCGTACAGGAAGACTCTTCCTGGTGACGATGCTGCCGGACCCCGCCGCGCCGCGGCGGCGACCGGCTGGACGTCCCGTCCGCCGATCGGTGGACCCGCAAGAGAAGGAGCCGCATGATCTACGCCGAGACCCCGCTGACCGGCCCGATGCGGGAGGCGGTCCGGCGGTCGTGGGGCCACCCGGCGGGCGGCCCCGCCGAGCGCCTGTTCGGCGGCGAGGAGTCGGCCGCCTACCGCCTCGGCGACGTGGTGGTGCGCGTCAGCCCCGCCTGGCGGGGCGAGGCCGAGACCGAGTGGTGCCACGCGGTCGCCGCGCACGCGGCGGCGCGGATGCCCGAGGCCGTGGCGCCGCTGCGCGCCCGGGACGGCGCCACGGTCGTCCGGGTGGACGGCCGCCCCCTGTCGCTGTGGCCGCACGTCGAGGGCGAGTGGCCCGACGAGGACGATCCCGGCATGCGGACGCTGGCCGCCGGAGTCCTCGCCCGGCTGCACCGCGCGCTGGCGTCGTACCGCCCCCCGCCGCGCCCGGCGGCGTCCTTCGCGGCGACCGGCATGGACGGCAAGCCGCCCGAGGACGTGCCGGGGCTCGCCGACCCCGCCCTCGACCGGTGGCTGGCGGCCTTCCACGGCCGGGGGACCGCGCGGCAGGTCGTCCACGGCGACTACTACTCCGCCAACACCCTCGCCCGCGGCGGCCGCCTCGTCGCCGTCCTGGACTGGGACGAGTGCTTCGTCGCGGCCCCCGAATACGAGGTCGCCGCGGCGGCCCTGGAATGGACGGACGCGCCCGCCGGGACGCAGGAGCAGCGGCGCCGCTTCGTCGCCGACTACCACCGGGCGGGCGGCACCGCGGGCCCCATGGACGACGAGACCGTGGCCCAGCTCATCCGGCACCGGCTGCGCCGGGAGGCCGCCTACTTCGAGCTCGCCAGGCGGCGCGGCGTCCAGCACGACGAGGACGATCTCGCCTACCACGAGGAGCGCAACGCGGCCTTCTTCAAGCTGAGGCCGTGACACGGCGGAAAACAGGATGCGGCCACAAGAAGCGGACTCCCATCATGGGGGATGGGCTGGACGCTGACGGACGACGCCGAGGAGTTCGCCGCGGGCGCGGAGACGTTCCTGCGTGAGGACCCCATTGGCAACACGGTGCTGCTCACCGTGCTCGGGAGCCTTCGCACCAGCGGCCGGGACGGCCCTGCGGTGAAGTTCGGCTGGTGGTCGGAGGGGGCGGGCACCGGCGGGGCGTTCGTGCTCACCGGGACACGTCCCTTGCTGCTCAGCGCGCTGGCGGTTCGGGCCGCCCGCGAACTGGCTGAGGAGCTGCGCTCGCGCGGCGTGTCCTTGACGGCGGTCAACGCGGGCGAGCCGACCGCGGAGGGCTTCGCGGACGCGTGGGCGCGGCGCACGGGCGCCACGGCCACGGTGCGTAGACGGATGTCCCTGTACCGGCTGGACCGCCTCCGGCACCCGGACCCGATGCCCCGGGGCGCCGCGCGCGTCGCGTACGGCCCCGACCGCGGACTGCTGATCGACTGGTACGCGGCCTTCACCGCGGACACGGGCGAGCCCGGCGGCCCGGCCTCGGCGGCGATCGACGACAAGCTCGGATACGGCGGACTCCTCCTGTGGGAGGTGGACGGGACCTCCGTGGCCATGGCCGGGCGGACGCGGGCGGCGGCGGGCGTGGCACGGGTCGCGCCGGTCTACACGCCCGCGCGGTGGCGCCGCCGGGGGTACGGCGCCGCCGTGACCGCCGCCGTCACGGCCTCGGCCCTGCGGGACGGCGCGAACGACGTGGTCCTGTTCGCCGACGCCGCGAACACGACGAGCAACGGCGTATACCGCCGGCTCGGCTACCGCGCCGCCCGCACGTGGTCCATCGTCGCGTTCACCTGACCCCAGACCCACGAACCCCGGAGACCGAGGCTCCCAGAGACCCCGGCTCCCGAGAACGCGGAGACCCGAGAACCCGGGAACCCGGAGACGCGAAGAGTCTGGGGACTCCGAGGACCTGGGGACGCGGGAGCGTGAGAACGCGGGGATCCGGAGACGCGAAGACCCGGGGACCCAGAGAGCCGGAGAACCAGAGAGCCGGGACTCGGAGACCCGGGGACCCGGGAACACGGTGTACCCGGGAGACGCGGGGACGCGGGGACGCGGAGAGCCGGGGACCCGGGAACACGGTGTACCCGGGAGACGCGGGGACGCGGGGACGCGGAGAGCCGGGGACCCGGGAACACGGTGTGCGGCGGTTCGGCGGCCTCCGCGCGCGGGAGACGGGCGTGGGTTGCGCGGGGTTGCGCGTTGGCTGTCGGCTTGCCTTGGAGGACCGCTTCCCTGCGGCCGCGGACGTCGTGTGGGCGGCCGTCGCGGGCGTGGTCAGCTGACGCCGGCCTCCTTCATGTCGCGGAGTTCGCGCTTGAGCTCCTTGATCTCGTCGCGGAGGCGGGCGGCCAGCTCGAACTGCAGGTCGGTGGCGGCCTGGTGCATCTGGTCGGTCATCTGCCCGATGAGGCCCTCCAGTTCCTCGCGGGGCCGCTCGCCGACGAGGTCGGCGGCGTGCCGGCCGACCTCCTTGGTGCGGGAGGCGAGGCCGGGGACGGGGGCCTTGCCGCGGCTGCGCTGGCGGCCGGCGCCGCCGATGAGGGTCTCGGTGTCGGCGTCCTCGCGGGCGAGGGAGTCGAGGATGTCGGCGATCCGCTTGCGCAGGGCCTGCGGCTGGATGCCGTGCTCCTCGTTGTAGGCCTGCTGCTTGGCGCGGCGGCGGTTGGTCTCGTCGATCGCGCGTTCCATGGACGGCGTGACCGTGTCGGCGTACATGTGGACCTGGCCGGAGACGTTGCGGGCCGCGCGGCCGATCGTCTGGATGAGGGAGGTCTCGGAGCGCAGGAAGCCCTCCTTGTCGGCGTCCAGGATCGCGACGAGGGAGACCTCGGGCAGGTCGAGGCCCTCGCGCAGCAGGTTGATGCCGACCAGCACGTCGAACTCGCCGGCGCGCAGCTCGCGGAGCAGCTCGATGCGGCGGAGCGTGTCGACCTCGCTGTGCAGGTAGCGGACCTGGATGCCGAGTTCGAGGAGGTAGTCGGTGAGGTCCTCGGCCATCTTCTTGGTCAGGGTGGTGACGAGGACGCGCTCGTCGCGTTCGGTGCGCAGCCGGATCTCGTGGATGAGGTCGTCGATCTGGCCCTTGGTGGGCTTGACGACGATCTCCGGGTCGATGAGGCCGGTGGGACGGATGACCTGCTCGACGACGTCGCCCTTGACCCGGTTCATCTCGTAGGTGCCGGGCGTCGCCGACAGGTAGACGGTCTGGCCGATGCGGTCGAGGAACTCCTCCCACTTCAGCGGGCGGTTGTCCATCGCGGACGGGAGCCGGAACCCGTGCTCGACCAGCATCCGCTTGCGGGAGGCGTCCCCCTCGTACATCGCACCGATCTGCGGGACGGTCTGGTGCGACTCGTCGATCACCAGGAGGAAGTCCTCGGGGAAGTAGTCCAGGAGGGTGTTGGGCGCCGTACCGGGGCCGCGGCCGTCGATGTGGCGGGAGTAGTTCTCGATGCCGGAGCAGGTGCCGACCTGCCGCATCATCTCGATATCGTAGGCGGTGCGCATCCGCAGCCGCTGCGCCTCCAGCATCTTGCCCTGCCGCTCCATGACGGCGAGGGTGTCCTCCAGCTCGGCCTCGATGGCGCCGATGGCCCGCTCCATGCGCTCGGGCCCGGCGACGTAGTGGGAGGCGGGGAAGACGTACAGCTCCTCGTCCTCGGTGATGACCTCGCCGGTCAGCGGGTGCAGGGTCGCGAGCTTCTCGATCTCGTCGCCGAACATCTCGATGCGGACGGCGAGCTCCTCGTACTGCGGGATGATCTCGATCGTGTCGCCGCGGACGCGGAAGGTGCCCCGGGTGAAGGCCAGGTCGTTGCGCGTGTACTGCATGCCGACGAGCTGGCGGAGGAGGTCGTCGCGCTCGATCTCCTGCCCGACGCGCAGCCGGACCATGCGGTCGACGTACTCCTGCGGGGTGCCGAGGCCGTAGATGCAGGACACCGACGCGACGACGACGGTGTCGCGGCGGGTGAGCAGCGAGTTGGTCGCCGAGTGGCGGAGCCGGTCGACCTCGTCGTTGATCGAGGAGTCCTTCTCGATGTAGGTGTCGGTCTGCGGGATGTACGCCTCGGGCTGGTAGTAGTCGTAGTAGGAGACGAAGTACTCGACGGCGTTGCCGGGCATCATCTCGCGCAGCTCGTTGGCGAACTGGGCGGCGAGGGTCTTGTTCGGCTGCATGACCAGGACGGGCCGCTGGAGCTTCTCGACCAGCCACGCGATGGTGGCGGTCTTGCCGGTGCCGGTGGCGCCGAGCAGGACGGCGTCCTTGGCGCCGCCGCCGATGCGCTCGGCGAGCCCGGCGATGGCCTGGGGCTGGTCGCCGGACGGCGTCATCTCGGTGACGACCTCGAACGGCGCCACCCGGCGCCGAAGATCGGTGACTGGCCGCATGCCGGCTCCCCCTCCTCTGGCTACTCCCCCACTGTATGCAGGGACTACGACAATCGCGGACGCCCCAATATTTCCGCAGGTCAGGAGGCGGGAAGCGGGAGCCGCGCGCGGACCGCGTAGCCGCCGTCGGCGCCCGGCCCGGCCTCGAAGCTGCCGCCGAGGGCGGTGACCCGCTCGCGCAGGCCCACCAGGCCGTTGCCGCCGCTCGGCAGGCCGTGGTCGGGCGGGGCGGTGGGGGCGCAGTTGGCGATCTCGACCTCGACGGCCTCGGGGAGGAGCCCGAGGTCGATCCGGGTGTCGGCGGCGCCCGCGTGCTTGTGCACGTTGGTGAGGGCCTCCTGGACGAGCCGGTAGACCGTCCGCCCGACGGCGGTGGGCATGGGACGCTCCTCGCCGCGGATCGCCAGGTCGACGCGGAGCCCGGCGGCGCCGGACTGGCCGACGAGCTCGCGGACGTGGGCGAGGGTCACCGCCTCCTGCGGCAGTGCCTCCTCGCCCTGCCGCAGCACGCCGATGACGTGGCGGAGCTCCTCCAGCGCCTGGCGGCCCATGTCGCCGATCACCCCCGCGGTCTCGGCGGCGCGGGCGGGGTCGCGGACGGCGATGGCCCGGAGCGCGCCCGCGTGGACGACCATGACGCTGATGCGGTTGGCGACCACGTCGTGCATCTCGCGGGCGATGCGGGTACGTTCCTCGCCCCGCGCGCGCTCCGCGAGGAGGTGCTGTTCGCGCTCCAGCCGCGCCGCCCTCTCCTGGAGGGAAGCGAGCAGTTGCTTGCGCGCCCCCATATAGAGGCCCAGGAGGACGGGGACGGCGGTGAAGGCGACGCCGAAGACGACCTGGGCCAGGAGCGGCTGGTCGCTCGCGGTGGGCCCCGGGAACGCGAGGGCGACCGCGAACCCGATCGCCGCCAGCCCCCACGCGGTGCGCCGGGACGGGGCGTAGGCGGCCAGCGAGTAGAGGATGACGAGCCCGGTGAACATGCCCGCGCCCGTGACGGTCGCGAAGGCCATCGCGAAGACGGTGAGCCGGACCGGGTGGCGGCGGCGGAAGACCAGCGCCAGGCCCATGATCACGCTGCACGCCGACACGACGGGCGGCGGAAGCCAGAACTTTTGGTCGGCGAACCACAGGGCGATGCCGTCCACGGTCGCCAGCGACACCGCGAGGGTGATGTCGAGCGCGCGTGAACGCCGCGCCGGCCACGCCGCCGACCACCAGCCCCGCAGCTGCATGCGACCGAGTCTATGGGCAGGGCGGGGACCAAGGTCGTTTTGGGAAAAGAAGGTGATGCGCGGCACCCCGCGCCCGGCCCGCCCCAGGTCGTCCCGGGGAGCCCGGAACGCCTGACCTGCAGGGGCTTGCGCACGGTGGCCGCCTTCCCGGTGCTGTGGTTACGATGACGGCGCCGACAAGGACTGGGGTAACCGCATACAATGACCCGTTTCGCCACCTGGCTCGGGAAGAACGCCGACGCCTTCATCGCGCTGGTCCTGGCCATCGCCGTCGCGGTGCTCGGCGTCGGGGTGGACCTGCCGCACGAGGACGACGTCACCAACAGCGCGATCCTCGCCGTCATCGGCCTGCTGGCGACGTCGGTGCTGCGCGACCGGGGGCGGCGCATCCCCGTGGAGGCGGAGGTGCGCGACACCCTGCGGGCCTCGTCGGCCACGCTGGACGACCTGAGCGGCAAGCTGACCCACATCGAGGCGTTCGAGGGCGTCCTGTCCGACACCAAGCGAGCCCTGGACGAGACCACCGTCGTCCGCGTCATCGGCGGCGCGCAGGTGGCGCACGTCCTGGCGGAGGCGCGCCGCGACACCGACCGCTGGTTCTTCAAGGGCGGCACCGGGACCTATATCCGCGCCAAGACGCTGCCCGAGTGCGTGGCGGCGGCCCGCCGGGAGCGGCGGACGCTGCTGTTCCGCCTGGAGATCATCGACCCGACGGACGTGGAGGTCTGCGAGGCGTACGCGCGGCACCGCCGCTCGGTGGCCGACGGCCCGGACGCCACCGGCGAGCCGTGGACGGTGGAGCGCACCCGCAAGGAGGCGTACGCCACGCTGCTGGCGGCCTGCTGGCACAAGCAGCGGTTCGGGATGCTCGACATCGACATCGGCCTGGCGCGGACGATGACGACGCTGCGCTACGACCTGTCGTCGTCGCGGGTGGTCGTCACGCGCGACGACCCGCGCGGCGAGGCGCTGGTCATCGACAGCACGAAGTTCTACTACAGCTGGGTGAGCGCCGAGCTGCAGACCAGCCTGGACCAGGCGCGGCGCGTCCCGGTCGAGCAGGCGAGGCTGGCGCCGCTGGACGACGAGCCCACCGTCGAGGAGGTCCGCGAGCTCTTCAAGGTGATCGGCATCGACCTCGCCCAGGGCTACACCGACCGGGACGTCATCGAGATCATCAGGAAGGCGCTGCGGGCCAAGGACCCGTACGAGTGAGACCGCCGAGTGCGGCAGCGATCGATTGCGAGCGATTGCGGGCGATGAGGTACGAGGAGATCCGCGGGGAGATCGGCGCCGGGACCGCGGCGCGCACGCTGCCGCCCTGGGCGCGCCGGGTCCTGGAGGAGGTCGCCGCGGGGGAATCCCCCGTCCCGGCCGTCCGCCATCCGCTGGGATTCCTGTGCCTTCCCGTGGAGCGGACCGGCGACTACGGGGTGTGCCTGCACATCTGGACGCCGGAGGTGGAGCCGGCCCCGTCGACGACCTCGTCCGTGCACTGCCACAGCTGGGATCTGATCAGCTTCGTCCTGTACGGGACGGTGCGGAACGTCCGGATGGACGTGCACGACGGCCCGGACGGCGCGGCGCGGCAGGTCTTCGAGGTGGTCAGCCGGGGCGACGTGGACGAGCTCAGGGCCACCGGCCGGGCCGTGCACTGCTCCCCCGGCCCTTCCACCACCCACCGGACCGGGGAGTCCTACACCCTCCCGGCGGGCGTGTTCCACAGCACGCTCATCGAGGACGGTCAGGACGCGGCGACCGTCGCGCTCGGCCGCCAGACGCCCGGGGGCGGCGACCTCTCGCTGGGCCCGCTGGACATCGCGTCCCATCGGGTGCATCGTTCTCGGTCCGACCCCGGTGAGGCCGTGCGCGCGCTCCGGCGGTCGGCGCGCCGCATCGCCGACGCGCATCCGCCCGAGGGCGGCCCCCCGGCCGCCGACCCGTCCCCGGACCCGCCCGGCGGGCCCCGACCGTCCGTCCCGCACCCGCGGCGTCACCGCTCGGCGCGCCGGTAGGGCGCGCCGGACATCCCTGGAGAGGCCATGATGAGATCCGGCTCCCCGTCACCGGCCCCTCCGGTCGATCTCGCCGAGGCCCGGCGGGTGGCGGTCGGCGCCGCGGAGGCCGCCGGGGCCCTGCTCCGGGCCGGGACGGGCGGTCCCGTGGAGGCCCGCCCCAAGGGCGACGGCGGGGACGTGGTGACCGCCCTGGACACCGCCGCCGAGGAGCTGATCCTGGGACGGCTGCGCGCCGCGTACCCGGGGCACCGGATCATCGCCGAGGAGTCGGGGGTGCTCGACGGGGCCGCGGACGCGGACGGGTCGGGCAAGGACCTGGTGTGGCTGGTCGATCCGCTGGACGGCACCAACAACGTCGCGATCGGGATGCCGGTGTACGCGGTCGGTCTCGCGTTGTGCGCGCGCGCCGTCCCCGTCTTGGGGGTCGTCCACGACCCGGTGTCGGGACGGACGTGGTCGGCGGTGCGCGGTGAGGGTGCGCTGGGCCCGGACGGCTCACCGCTGACGCTCGCGGTGCGCCCGCGTCCGGGGCGGGAGAGGAACCCGGTGCTGGCCTGGACGCAGGGGCACCAGGTCAGGTCCGACGATCACGTGGCGTTCGCGCTCCGCTCGGCGCTGGAGATGCGCTGCTCGCGGATGCTCCAGCTGTGGGCGCCGCTGGTGGCGTGGGTGATGCTGGCGCGCGGTGACATCGACGGGATCGCCGGGTACCTGCCCGAGATCGTGGACCTGCCCCCCGGCGCGCTGCTGGCCGCCGAGGCGGGCGTGGAGCTGCGCCGCCTGGACGGACGCCCCTACGAGCTGGGCATCGACCGCACGCCGTCGGAGCTGGGGTTCGTGGCGGCCCGGCCGGAGCTGCTGGACCGCCTGCTGGAGACGACCGGCGCGGTCCTGGGCGAGGTCGGCGGCGCGGGCGGGGACGGCCGCACCCGCCGCACCCCCCTCGCCCGGTGATACCCGGCACCCGGTAACGCCGGACGGCCGCGGGTCGCTGCTCAGCCCGTCGCCAGGAGGGCGCCGACCGTGGCCGCGCAGCCCAGCACGGCAAGCACGGTGCCGGTCAGGACGAACTTGCGCATCGGCACGCGCACGTCCCACCGGCGGCACCATTCGAACCACAGCAGCGTGGCCAGCGACCCCCACGGCGTGATGACGGGGCCCACGTTCGTCCCGATCAGCAGGGAGAGGAGCTGGTCCCTGTTGGAGACGGGGACGGCCGACTCCCCCGCGACGTAGGCGGGCAGGTTGTTCAGGACGTTCGACAGGCCCGCGCCGGCGAAGCCCGCCCTCAGCGCGCCCGCCACACCGTCGTCGCCGCCGACGAGGGAGCGCATCACCTCGTCCAGCCCGTAGCGTTCGAGCGTGGGCACCACCAGGAACAGGCCCGTCACGAACACCATGAGCTGCCAGGGGATCAGGGCGGGCCGCAGCGCCGACCGGTCCCGCACGGCGAACGCGGCCACGGCCAGGACGGCGGCCACCGCCGCCGCGACGCCGAGCTGGACGCCGGTGTGCACGCCCGCGAGGATCGCCCCGATGAACAGCAGGCAGGCGATGCCCGTCGCGGAGAACAGGACCTTGTCCCGCACGGGGGCGACCTCGGGCAGGTCGTAGGACTCGGCCCCGCGCATCCCCCGCCGCCAGAAGAACACCCACAGCAGCGCCATCGTGACCGCCAGGACGGCCACCTGCGGGAACCACATCCGGGCGGCGAACGCGGGCGTCTCCAGGGCGACGCGGTCGGCGGCGAGCAGGTTGGTCAGGTTGGACACCGGCAGGAGCAGGCTCGCCGTGTTCGCGAGCCACACCGTGGTCATCGCGAGCGGGAGCGCCGCGATCCGCGCGCGCGCCGCCAGCGCCAGCATCACCGGCGTGAGCAGCACGGCGGTCGTGTCCAGGTTCAGGAACACGGTGATGACGGACGCGAACGCCACGCACATCAGGAACAGCGCCGCATAGTTGCCGCGTCCCGCGCGCGCCATCCGCTGGGCGATGGCGTCGAAGACCCCCGCCTCCTTGGTCAGCTCCGCCAGCACGATGACGCTGAACAGGAAGAGCAGGAGCGGCGCGATGCGCCCGACGCTCGACCGCGCGGTCTCCGCCGGGAGCAGTCCCGTGGCGACGAACACCAGCCCGAGCGCGAGCACCCCGGCGCGCACCCAGTCCAGGGCGCCCAGCGAGCGGGCGGCCCTGCGGAGGGAGGCGTTCGCGGACGGCACCGCGACATGATCCCATAGGGAGCGGGCACACCCTCTTCGCGGCCGGGGCACGCGATACTTGCCGTATGACACCCCCCGGCGACCACACCCGGCAGGAGCGCCCGACCGACTTCTTCATCAGCTACTCGCCCGCGGACGAACGGTGGGCGTCCTGGATCGCGTGGCAGCTGGAGGCCGCCGGGCACCGGACGATGATGCAGGCGTGGGACTTCGTGCCCGGCACCAACTTCATCGACTTCATGGACCGGGGCCTGTCGGAGGCGAAGGCCGTCGTGGCGGTCCTGTCGAGCAACTACCTCAGGTCGCGGTACGGGCGGCTGGAGTGGATGGCGGCGCTGCGCGCCGACCCCGACGACCCGGCGCGCAAGCTGGTCACGGTCCGGATCGAGGACTGCCCGATCGACGGCCTGCTGTCCACGATCACCTACGTGGACCTGGTGGGGGTGGACGACCCGGACGAGGCGCGCGGCCTGCTGATGCGGCGCATCCAGGAGGCCCTGGCGGGCCACGCGCGGCCGGTGAACGGCCCAGGCTTCCCCGGCGGGGGCCCCGGCCGCGCGGACCGCGCCCCGCTCGTCGGCCACGTCGAGGGCGGCGGGAACGGCGGCGGAACGGGGGGGAACGGCGGGGGCGGGCTGCCGGACCCGGCCGGGGAACGGCCCGTCCGCCGCGCCCCCGTGGCCGCTCCCGCGTTCCCCGCCCGCGAGGGCTCCCCGGACCTGGAGCGCGAGCACGTGAGCGTCCTGCACGTCTCCGGGCCCCGCTTCGGGCGGACGCTGGCCGAGCCCGGCGAGCCGACCACGGCCGCGGAGCTGCAGGACCGCATCTGGAGCGACGTGACGCGGCTGGCCGACTCCGGCGTCCCGCGTCCCGACCTGCTGGTGGTCACCGGCAACCTCACCCACTCCGGCAGCCGCAAGGAGTTCACCGAGGCGCTGTCGTTCCTGACGAGCCTGCGGGCGCTGCTGGGCCTGGAGGCGCAGCGCGTCATCGCCGTCCCGGGCACCCACGACGTGACGCGGGCGGCCTGCCAGGCGTACTTCTCCAGCTGCGAGGCCGACGACATCGAGCCGCAGCCGCCCTACTGGCCGAAGTGGCGGCACTTCGCGGGCCTGTTCAAGGAGTTCTACCAGGGGCTGGACTCGCTCATCTTCGACAGCGCCCAGCCCTGGACCCTGTTCCCCGTCGCCGACCTGAAGGTCGTCGTGGCCGGGCTCAACTCCACCCTGCCGCAGACCCACCGCCCGGAGGACCGCCACGGCCGGATCGGGCAGGCGCAGGCGGCGTGGTTCAACGAGCGGCTGCGGCACTTCGAGGACGAGGGGTGGCTGCGGCTCGGCGCCGTCGAGCACACGCCCGTCGCCGGCGAGCCGGGCGCGCTGCGCGACCCCGAGACCGTCGAGACGCTGCTGAGCGGGCACGTCCACGCGTTCTTCCAGGGCGCGGAGTCGGAGCTGCGCGCGATGCCGCTGCTCGGATCCGGCGTCCCGTGCGTCCCCGCGCTGGGGCCGGGCCGCCACCAGATCGTCGTGCTGCGGCGGGACGGCCTGGAGCGGTGGGTGCCCGAGGACGCGGCGCGGCGCGGGCCCGAGCGTCTCGGCGTGGCCTGGGCGGACGCGGGCGGAGCGTTCCCCCCGCCACGAGGTCAGGCACCGCCCGCGGGACCCGCGCCCCAGCTCGGCGCCGGGCCGGAGGCCGGTGCCGGGGCCGCCGGCGCCGACCCGGCCCCCGGCCCGACCGAGCGGCTGCTGGACCGGTTGACCGAGGCGTGCGAGACACGCTTCGAGCGCGCCACGATCCGGCGCGTCGTCCCCCCGCCCCGCGCCGACGGGCGGACCGACCCGCCGCACCTGCTGCTCACCCACATGGAGGACGGCTTCGTCCGGCAGTACCGGATCGGCGCGCACGTCGGCCAGGTCACCGGGGACGACGTGGACGCGTTCGTCCGGCACGTGCACGCCGACGGCGCCGACCACGGGTCGGAACTCGTCTACCTCGGCCCGGCCCCGGCCCGGTCCCTGCGCGACGACGCGCTCCGGCGGGGCATCCGGGTGCGCAGCCTCACCGAGTTCCAGGGGCTCCTCGACCTGTCGGAGTACGTCACCGCGCAGACGGGCCGGCTGTCGGCCGGCGACCTGTACCCGCCGTCGCTGTACGTCCCGCAGCGCTACCGGGAGCTGGACCGGTTCCGGCCGGCGGGCCCGTCCGACGCCGACGACGCCGCGGACCCCGGCGACGGCGGCGAGGTCCATGACGACGTCGTCGGCGAGATGCTGCGGCTGCTGGCCGCCGACCACGGCCGGTTCCTGCTGCTGCTCGGCGACTTCGGGCGCGGCAAGACGTTCTCGCTGCGGGAGCTGGCCCGCCGGATCCCCGGGGAGCTGCCGCACGTCGTCCCGATCCTCATCGAGCTGCGCGCCCTCGACAAGGCCCACTCGGTGGACGGCCTGGTCGCCGCGCACCTCGCGAACCACGGCGAGGAGCTCATCGACCTCAAGGCGTTCCACTACATGCTGCGGCAGGGCCGCATCGTCCTGCTGTTCGACGGGTTCGACGAGCTCGTCACCCGGGTGACCTACGACCAGGCCGCCGACCACCTCGACACGCTGCTGCGCGCCGCCCAGGACAAGGCGAAGATCGTCGTGGCGAGCCGCACCCAGCACTTCAAGTCGCAGGCGCAGGTGCTGACCGCGCTCGGCGAGAAGGTCGGCGTGCTGCCGCACCGGCGCGTGCTCGGGCTGGAGGAGTTCACGCCCGCGCAGGTCCGCTCGTACCTGGTGAACCGGTATGGCGACGAGCAGGCCGCCGACGACCGGCTCGGCCTGCTGTCGGGCGTCGAGGAGCTGCTGGCCCTCGCGCCCAACCCGCGGATGCTCAGCTTCATCGCCGACCTGCCCGAGGAGCGGCTCCGCGCCGTCGCGCAGGCCCGCCGCGCGGTCAGCCCCGCCGACCTCTACCAGGAGATCCTGTCGTCCTGGCTGGCGCACGAGGCCGAGCGGGTCCGGCCCGCGGGCGGCCCGTCCGGGCTGCGGGAGGAGGACATGTGGGAGGCGGTCGGCACGCTCGCGCTGCGGCTGTGGGAGGGCGACGAGCAGTTCCTGCGCCTGGCCGAGCTCACCGACGTCGCCGACGCCCTCACCGGCCTCGCCGACGGGCGCCTGTCCCCCCACCAGGTGACGCACGCCGTCGGCGCCGGGAGCCTGCTCGTCCGGACGAACGAGGGCCTGTTCGGCTTCATCCACACGTCCGTCATGGAATGGCTCGTCGCCCGGCACATCGCCGGCGCGTTCCGCGGTTCCGGCGCGCCGGCGGCGCTCGCGCGGCGCGCGCTGACGCAGCTCACCGTCGACTTCCTGTGCGACCTCGCCGACACCCGCGCCTGCCAGGAATGGGCGGACGGGGTGCTCGCCGACCCTGGCGCCGGCGACGTCGCCCGCGCGAACGCCATCCGGATCACCACGCGGCTGCGCACCCCCGCCCACACCGACCTGCGCGGCGCCCGCCTCCAGGGCGAGGACCTCTCCTACCGCGACCTGCAGGAGGTCGACCTGACCGGCGCCGACCTCACCGACGCGCAGCTCGTCGGCGCGAACCTGTCGCGGGCCGTGCTGCGCGACGCCTCCCTCGCCGGCGCCCGCCTCGACGAGGCGCGGCTCACGGGCGCCGACCTGCGCGGCGCCGACCTGTCCCGCGCCCGGCTCGCCCGCGCCGACCTCCGCGACGTCGCCGTCGAGGGGAGCCGCTGGACGCGCGCCGCGCTCGTCGACGCCGCGCTCCCGAGCCGGATCGCCGCGGCGCCCGAGCTGCGCGAGGCCGCGATCGCGCCGGGCCGTCCCGTCGAGATCCAGGTCGCGCCCGCGGCGGTCGGCGTCCCCTACGGCTTCCACTTCCAGACGAGCCGCCTCCCCCAGCCGCTCGCCTACAGCCCCGGCGGATCCGTCCTGGCCGTCGGCAGCGAGGACGGCGGCGTCCTCATCTGCGACGCGGTCACCGGAGTGCCCATCCGCACCCTCCAGGGACACCGCGACCGCGCCTACGCCGTGGCGTTCGACGCCGACGGCAACCTGCTCGCCAGCGGCTCCGCCGACGGCACCGTCCGCATCTGGGACCTCGCCACCGGGGATTGCGCGCACGCCCTCGACGTGCACCCCGAGGGCGTCTGGCCCGTCGTCGCCGGTGGCCCCGGCCTGGTCGCCGCAGGCGCCGCCGACGGGACGATCCGCGTCTGGGACGCCGCCACCGGCGCCCCCCTGCACGAGCTGCGCGGCCACACCCCGCCCGTCTACACGGCCGTCTTCGACCCCGCCGGAACGCTGATGGTCACCGGCGACGCGGGCGGGACGCTCCGCGTGTTCGACCTCGCCACCGGCGCCCTCCGCCGCGAACTGACCGGCCACCGCGGCGCCGTCTTCCGCGCCGTGTTCCACCCCGGCGGGTCGCTGCTGGCCGCCGGGGACGAGGCGGGCGTCGTCCGGCTCTGGGACATCCGCACCGGCGAGATCCGGCAGGAGCTGCTCGGCCACACCGGACGCGTCTACGCCATCGCCTTCCACCCGGGCGGGCGCCTCCTCGTCACCGGCGACACCGACGCGTCCGTGCGCCTGTGGGAGGACGGCGTCCACCGCGCCACCCTCACCGGGCACGGCGGCGCCATCTACCAGGCCGCCTTCAGCCCCGACGGGAGCCGCCTCGCCACCGCCGACGGCGCCGGGTCCGTCCGGCTGTGGGACCACGAGACCGGGCGGCAGCGCCTCGAACTCGCCGGGCACCGCGGCGCCGTCTGGCCGTTCGCGTTCCGCCCGGACGGCGCGCAGCTCGCCACCAGCAGCAACGACGGCACCGCCCGGCTGTGGGACGCCGGGACCGGGCAGTGCCGCGTCGTGCTGCGCGGCCACGGCCGCCGCGTCACCGGGGTCGCGTTCAGCCCCGACGGCGGGCTGCTGGCCTCCAGCGGCAACGACGGCCTCGTCCGGCTGTGGGACCCGCGCTCGGGACGGCTCGTCCGCGAGCTGCGCGGCGTCGCCGACAACCTCACCTCCGCGCTGTTCAACACCCGCGACTCCCAGCTCGCCACCGCCACCAACGACGGCGGCGTCCACCTGTGGCAGGCCGGGACAGGCGCGTTCGAACGCGAGCTGAACGTCGAGACCGACCACGTGTGGGCGCAGGCGTTCGCGCCCGAGGGCGACGTCCTCGCCACCGCCAACGACGACGACAGCGTCCGCCTCTGGTACTGGACGACCGGCCGGGAGATCGTCAACCTCGCCGCCCACAAGGGCCGCGTCCGCTCGATCGACTTCCACCCGTCCGGCGCGCTCGTCGCCACGGGCTGCGACGACGGGCTCGTCCGGCTCTGGGACACCGGGACCGGCGCCCTCACCGCCACCCTCCGCGGCCACACCGCCCGCGTCTACCGGGTGGTGTTCTCCCCGTCCGGCGGCGTCCTCGCCAGCAGCAGCAACGACGGCACCGTCCGGCTCTGGAACCCCGGCACGGGGGCGACGCTGCACGTCCTCACCGGTCACGCCGGCCGCCTCTGGACGGCCGCGTTCCACCCGTCCGGCACCATGCTGGCCAGCGCCGGCGACGACATGGCGGTGCGGCTGTGGGACCCGTCCACCGGTGCCCTCCTGCACACCCTCACCGGCCACACCCGCCGTGTCTGGTCCGCGGCCTTCAGCCCCGACGGCGCCCTCCTCGCCACCGCGGGCGACGACGGCGCCGTCATCCTCTGGGACGTCGCCGGGCCGTCCGCCCCCGAGCGGCGCGCGACCCTCCTCGGACTCGCCGGGGGCTGGGCCGCGCTCGCGCCCGACGGCCGCTACAAGTGGGAGGGCGACGCGACCGCCGAGTTCTGGTACGCCGTCGGCATGTGCCGCTTCGAACCCGGCGAGCTCGACACCTACCTTCCCGAGGTCCGCCAGATCCCCATGGAAAGCAGTTTCTGACAAGGCCGGCGCCTGCGTCTCCGGCCCCAGGCTCGTCCCGCGACACGTCATCCGCGGGCGGTGAGGGCCTTCCAGAGGGCGTCGACCTGGGCCTTGAGGTCGTCCAGGGTGCCGGAGTTGTCGATGACGCGGGTGGCGATGGCACGGCGCTCCTCGGAGGTGGCCTGGTTCGCCATGCGGGCGCGGGCGTCCTCCTCGGTCATGCCCCGCCGGGACGCCAGGCGGCGCAGCCGCGTCTCCTCGGGCGCCTCGACGACCACGACCTCGTCGTACATGGAGGCGAGGCCGTTCTCGGCGAGGAGGGGGACGTCGTAGACGACGACGGCGTCCGGGGGCGCGGCGTCCATCAGCTCCCGCGTCCGCTCCCCCACCAGCGGGTGGACGATCGCGTTCAGCGCCTTGAGCCGCTCGGGGTCGGCGAACACGATCGAGCCGACCTTCGCCCGGTCGAGCGCCCCCGACGGCAGCAGCACGCCCTCGCCGAACTCGGCGGCGACGGCGGCGAGGCCGGGCGTGCCGGGCTCGACGACCTCGCGGGCGATCCGGTCGGCGTCGATGACCACGGCGCCGTGCCCGGCCAGCAGCGCCGACACCTCGCTCTTGCCCGATCCGATCCCGCCGGTGAGTCCCACTTTCAGCACGGGTTCACCCTAAGCCTCACACCGTCCCGGCCGGGACGAGGGACTTGCGCATGTGGACGAGGGTCAGGTGCGCGGCGACGCGCTCGCGGTGGGTCTCGGTGTAGCCGAGGCGCCTGTACAGCCGCAGGTTCGACTCGCTGAGGTGGCCGGTGAACAGCACGCACGCGTCGGCGCGGCCGGTGATCTCCTCTTCGAGCGCCCGCATGAGGAGGGCGCCGAGGCCGCGGCCCTGCATGTCGGGGACGACGACGAGCCGTCCGACGAGGCAGGTGTGGTCGCTGAACTGGGCGCGGACGGCGCCGACGAGCCGCCCGTCCAGGGTCGCCTTCAGCACGACCGCGTCACCGGCGAGGACCTTGCCGAGCTGGTCGAGGGACTCGACGAGCGGCGGGATGAACGGGTCGCCGTACAGCTGCGCCTCGGCGACGTAGGCGGCGCGCTGGACGGTCAGCAGTTCGCCCGCGTCCGGCGGGGCGGCCCGCGCGACGGCGACGGTCGGTTCGCTCATGCGCCCGACCCTAGTGCCGTCCGCCGTCCCGGTCCCCTCACCGCCCGATCCGGACGGTCACCGCTACGGGATAGTGGTCGGACGCGTCCGATCGCGGCACGTCGTAGTCGGTGAACATCAGCCCGTCGGAGCCGAGGACCTGGTCGACGCGGCGCCCGTCGGACGTCGTCGGGGGGGTGTCGGCGCCGAGGGCGGCGCTGCGCAGGTCGGTGTCCACCAGGCCGCCGAGCTCGGGGCTGCCGGGTTCGGCGTTGAAGTCCCCGCCGATGACGGTGCGGGGGGCGCCGCCCCAGGCGCGGACGAGCGCGGACACCTCGCGGGCCCGCTCGTCGGCCTGGTCGCCGCCGCCCTCCAGGTGGGTGGACCACACGTCCATGGTGGTCGGCCCGACGGCGAGGCGCGCCCACACGTAGCCGCGGATCTGCGACCAGTCGCCCTTGGCCATCCGTCCCGTCCCGGACGAGCGGACCGGCAGGGAGGTGAGGATCGCGTTGCCGAACTGGCCGTCGGCGGCCGGGCCCCAGATCAGCTTCATGCCGAGGCGGCGCGACAGCCACACCCCGACGTCGGTGGTGCCCGACAGCAGCGACCCGCGGCTCGCCTCCTGCAGCAGGACGACCTGGGCGCGCTGCGCCTCGATGGTGCGGGCGACGCCCTCCGGGTCGAGCCGCCCGTCCTGGTTGACCGAGTCGTGGATGTTGTAGCTGAGCAGCCGCACCTGGCCGGGGACGGGCCCGGCCTTGGCGGTCCCGTCCGGCGCGGCCACGGTGAAGATCAGGGTGCCGGCCAGCAGGAGCAGCGCGGCGGCGCCGGCGGTCAGCGCGCGCAGCGGCGCCCGGGCCGGCAGCGGCCCGCCGCGGGCCGCCGCGGCGGCGGCGAGCGCGCCCAGCAGGATCCCGGCGAGGCCCGGCAGCACGTTGTTGGGGAACGGCAGCGGCGAGACGGCGCTGACCTGGTACGGGACGAGGATCAGCGCGACGAGCAGGCCGCCGAGGGCGGCGCCGACGTCGATCCGCCAGACCGGGCCGCCCGCTCCGGCGCGGCGCAGCGGCGCCCGGCACGCCACGGCCAGCAGCCACGCCGACAGCACCTGCCCGACGATCACGATGGGGACGACCTCGATACCGGACACGGCGTAGGTCCCGGCGACCGCCCCCGCGCCGACGCCGAGCAGGGTGCCGCCGAGCACGCACACCCCGCCGGGCACGGCCCGGACGGCGAGGCCGGAGGCGAGGAACGCGAGGGCGAGGCCCTGCCCCACGACCACGACCACGTGCGCGGCGGTCAGCGACCGCCAGCCGGAGGACGCCACGAACGCCGGGCTGGACAGCACCAGCACCTGCAACGCCAGGAACGGCCCGATCGCCGCCGCGCCCAGGGCGTCCCGCCAGGAGATGCCGGGCGCGGTGACGGGGCCGGAGGCGATCTCACGGTAGACGGCGGCGGCGCCGAGGCCGACGAACGCCAGGCAGGGCAGCCACGGCGCGACCCCCTGCCGCCACACCGGGTCCCAGGTGGCGAAGCACATCCGGACGGCCGAGTCCGCGGAGAGGCCCGCGACGGTGGCGGTGGCGAAGCCGACGCCCGACAGCCCGCGCGCGCCCTCGAACAGCGCCGCCACCGCGATCATGCCGATGGCGGTGCCGGCGAACGCCAGCCAGGTCTGCGGGCCGATGGCCTGGGCGAGCAGCCGCACCGCGAACAGGCCGCCGACCCCGGCGAGCAGCAGTCCGCGGGGCCCGGCGGCGCGCCGGATCGCCGGCGCCGCGAAGCCGGCGAGGTAGACGGCCAGTACCGCCAGCGCGGCGACGGCCGTTCCGGTGCCGTCGGCGAAGTGGTCGAGCTGGGGCAGCGAGAAGCGCAGGGTCTGCGCCAGCACCGCGACCGTGATCGCGATCAGCGCGAGGCGGGCGGGCCCCTGCGGGACGATCGAGGGTCCGGCCGCGGCCGGGCCGCCGGTCTTGGTGCCTACGTCTGTGCTGGCCAATTGAACGAGTGCTCCCGGGGACGAGCGGACCTACGGGTGACGGCGGTTCCCGCGGCTCCGGGGGACCACCGCGGCGGCGCGAGCGCGCCGCAGGGGGACTCTATTGCCCCGGCGGGTGGTTCCGCGCGTGAAACCGGCCACGGCCGGAGCGCGATCCCTGAAGATCGTGCTCCGGCCGTGGCCAGGATGTCATCGGCGCGCCGGTGGGCGGTGACGGGTCACTGACCGCCGGACAGCTTCTCCCGCAGGGCCGCGAGCGCCTCGTCGGTGGCCAGCGCGCCACCGGTCGACTCGCTCTCGCCGCCGCCGGAGTAGGACGTCTCGCCGCCGCCTCCTCCGCCGCCGCCGCCCGCGGGGGCCGTGTCGGCCTCCGCCTCGGCCTTGCGGGCCTCTTCGATCTGCTTGCGGTGGGCGTCGAAGCGGGCGCGGGCCTCGGCGTACTGCCGCTCCCAGGTCTCGCGCTGCTCGTCGAAGCCCTCCAGCCACTCGCCGGTGTCGGCGTCGAAGCCCTCGGGGTACTTGTAGTTGCCCTGGTCGTCGTACTCGGCGGGCATGCCGTACAGCGTCGGGTCGAAGTCCTCTTCCTCGATGCTGGCGGCGCCCTCGTTGGCCTGCTTGAGCGACAGGCTGATGCGGCGCCGGTCGAGGTCGATGTCGATGATCTTCACGAAGATCTCGTCGCCGACCTGCACGACCTGCTCGGGGATCTCGACGTGGCGCTCGGCCAGCTCGGAGATGTGGACCAGGCCCTCGATGCCCTCCTCGACCCGGACGAACGCGCCGAACGGCACCAGCTTGGTGACGCGGCCCGGCACGACCTGGCCGATCTGGTGGGTGCGGGCGAACTGCTGCCACGGGTCTTCCTGGGTCGCCTTGAGCGACAGGGAGACGCGCTCGCGCTCCATGTCGACGTCCAGGACCTCGACCGTGACCTCCTGGCCGACCTCGACGACCTCGGAGGGGTGGTCGATGTGCTTCCAGGACAGCTCGGAGACGTGCACCAGCCCGTCCACGCCGCCGAGGTCGACGAACGCGCCGAAGTTGACGATCGAGGACACGACGCCCTTGCGGACCTGGCCCTTC
This sequence comes from Actinomadura graeca, assembly GCF_019175365.1. Taxonomy (NCBI): domain Bacteria; kingdom Bacillati; phylum Actinomycetota; class Actinomycetes; order Streptosporangiales; family Thermomonosporaceae; genus Actinomadura; species Actinomadura graeca. Next base: position 7,846,332 of record NZ_CP059572.1, on the reverse strand, counting down.
TGCAGCGTGTTGAGGAAGGTCTGGCGGACCTCGCTCTGCGTCTGCTCCAGCCAGGCGCGGCGGGACAGGACCACGTTGTTGCGGTTCTTGTCCAGCTCGATGATCTTGGCTTCGAGCTCGCGGCCGACGTAGGGCTGCAGGTCGCGCACGCGGCGCATCTCCACGAGGGAGGCGGGCAGGAAGCCCCGCAGTCCGATGTCCAGGATGAGGCCGCCCTTGACGACCTCGATGACGGTACCGGTGACGATGCCGTCCTCGTCCTTGATCTTTTCGATCGTGCCCCAGGCGCGCTCGTACTGGGCGCGCTTCTTGGACAGGATCAGCCGGCCCTCCTTGTCCTCCTTCTGGAGGACGAGGGCCTCGACGTGATCCCCGACGGCGACGACCTCGTTGGGGTCGACGTCGTGCTTGATGGACAGCTCGCGCGAGGGGATGACGCCCTCGGTCTTGTAGCCGATGTCGAGGAGGACCTCGTCACGATCGACCTTGACGACAGTGCCCTCGACAATGTCGCCGTCGTTGAAGTACTTGATGGTCTCGTCGATCGCGGCGAGGAAGGCTTCCTCTGACCCGATGTCGTTGACCGCTACCTGCGGGGTGGTCGAGGTGGCCTCGGTGCTGCTCGTCATGTGTCGGCTGGCTCCGGTACGGACATGGTAGTCGTATGGGTTATGCGCGGAGGGCCGTTATCCGCCCTGCCGAGGACCGGAAGGAGACGCGGGCGGAGCCGCGTCGAAGAACCGAACCGAAGTCGCCGACCTGACCGAGCGCGAGCCTGCTCCGTCCGAAGCGCGCGCAGGCCCACAGCGCAGCGATCAGGATATGGGACCAATCTCTCGTGGTCAATCCGGTACCGGCGCGTCCGGCTAGTAGAGCCGCCCCCAGTCCCTGTACTCCTTGGCCAGCCGGTCCTCCGAGGTCTTCGGAAACGTGATCGTATTCGGATCACCGTCAGAGGTGTACCGCTCCGCCGGGTTCTTGTCCAGATGCTCCAGCCAGGCGGTGGAGCAGAACCGCGTGCAGTCGTTCTCCTCGATCTTGCCCTCGGACCGCACCCGGTTGATCGCCCACCGGTCGAACGAGCCGTCGAACGGGGACTCCGACGGCTTCCACCCGGCCAGGAAGATCCCCCTGAACCCGTAGCGCCCGTCCTGCCTCTGCGCCCACGCCTTCTTGCGGGGCGCGGACCCGAACGGGTAGGCCAGCGTCGTCGTGTGCGCGCCGGTGATCCCGACGATCTGGTCCTCCATGCCGCCGATCTCCGCGCGCACCGCCTTCTCGGACATGCCGGAGAGGTCGGGATGCGTCGAGGTGTGGTTGCCCAGCTCGAACCCGTGCTCGGCGAGCCACCGCAGGCCCGCCGCCGCCTGGGCGCCGGTGAGCTGGAACAGGTCCTTGTTCAGGTAGAACGTCGCCACCGGGCGGAACCCGGGGTTCTCCCGGGCCACCCGCTGGATGATCGCGACCGCCGTCTCCGGCAGCGGATTGCCCTGCGGGTCGAGGGCGAAATGGCCGGGCGTGCTGTCGTCGAACGTCAGCACCACCGGATGCCTCCCCGCCGGAATGTCGATCCGCCCGGCTACGAACTCCGCGGCCGTCACGGGGACGTACCCGCCCTTGGCGAGCCGGGTCAGCTCGTCGTAGAGCTCCTTGCCCGTCCGGTCGAGGGACAGCTCGGCCTTCTTCATGATCCGGTGGTACATCAGCACCGGCACCTGGCCGAGCTCGTTGGCCTTGGCCGCCACCGCGGCGGGCGCCGCCGCCGCGATCGGCCGCGTGACGGGCCGCGCGGCGCCTCCCTGCCCCGGCGGCGCCGGGGCGCCCGCCCCGGGCCCGGCGCGCGCGGGCGGCGTCGCCCGGGAGGCCGCTCCGGCCTGGGTCGCGGTGGCCCCCCTGTCCCTCCCCCGCCGCTCCGCGGGCAGGGCCAGCCCCAGGATCACGGCGCAGACGATCACGACTCCAGCGATCTTGTGAAGGAGAGGCATCGTTCCTCCCGCCGGTCGACCCGAACAGGACCAGGGGACAGCGTACGGCGCCCCGGACATCCACGGACACCTACTCGCTTACCCGTCCGATCCCCACGCACCACCCCCACGCCGCCCCGCATCCGCTCAAGTCCAAAAAGCCCCCGGTAAAACCCCACCTTCCCCACACCCGAAACCCCGGATCCCCCCGCCCCAAAAAGAACAAACCAGACAAACAAGAACCCGAAAATCCCCCCACACCACCAAAACGCACAAATCAGCCAAACAACCCGACCGAACACTCCTGCAGACCAGAGCACGCCAGGAAGTTCACAAAGAAGTCACCCAAGAGCCCACGCGAGCGCCCCACGACCCGAAGACGAGCCGCAGAGCGCGCCTCCAGCGGGGCGAGGCGGAAGCGAATGCGTGAGCCGTATCAGTGGAGAGCTGACCGCCGCGCAGGCCACACCAGCAACGCGGAGACGAGCCGCAGAGCGCACGCCCAGGCGGGAGAAGCCGCCTTCAGGTGCGGGGAGACCTCAAGTGGCACGCGAGCGCGCTACCAGCCCGCGTGAGGCAAAGCCGAAGGCGAGCCTCACGCGGGCTGATCGCGAAGCGATGACGCGCTCGCCCCAAGCACGGTCAGGGTCCGAGCCGCCAGGCGAGGACCCTGGGCCGGGATTGCATTTAATGAGCAGCGTCTTGCCAGGTGCGGCCGGTGCCCATGGAGACGCCCAGGGGGGCGCGCAGTTCGTAGGCGCCCGCCATCTCCTTGCGGACGAGGGTCTTCAGCGCGTCCAGTTCTCCGGCGGCGACCTCGAAGACGAGTTCGTCGTGGACCTGGAGGAGCATGCGGGATTCCAGGGCGGCGGCGCGGAGGGCGCGGTCGACGTTGAGGCTGGCGACCTTGATGATGTCGGCGGCGGAGCCCTGGATGGGGGCGTTGAGGGCCATCCGCTCGGCCATCTCGCGGCGCTGGCGGTTGTCGGAGTTCAGGTCGGGCAGGTAGCGGCGGCGGCCGAGGATGGTCTCGGTGTAGCCGTCCTGGCGCGCTTTGGCGACGACGTCGCGCAGGTAGTCGCGGACGCCGCCGAACTGCTGGAAGTACTCCTCCATGAGGCCGCGCGCCTCGTCGGGGGAGATCCGCAGCTGCTGGGACAGGCCGTACGCGGAGAGGCCGTAGGCGAGGCCGTAGTTCATCGCCTTGATGCGGGCGCGCAGTTCGGAGTCGATCTGGTCGGGCGGCAGCCCGAAGACGCGGGAGGCGGTGATGGTGTGGAAGTCGGCGCCGGAGCCGAACGCCTCCAGGAGCGCCTCGTCCTCGGACAGGTGGGCCATGATGCGCAGTTCGATCTGCGAGTAGTCGGCGGTCAGGAGCGACTCGAAGGGGGCGCCGACGACGAACGCCTCCCGGATCTGGCGGCCCTCGGCCGTGCGGATCGGGATGTTCTGCAGGTTGGGGTCGGTGGAGGAGAGGCGGCCGGTGGCGGCGACCATCTGGTTGAAGGTGGTGTGGATGCGCCCGGCGTCGTCGGCCATGGGGATGAGGGAGTCGACGATGCTCTTGAGCTTGGCGACCTCCCGCCAGCGCAGGATGTGCTCCAGGACGGGGTGGCCGTCCTTCTCCAGGAGGGTGGTGAGCGCCTCGGAGTCGGTGGTGTAGCCGGTCTTGGTGCGCTTGGTCTTGGGGAGGTTCAGCTCGTCGAAGAGGACCTGCTGCACCTGCTTGGGGGAGCCGAGGTTGAACTCGTGGCCGACGGCGTCGTGGGCGCGCTGCTCCTGCTCCTTGACCTGGCCGCCCAGGGAGGCGGAGAGGCCGGCGAGGTGGTCGGCGTCGACGGCGATGCCGGCGCGCTCCATGGCGGCGAGCACGCCGACGAGGGGCAGCTCGACCTCGTGGAGGAGGCGGGTGGCGCCGCGCTTGTCGAGGTCGGCGTCCAGGACGTCGGCCAGCTCGGCGACGGCGCGGGCGCGGACGGCGAGGGCCTCGGCGGCCTCCTCCTCGCCGGAGCCGTCGAGGGTGAGCTGGCCGGAGTCCTCGGTCTCGTTGCGCAGCTCGCGGTGCAGGTAGCGCAGGACGAGGTCGGACAGGTCGAACGTGCGCTGGCCGGGCAGGGCGAGGTAGGCGGCGAGGGCGGTGTCGCTGGTGACGCCGTCCAGGGTCATGCCGCGGGCGGCGAAGGCGAGCATCGGCCCCTTGGCCTCGTGGATCGCCTTGGGGCGCGCCGTGTCGGCGAGGTAGGCGGCCAGGGCCCGCTCGTCGTCCTCGATGAGCCCGGCCGGGTCCAGGTGGACGGCGGGGCCCTTCTTGGACGCGAGGGCGATGGCGGTCAGCTCGCCGGTGCCGCGGCCCCAGGCGCCGGTGACGGCGATGCCGAGCCGGTCGCCGGAGCCGGCCTCCAGCCAGGAGCCGAGCGCCCCGGGCTCCAGCGCCTCCAGGTCGACCTCGAAGCCCTCGTCGGCCTCGGGCTCGGCGGCGGAGATGGTGGAGTACAGGCGTTCGCGCAGGACCCGGAACTGCAGCGAGTCGAAGAGGGTGTGGATCTCCTCGCGGTCCCACTGGCCCATGGCGAGCTGCGGCGGCGTCAGCTCCAGGCCGACCTCGGTGTCGAGCTTGTTGATCTGCTGGTTGCGCAGGACGCCGGCGAGGTGCTCGCGCAGGTTGTCGCCCGCCTTGCCCTTGATCTCGTCGACGCGGGCGACGAGGGTGTCGAGGTCGCCGTACTTGACGAGCCATTTCGCGGCGGTCTTCGGGCCGACGCCGGGCACGCCGGGCAGGTTGTCGCTGCTCTCCCCCACCAGCGCGGCCAGCTCGCGGTACCGCTCGGGCGGCACGCCGTACTTGGCCTCGACGGCGGCCGGGTCCATGCGCGCCAGCTCGGAGACGCCCCGCACGGGGTACAGGATCGTGACGTCGTCGTTGACGAGCTGGAACGCGTCCCGGTCGCCGGTGACGATCAGCGTCTGGAGGCCGGCCGCGGTCGCCTGGACCGACAGCGTGGCGATGATGTCGTCGGCCTCGTAGCCCGCGACCGACAGCCGCGGGATGCGCAGGGCGTCCAGCACCTCGAAGATCAGGCTGACCTGGCTGCGGAACTCGTCGGGCGTCTTCTGGCGGCCCGCCTTGTACTCGACGTACTGCTCGTGCCGGAACGTCGGCTCGGAGCGGTCGAACGCCACCGCGATGTGGGTGGGCTGCTCGTCGCGCAAGACGTTGATGAGCATGGACGTGAAGCCGTACACGGCGTTGGTGGGCTGCCCGTCGGTGGTGGAGAAGTTCTCCACGGGCAGCGCGAAGAACGCGCGGTAGGCCAGGGAATGCCCGTCGAGCAGGAGGAGCCGGTCGCGCTTGCCAGGGGTCGATGCTGTCTTCGCCACACCAGGACTCTAGTCTGCGCGTGGGACAGATTTGCGGAGGCTTGAGTGGGCGACACCGGTGACGGGCCGGCGCGGGAACCGCTGGCGGAGATCTTCTCCGGCACGGACGACGCGCACGGCGACTTGGCGCGGTCCATGGGCGTCGAGTACGTGGAGGGGACGCCGGAGCGGGTCGTGGGCCGCATGCCCGTGAACGGGAACACGCAGCCGTACGGGCTGCTGCACGGCGGCGCGTCCTGCGTCCTGGCGGAGTCGCTCGGCTCGGCGGGTGCGGCGCTGCACGCCGGCCCGGGGCGGATCGCGGTCGGCATCGAGATCAACGCGACGCACCACCGGTCGGTGACCGGCGGATACGTGACGGGCGTCGCGACGCGCGTGCACGGCGGGCGGACGCTGGCCACCTACGAGATCGTGATCACCGACGAGCAGGACAGGCGGGTCTGCACCGCGCGGCTCACCTGCATGCTCCGCGACCGTCCCTGAGCTTTTCTTTGCGATGCACCGCCCGGGGTCTGTAGCGTGGATCGGAACGGCCCGGGATCACCGAGTAGACAACGTACGCGCCCGGGGAAGGTTCGTACGGCCCCAAAGGTGATCCCGGGTCAGCACGTGTCCGGGGAGGCCGCGGCCCCGCGACACCGGCAAGAGCGCGTCGGTGGTCGCGGTTGGGTTGCGATCTCCCCCGGGGCGTTCACCCGGACCGGGCTCCGGCCGTACGTTCCCCTCATGCCTCCACGTTCCGTCCTCGCGGGCGCGGCACTCGTCCTCTCCGCCGCCGCGCTGGCGGGCTGCTCCGGCTCCGGGGACGGCGACGCCCGCCCCGGCTACCGGATCCCGTCCGAGAGGGCGCGCGAATCGGAGATCGCCACGGAGGGCAAGGCGGGGCGCAGCGCCGACATGCGGTTCACGGTCATCGGGTTCCGCGAGGGGATCACCGAGGTGATGGGCACCCACGCCGCCATGGGGGCGCATGGCACCTTCACCCGGATCCGGCTGATCGCGGAGAACACGGGCCGCGACATCCAGGTCTTCGACACCTGGAAGCAGCGCCTCGTCACCACCGACGGCGCGGTCCACGAGCCGGACGTCAACGCCACGATGATCAAGCGGCAGCCCGAGCGGCTGTCGGTGGGCGCGGCGATGCGCTGCGAGTTCGACGTGTGGTTCGACGTGCCGCGCGGCGCGCGGACCAAGGCCGTCCGCCTCTACGGCTCACCGCCGGTGGGCGCGGTCGGCCAACCGGACCCGGCCGAGATCCCGCTCCCCTGACCGGAACGCGGAGCGCCCGCCGGGTCCGGACGGACCGGACCCGGCGGGCGCCTGGAAGCGGACTCGCCGTCCTACCCGGCGGGATCCTTGCCCGTGTCACCGGTGGGCGTGCCGTCCGGCCGGGTGTCACCGGGGCCGGGGGCGTCCAGCGGGGCGTCCTCCGGCGGTCCGGCGCCGTCGTCCGGCGGGGCCGTGCCGCCCCCCGCCGCGGCGGCGCCGAGGTCGCCGCCGAGGTAGGCGGCGCGGACCTCCGGGTCGTCCAGCAGGTCGGCGGCGGGCGCCGACTTCACGACCCTGCCGGTCTCCAGCACGTACGCGCGGTGCGCGATCTGGAGGGCCTGCTGGGCGTTCTGCTCGACGAGCAGGACGGTGACGCCGCGCCGGTTGATCTCCTGGATGATCGTGAAGATCTGCTGGACGAGCATGGGCGCGAGGCCCATGGACGGCTCGTCCAGCAGGAGCACCTTCGGCTTGGCCATCAGCGCCCGGCCGATCGCGAGCATCTGCTGCTCGCCGCCGGACATCGTGCCGCCGGCCTGCGACTTGCGCTCGGCGAGCCGCGGGAACAGCTCGTAGACCTCGGCGAGCTCCTTGGAGGGGTCGTCCTTGCGGGCGTAGGCGCCCATCTGGAGGTTCTCCTCCACCGTCATGCCGGGGAAGATCCCCCGGCCCTCCGGTGCCTGCCCGATCCCCGCGAGGACCCGCTTGTGGCCCCGCATGGCGCTGATGTCGGCGCCGTCGAAGCGGATCGCCCCGGACGTGAGCGGCCGCAGCCCCGAGATCGTCTTCAGCGTGGTCGTCTTCCCGGCGCCGTTCGCGCCGATCAGCGTGACGATCTCGCCCTGGCCGACGGAGGCGGTGATGCCCTTGAGCGCCGCGATCTTGCCGTAGTGGACGTGGATGTCCTCGATCTCAAGAAGCATCGGCCGGAGCCCCCAGATACGCCTCGATGACCCGCGGGTCGTTCTGCACCTCGGCCGGCAGCCCGTCGGCGATCTTCTGGCCGAAGTCCAGTACCGCGATCCGGTCGCTGATGCCCATGACCAGGCTCATGTCGTGCTCGATGAGCAGCACCGTCACGCCCGTGTCACGGATCTTGCGGATCAGCTCCTGGAGCGCGACCTTCTCCGCCGGGTTCATGCCGGCCGCCGGCTCGTCCAGCAGCAGCAGCTTCGGGCCCGTGCCGAGCGCCCGCGCGATCTCCAGCCGCCGCTGGTCGCCGTAGGGGAGGTTCTTGGCGGCCTCCCCCGAGCGGTGCGGGATGCCGACCAGCTCCAGCAGTTCCCGGGCCCGCTCGCGGCCCTGGCGCTCCTCGCGCCGGTGCCACGGCAGGCCGAGCGACGCGCCGGCGAGACCCGTCCGGTGGTGGGCGTCGGTGCCCACCAGGACGTTCTCCAGGGCGGTCATGTTGTGGAACAGCCGCACGTTCTGGAAGGTGCGGGCGACGCCCAGCTTGGTGACGGCGTAGCGCTTCTTGCCGTCGATCCGCCGGCCGTCGAACACCACCTGGCCCTCGGTCGGCCGGTAGACGCCGGTGGTCACGTTGAACACCGTGGTCTTCCCGGCCCCGTTCGGGCCGATCAGCGCGAAGATCTCGCCCTCGCCGACCGTGATCTCGACCTTGTTGAGCGCGACGACGCCGCCGAAGCGCATGACGACCTCACGCAGCTCCAGCACCGGGGTCCGCTCGCTCGTCCCGCTCACTTGCCCACCTCCGCGGCGGCGGCGGACTGTCCCGGCCCCGCGACCTCGGCTCCCATGCTGCCCATCCCGCCGGTGCCCTCGGCCAGCTCGGCCTTGCGGCGGCGGGACGGCCACAGGCCCTCCGGACGGAAGATCATCATGACCACCAGCGCGGCACCGAAGATCAGCATCCGGTAGTCCTGCATGAACCGGAACCGCTCGGGCAGCCACGCCACCAGGAACGCGCCGAGCATCACGCCCGGGATGTTGCCCGAGCCGCCCAGCACCACCCCGGCGAGGATCAGCGCCGACACCAGGAACGTGAAGTTCTCCGGGTTGATCGACGTCTGCTTCGCGGCGAACACGACGCCGCCGCTGCCGCCGATCGCCGCGCCGATCGCGAAGGCCGCGAGCTTGAACTTGAACGTGGGGACGCCCATCAGCTCGGCGGCGTCCTCGTCCTCGCGGATCGAGGCCCACGCCCGGCCGACCCGGGACTTGTCGAGCCGCCGGACGAAGATGATCGTCAGGATGATGAAGGCGAGCAGCAGGTAGTAGTACGGCCGCGAGTCCAGCAGCCCGTACTTCAGCGGCTGCACGCCCATGACCTCGAACTCCGACAGCGTCGGCGGGTGCGGGATCCCCTGCACGCCGCGCGGGCCGTTGACGTAGGAGCTGTTCTGGGCGGTCGTCTTGACGATCTCACCGAAGCCGAGCGTGACGATCGCGAGATAGTCGCCGCGCAGCCGCAGCGTCGGCGCGCCGAGCAGGACCCCGGCGAGCGCGGAGAAGGCGATCGCGAGGACGAGCGTCTCCCAGAACGTCCAGTCGTACTTGGTGGCGAAGATGGCGATCGTGTAGCCGCCGACCGCGTAGAAGGCGACGTACCCGAGGTCGAGGAGGCCGGCCATGCCGACCACCACGTTCAGGCCGAGCGCCAGGAGCACGTACACGGCGATCTGGTCGCTGAGCATCGTCGGCCAGTCGCTGCCGCTCGGGGCCATGAGGTTCCCGACCGGCTGGCTCGGCAGGAAGATCCCCGCGACGATGACCAGGAGGTAGACGGCCCAGCGCGCCCAGCCGGGCGCCTCGGCCCAGCGGTCGCGCACGGCGTCGAGCGAGAGGGCGGGCGAGCGCCCCTTTCCGTTCTTCGAGGGGCTCATGCGCGCGCCTGCTGGAGGGACTCACCGAGGATGCCGGTGGGACGGAACATCAGGACGAGGATGAGGATGGAGAACGCGACGACGTCCCTCCAGCCCGAGCCGAACAGGCTGGAGCCGTAGGTCTCCAGCAGCCCGAGGAGGAAGCCGCCCGCGAGGGCGCCGCGGATGTTGCCGATCCCGCCGAGGACCGCCGCCGTGAACGCCTTGATGCCGAGCAGGAACCCGACGAAGTAGTTGGTGGTCTCGAAGCGCACCATGTACAGGGCCGCGGCGACGCCCGCCATGATGCCGCCCACCAGGAACGTCACCGTGACGACACGGTCGATGTTCACGCCCATGAGCACCGCGGTCTCCGGGTCCTGGGCGGTGGAGCGGATGCCGCGGCCGAGCTTCGTCCGGTTCACGAACTGGTCGAGCGCGATCATCATCAGGACGGCGCCGAGGAACACGATCAGCTTGTCGTTGCTGATCTGGATCGGCCCCGCGTCCACCACGTTGGTGAGCTTCTTGAAGTGCTCGTTGACGTCGAGCTTGCCGCCCTCCTTGGAGGTGCCGAACACCTTGTGGATGATCACGGTGCCGAAGAGCTGCTGGATGAAGATGGACGCGCCGATCGCCGAGATCAGTGCCGCCAGCCGGGACGCCCCGCGTTTGCGCAGAGGGCGGTAGGCCGCCACCTCCAGCAGCATCGCGCCGCCGCCGGACACCGCGCCGGCCACGACCGCCATCAGCACGACCGCGCCGATCAGCGCGATCCCGCCCACCTGGTCGAAGCCCGCGGTCCGCACGGTCCACAGCGCGGCGAAGGTGCCGACCATGAAGATGTCGGCATGGGCGAAGTTGATCAGCCTCAGGACGCCGTAGACCATCGTGTAGCCGAGCGCCACGAGCGCGTAGATAGCGCCCAGGGACAGCCCGTCGATGGTCGACGGCCAGAATTGATTGATGAAGTCGTCGAGCACCTTTGGTCGCCTTTGGTAAAAGGAGCGGGAGCGCTGTAGCGCTCCCGCTCCCGCTCCATCAGTGGCCCCCGGAGCGGGGGACGGTCGGTAAGGCGGGGTGACGCCTTACGAGACCTTGGCCTCCTTGCTGTTCCCGAGCAGCGGCAGCGTGTTGCCCTTCACCTCGTAGATGAAGATGTCCTGCGCCGCCAGCTCGCCGTGTTCGTCGAACTTGATCGGCTTGCCGACGCCCTCGAAGCTCAGCGTCTTGAGGAATCCGTTGATGTCCTCGGTCGAGGTCTTGCCGGCCTTGAGCGCCTCGATGAAGGCCGACGCCGCGTCGAAGCCCTCGGTCGAGTAGATCGCGACCTCGGACCCGTACTTCGCCTTGTAGTCGGCGGCGAACTTCTTGGCCTTCTCGTTCGTCTTGCCCGCGGCGTCGATGAGGCAGCCGCAGCTGAGCAGGGCGCCCTGGGCGTTCTGCTGGCCCGCGCCCTCGATCAGGCCGGCCGCGAGGGACCCGTCGCCCGACATCATCTTGCCCTTGTAGCCGCCCTCGCGCAATTGCTTGAACAACCGTCCCGCGACCGCGTAGTAGCCGCCGAAGTAGACCGCGTCGGGCTTGAACTGGTTGATCTGGTTGACGGTCGAGGAGTAGTCCGCCGCCTTGTCGTTGACGGCGTCGCTCTTGACCTGGGCACCCGGGACGGCCTTTCCGACGGCGTCCGCGAGCCCCTTGCCGTAGTCCTGGTTGTCGGAGACGGTGAAGAGCTTCTTGACGCCCGCGTTCGCGAGGAACTGCCCGGCGCCGGCGCTCTGCACGGCGTCGTCGGCCACCACGCGGTGCCAGTACGTCCAGCCCTTCTCCGCGAGCGTGATCTGCGTCGCCGACGGCGTCACGCTCGGCACCTTGGCCTCGTTGAGGATCGGGTTGACCGCCTGGGACTCACCCGAGAACGCGGGACCGATCAGGCCGACGATCTTGTCCTGCTTGATCGCGCCCTGCACGAGGGTGGTGGCCTGCTCCGGCTTGCCCTGGCTGTCGTACTTCTTGAGGGTGATCTTGACCTTGGGGTTCGTGGCGTTGTACTGGTCGACCGCCAGTTTCGCGCCCTGGTAGGGCGGGACCACCAGGCCCGAGTTCTCGCCGGTCAGGTCGCCCATGAACCCGATCGTGACCCCGTCTCCGCCGGAGCCGCCATCGTCGTCGCTGCACGACACGGCACCGAGCGCGAGCACCGCGCTCACCGCCACCGCGCCGGTCACCCTCATCTTATTGCGCCGCAAGGTGCCCAACCTTTCCATCCGGATCCGGGAGGGGATCGGGTACGAGTCATGCCCCGACGCCGACCTCTGGTGGAGGAATCGGTCACTCGGGGACCAGCTATGTCGTACACCGTGAGGCACACCCAGATCAGCACCCCCGCATAGAAGGGTTACTCGTTCGTTACTCCGTCGTGCTCATCGGATATATGGCATTGCCAGCGACGATTACGGAGTGCGAGGGGAACCCATCGCGCACGGTGCCCGCCTGAGACCCCCGTGACACAAAGGGTGACAGGGGAGGATCAGGCACGCTGTGACAAGGGAGGTCAGCCCGCGGCGGGCCCGTCCCCTCCGGGCGCCCCGCCCGTGGCGCCGGCGACGACGGCCTCGGCGACGGCGCGCATGGTGAGCCTGCGGTCCATGGAGGTCTTCTGGATCCAGCGGAACGCCTCGGGCTCGGTCCACCCGTTGGCCTCCTGGAGGAGGCCCTTGGCGCGGTCCACGAGCTTGCGGGTCTCCAGCCGGTCCTGGAGGCCGGCGACCTCCGACTCCAGCGCGCGCAGCTCGGTGTAGCGGCTGAGGGCCATCTCGATCGCGGGCGCGAGATCGGTCTTGGTGAACGGCTTGACGAGGTAGGCCATCGCGCCCGCGTCGGTGGCCCGCTGGACGAGCTCGCGCTGGGAGAACGCGGTGAGGATCACGACGGGGGCGATCCGGTCGGCCGAGATCCTCTCGGCGGCGGAGATGCCGTCCAGGACGGGCATCTTCACGTCCAGGATGACGAGGTCCGGCTTGAGGTCGCCGGCCAGCCGCACGGCGGTCTCGCCGTCGCCCGCCTCGCCCACGACGTCGTAGCCGTCCTCCTGGAGCATCTCCTTGAGGTCCAGCCGGATCAGGGCCTCGTCTTCCGCGATCACTACTCGCCGAGCGGTCTCCACGCGCACGAGCCTACCGGGACCCGCTACGCTGGTCTGCGGCAGGGCGCCCCGGGGCTCCCGCCCGCGCGATATGGCCATGGTGTCCGATTTGATCGGACATAGGCCCCGATATCCCAATGGCAGAGGAAGCGGTCTCAAACACCGTTTAGTGTGGGTTCGAATCCCACTCGGGGCACCCCGTCATCGCCTTCCCCTCCCCCGTGCCCGCCCGTTCCCGAGGCGGCCGCGGCGACCCGCCCGGCCGGCGGGTCTCCCGGAGCGACGTGCAAACGAGACCGCCCGGTGATCGCCGCGCGACCGGCGGGGCCGCCCGGATCAGGGGGCGGCCATCGAGATGGTGTCCCCGATGTTGTGGACGCGCAGCGCGTTGGTGGAGCCGGGGGTGCCGGGGGGCGAGCCCGCCACGACGACCACGCGGTCGCCCTTCTGGCAGCGTCCGATCTCCAGCAGCGCCTGCTCGACCTGGGCCACCATGTCGTCGGTGTGGTCGACCTGCGGGACGATGAAGGTCTCCACGCCCCACACGTGCGCCAGCCGCCCGCGGACGGCGGGCACGGAGGTGAAGGCGAGCAGCGGGATCGGGGACCGGTAGCGCGACAGCCGCCGGGCGGTCTCGCCCGACATCGTGAACGCCACGAGCGCCTCGGCGCCGACCGTCGCGCCGACCTCCGCCGCGGCCCGGGCGATGGCGCCGCCGACCGTCTCGGGGATGCGGTCGAGGGTGTGGGTGGCCTGCAGCGAGGCCTGCTCCGCCGTGCTGACGATGCGGCTCATCGTCAGCACGGACTCGATGGGGTACTGGCCGACGCTCGTCTCGCCCGACAGCATCACGGCGTCGGCGCCCTCGAAGACGGCGTTGGCGACGTCGGAGGTCTCGGCGCGGGTGGGCCGGGGCGCGGAGATCATCGACTCGAGCATCTGGGTCGCGACGATGACCGGGCGGGCCTTCTCGCGGCACAGCTCGATGGCGCGCTTCTGCACGATCGGGACCTGCTCCAGCGGCAGCTCGACGCCGAGGTCGCCGCGCGCCACCATGATGCCGTCGAAGGCGGCGACGATCTCGGGGAGCCGCTCGACGGCCTGCGGCTTCTCGATCTTCCCGATGAGGGGGACGCGGACGCCCTCCTCCTCCATGATCTGATAGCAGATGTCGGCGTCGGCGGGGGTGCGCACGAAGGAGAGGGCGACCAGGTCGACGCCGAGGCGCAGCGCCCAGCGCAGGTCGGCCTCGTCCTTCTCGGTCAGCGCGGGGACGCTGACGGGCACGCCCGGCAGGTTCAGTCCCTTGTTGTCGGAGACCATGCCCCCGACGGTGACGGTGGTGCGCACGCGGGGCCCGTCCACCTCCTCGACCTGCAGGGCGACCCTGCCGTCGTCGATGAGGACGGTGTCGCCCGGGGTCACGTCGCCCGGCAGGCCCTGGTAGGTCGTGGAGACCTCGCGGCGGCTCCCGGGGACGGCCTCGGTGGTGATGGTGAACTCGTCGCCGAGGGTGAGGCGGACGGGACCGTCCGGGAACCGGCCGATGCGGATCTTGGGGCCCTGCAGGTCGGCGAGGATGCCGACGCCGCGTCCGGTGGCCTCGGCCGCGGCCCGGATCCGGTGGTAGACCTCCTCGTGGACGGCGTGCTCGCCATGGCTCATGTTGAGCCGGGCGACGTCGACGCCGGCCTCGACGAGGGCGTTGATCTGCTCGACGCTGGAGCAGGCGGGTCCGATGGTGCTGACGATCTTCGCTCGACGGGTCACGTGCACAACGGTACTTAGTTACCCGCCGGTACGGATATTCGTGCAGGATGTGGTGGTCTCCCCTGCGCGGATTGGTCTAGCTCAGAGGTCTAGACCACATGTGGCCGATCAGCCCGTGAACGCCTCGATCGCCGCCCGGCCGAACGCCTTGAGGTCGTCCGGCCGCCGGCTCGTCACGAGGACGTTGGGCCCGGATCGGCAAACCTTCACCTCCTCGTCCACCCAGGTGGCACCCGCGTTGAGCAGGTCCGTCCGGAGGCTCGGCCAGGACGTCATGGTGCGGCCCCGCACCACGTCCGCCTCGATGAGCGTCCACGGGGCGTGGCAGATCGCCGCGACGGGCTTGCCCGCGTCGAAGAACGACCTGGCGAACGCGACGGCCCCCGGCTCGGTCCGGAGGAAGTCGGGGTTGGCGACGCCGCCGGGCAGCACGAGCGCGTCGAACTCCTCGTGGCCGGAGACGTCCACGGTCGTGTCGACCGGGAAGGTGTCGCCCTTGTCCAGATGGTCGAACGCCTGGATGCGCCCGGACTGGGTGGAGACCAGCCGGGGACGTCCTCCCGCGCCCTCCACGGCCTTCCACGGCTCGGTCAGCTCGACCTGCTCGGTGCCCTCGGGCGCGCAGAGGAAGGCGATCGTCTTGCCCTGCAGTGCTGTCGACATGGGATCCTCCGTTCTCTCCTAGGGCCCTTGCCCAGGGATATGGGTGATATGCAGGGATATGTGAACCCCACCGGCTACCGCGAGCTGCCGGCCCCGCGCCGGAGCGGGCTCGTGTGCTCCTGGACGGCCGCGCTGCCGCCGGACGCCGCGCCCTTCGTGCAGCGCGTCCTGCCGGACGGGTGCGTCGACCTGATCTGGTCGGACGCGGGGATCCTGCTGGCGGGACCCGACACCGGCCCGATGCCGGCCGCGATGCGTCCCGGCGACGCGGTGGTGGCGGTGCGGTTCGCGCCGGGCCTGGCGCCGCCGGTGCTGGGCGTGCCCGCCGACGCCGTCCGGGACGGGCGGCTCCCGCTGCGCGAGGTGTGGGGCGCCGACGCCGACCGGCTCGCCGCCGAGGTGGCGGCGGCCGTGCCGGACGCGCGGCCCGGCGTCCTGGTCGCCGGGGTGACGGCGCGCGCGGCGCGGGCCGCGCCCTCGGACCCGCTGGTGCCGGCCGTGGTGAGCGGCCTCGCGCGGTCCTCGGTCCGCGCGGTCTCCGACGCCCTCGGGCTCGGCGAGCGGCAGCTCAGGCGCCGGTCGCTGGCGGCGTTCGGGTACGGGCCGAAGACGCTCCAGCGCGTGCTGCGCTTCCAGCGGGCGCTGCGGCTGGCCCGCGCCGGGCGGCCCCTCGCGGACGTGGCGCTCGCCGCGGGCTACGCCGACCAGGCGCACCTCGCCCATGAGGTCCGCGACCTCGCGGGCGAGCCCATCCGCGGCCTCCTGTGAGCCATGCCCCGTGGCGGGCCGGCGGTACCCGGGGCGCGGCCCGGGGACGCGCGGTCAGGGCTTGAGCCGCCCGTAGGCCCGGAGCGTCCTGAGCCGTTCGACGGTCGTGCGGCCGCGCCATTCGGGGCGGGTGATGGGCGTCCAGATGAGGAAGCCGACGTCCCAGCCGCCGTCCTCGCCCTGCGCCTCGATCAGGGCGTCCAGGTGCGCGTCGACGACGTCGTCGGTGAACAGGCGCCGGCCGAGGCCGCCCGGTGCCGGGGCGAGGTCGAGCGGGGTGGGCCGGTCCTCCTCGCCGGACGGGCCGGAGACGGCGGGCGCGGCGAGCGCGTCACGGTGCCGGGCGAACGCGGCCTCGGCGCGGTCCCGGTCGGGGACGTGGTCGAGGAAGGAGAGGACCGCCAGGACGTCGTAGGGGCCGGGTTCGGCGGCCGCGCCCTCCAGGTACCGCCAGCAGAACGCGGTCGCGGGGCCGAGCCACGGGTGGGCGGACCCGGCGCGGTAGAGCATCCCGGCGAGCGTCGCGGTGGGATTGATGTTGCCCGGCGGGTCGTCGGGGGTCTGCCACCACGGCGCGTGCGGGGTCTCCCGCACGGACGGCAGGACGAACGGCACTCCCCCGTCGTCGCCCGTGATGGACGCCAGGTAGTCGCCGATGCGGGTGACGGCCGGGTCGTCGTTCGCACCGGCCTGGTCGATGAACTCCAGCGCGTGCTGCGCGGGAACGGGCTGGCTGCCCTCGCCCCGCAGGTCGGGTTCGAGCGCGTGGCCGTATCCCCCGTCCGGGTTCTCGTACCCCCTGAGGGCGGCGAGGACGGGCGCCGCCGGTCCTCCGCGGAAGTGCAGCGCGAAGAGACGGCGGTCTATGAGACGGCCGTTGAGCCGCATGAACTCCTCGGCGCGGGCCAGGCCGGTTTCTCGCAGGACTCTCATGCGCCCAACGCTAGGACGGGCGTGGAGCAGCGGTCTTGTAGGAAACGGACACGCGCGCGGGCGGCCGTGGACGCGGGCGGGCCCGGCCACCCCAGCGGTGGGTGGCCGGGCCCCTGATGTCCCGCGTGCGGGGTGCGGGAGACTCCGCGGCCGGCCGGCGGCGCGGTCCGCACGGCGGACGGCCGGCGACCGGCCGTCGCGTCGCCGAACGTAGCCGACCGCCCGGGGGAGCACAAGGGCGGGCACGCCGGACCGGCGTGTCACCCGGCCGGCCCGTGACCAGCACCAAGATCATCCGGAAGGTGCGGGCCCCGGAGGCGGGCGCCTCCGGGGCCGTCGATCACACCGCCGCCCAGGCCCTCGCTCAGGCCATCGGCCGTGCCGTGGGCGGGATCGGGTACGGCAGGGCCGTCTCGCCGCTGAGGAACGCGTCGACGCCGTGCGCGGCGGCGCGGCCCTCGGCGATGGCCCAGACGATCAGCGACTGGCCGCGGCCCATGTCACCGGCCGCGTAGACCCCCTCGACCGAGGTCCGGTAGTCGCGGTCGCGGACGACGTTGCCGCGCTGGTCCAGCTCGACGCCGAGCTCGTCGAGCAGGCCCTCGCGCTCGGGGCCGAGGAAGCCCATGGCGAGGGTGACCAGCTCCGCCGGGATCTCCCGGTCGGTGCCCTCGACCGGCTGGAAGCCCGTCTGGGGGCCGCCGACCTCCACGAGCCGCAGTGCGCGGACGTTCCCGTCGGCGTCGCCCAGGAACTCGGTGGTGGACACCGCGTACACCCGGTCGCCGCCCAGGTCGGCGAGCTCCTCATGGGCGCTCTCCACCTTGAACAGCATCGGGTAGGTCGGCCACGGCTGGGCGTCGGGGCGCTCCTGCGGCGGCCGCGGCATGATCTCCAGCTGGGTGACGGACGCGGCGCCCTGCCGGATCGCGGTGCCGACGCAGTCGGCGCCGGTGTCGCCTCCGCCGATGACCACGACGTTCTTGCCCTTGGCGGAGATGGGCGACTCCTCGTAGTCGCCCTCCTGCGCCTTGTTGGACGGCGGCAGGTACTCCATCGCCTGGTACACGCCCTTGAGCCCGCGGCCGGGGACGGGCAGGTCGCGCCAGGCGGTGGCGCCGCCCGCGAGGACGACGGCGTCGTGGCCGTCGCGCAGCTCCCGCACGGAAAGGTCCACGCCGACGTTCACCGACGTCCTGAACTCGGTGCCCTCGGCGCGCATCTGGGCGATGCGCCGGTCGAGGTGCCGCTTCTCCATCTTGAACTCGGGGATGCCGTAGCGCAGCAGGCCGCCGATCCGGTCGGCGCGCTCGTACACCCGGACGTCGTGCCCGGCGCGGGTGAGCTGCTGGGCGGCGGCGAGCCCGGCGGGCCCGGAGCCGACCACCGCGACCTTCTTGCCGGTCTTGACGGCGGGCGGGCGGGGACGCACCCAGCCCTCGGCGAACGCCCGGTCGATGATCTCGACCTCGACCCGCTTGATCGTGACGGGGTCCTGGTTGATGCCGAGGACGCAGGCGCTCTCGCACGGGGCGGGGCACAGCCTCCCGGTGAACTCCGGGAAGTTGTTGGTGGCGTGCAGCCGCTCGATCGCCTCGTGCCAGTCCTTGCGGTACACGAGGTCGTTCCACTCGGGGATGAGGTTGCCGAGCGGGCATCCCTGGTGGCAGAACGGGATGCCGCAGTCCATGCAGCGGCTCGCCTGCTTCTCCAGGCGGTCCTTGCCGAAGTCCTCGTAGACCTCGGACCAGCTCCTGATCCGGACGTCGACCGGGCGGCGCTTCGGGAGCTCCCGCCGGACGGTCAGGAAACCCTTCGGGTCGGCCATGGGAATCCCCCTCTCAGCTCTGCGCGGCGGCCATGACCGCCTCGTCGACGTCGCGTCCCTCGGCCCGGGCCCTGGCCATGGCGTCCAGGACGCGCCGGTAGTCACGCGGCATGATCTTGGTGATGCGGGCGGCGGCGCCGTCCCAGCCGGCGAGCAGGCGCCCGGCGACCCGCGACCCGGTCTCGGCGAGGTGCCGCTCGACCAGGGGCCGGAGGAACTCCAGGTCGTCCTCGTCGAGGGGCTCCAGGTCCACCATCTCGCCGTTGACCCGCTCGGGCACCAGGTCCAGCACGTAGGCGATGCCGCCGGACATCCCGGCCGCGAGGTTGCGGCCGGTCCGCCCGAGGATGACCGCGCGGCCGCCGGTCATGTACTCGCAGGCGTGGTCGCCGACGCCCTCGACGACGGCGGTCGCGCCGGAGTTGCGCACGCAGAACCGCTCGCCGACGACCCCGCGGGCGAACAGCTCGCCCGAGGTGGCGCCGTACAGGATGACGTTGCCGCCGATGATCTGCTCTTCGGCGGCGAACGCCGCGTCGGCGTGCGGCCGCAGCGTCAGCCGCCCGCCCGACAGGCCCTTGCCGACGTAGTCGTTGGCGTCGCCGGTCAGCCGGAGCGTCACCCCGCGCGGCAGGAACGCGCCGAAGGAGTTGCCCGCCGAGCCGGTGAAGGACACGTCGACGGTGTCGTCGGGCAGGCCCGCGCCGCCCCACTTCTTGGTCACCTCGTGGCCGAGCATGGTGCCGACCGTCCGGTTGACGTTGCGGATCGGCAGCTCAAGCCGCACGGCGTCGCCGAAGGCGAGGGCGCCCTCGGCGAGCTGGATGAGCGTGTTGTCCAGCGCCTTCTCCAGCCCGTGGTCCTGGGCGGTGACCCGGTGCAGGGCCGCGTCCGCGGGACGGTCCGGGACGTGCAGGATCGGCGCGAGGTCCAGCCCGGCCGCCTTCCAGTGCTCCACGGCCTCGCGGGTGTCGAGCATCTCGACGCGCCCGATCGCCTCGTCCAGCGAGCGGAACCCGAGGGCCGCCAGGTACTCGCGGACCTCCTCGGCGACGAACTCGAAGAAGTTGACGACGAACTCGGGCCTGCCCGAGAACCTCCGCCGCAGGACGGGGTTCTGCGTGGCGACGCCGACGGGGCAGGTGTCCAGGTGGCAGACCCGCATCATGACGCAGCCCGACACCACCAGCGGCGCGGTCGCGAACCCGAACTCCTCGGCGCCGAGCAGCGCGGCGACCACGACGTCGCGGCCGGTCTTCATCTGCCCGTCGGCCTGCACGACGATGCGGTCGCGCAGCCCGTTCAGCAGCAGCGTCTGCTGGGTCTCGGCGAGGCCGAGCTCCCACGGGGCGCCCGCGTGCTTGAGGGAGGTCAGCGGCGAGGCGCCGGTGCCGCCGTCGTGCCCGGAGATGAGCACCACGTCGGCGTGCGCCTTGGACACCCCGGCCGCGACCGTGCCGACCCCGACCTCGGCGACGAGCTTGACGTGCACGCGCGCCGCGGGGTTGGCGTTCTTCAGGTCGTGGATGAGCTGCGCCAGGTCCTCGATCGAGTAGATGTCGTGGTGCGGCGGCGGGGAGATCAGGCCGACGCCGGGGGTGGAGTGCCGGGTCTTGGCGATCCACGGGTAGACCTTGTGGCCGGGCAGCTGGCCGCCCTCGCCGGGCTTGGCGCCCTGCGCCATCTTGATCTGGACGTCGTCGGCGTTGGTGAGGTACTCGGAGGTGACGCCGAACCGGCCGGACGCCACCTGCTTGATCGCGCTGCGGCGCAGGTCGCCGTTCTCGTCCGGGACGAACCGGGAGGGGTCCTCGCCGCCCTCGCCGGTGTTGGACTTGCCGCCGAGCCGGTTCATCGCGATGGCGAGCGTCTCGTGGGCCTCGGCGGAGATGGAGCCGTAGGACATCGCGCCGGTGGAGAACCGCTTGACGATCTCCGACACCGGCTCGACCTCGTCGATCGGCACCGGCTCGCGCTCGCCCTCCCTGAGCCTGAACAGCCCGCGGAGCGTCATCAGCTCCTCGGCCTGCGAGTCGACCGCGGAGGTGTACTCCTTGAAGATCTCGTAGCGGCGGGTGCGGGTGGCGTGCTGGAGCTTGAACACCGTGTCCGGGTTGAACAGGTGCGGCTCGCCCTCGCGGCGCCACTGGTACTCGCCACCGACCTCCAGGGTGCGGTGCGCCGCCTCGTTGCCGCCCGCCGGGTAGGCGCGGCGGTGCCGCTCGGCGACCTCGCGGGCGAGGACGCCGAAGCCGACGCCGCCGAGCCGGGAGGTGGTGCCGGTGAAGCAGCGCGCCACCACGTCCTCGCCGAGGCCGATCGCCTCGAAGATCTGCGCGCCGGTGTAGGAGGCGACCGTGGACACGCCCATCTTGGACATGATCTTCAGGACGCCCTTGCCGTAGGCCTTGACGAGGTTGCGGACGGCCCTGTCCTCGTCGGCGCCCGGCTCCAGGCCCTCGATGCCGCCGCCGCGGACGAGGTCCTCGACGGTCTCGATGGCCAGGTACGGGTTGATGGCGGACGCGCCGTACCCGATGAGCAGCGCCATGTGGTGGCACTCGCGGGCCTCGCCGGTCTCGATCACCAGGCCGACGCGGGTGCGGGTCTTCTCGCGGATCAGGTGGTGGTGGACGGAGCCGGTGAGCAGCAGCGACGGGATCGCCGCGCGGGCGGAGTCGGCGCCGCGGTCCGACAGCACGATGATCCGCGCGCCGGCGCGGATGGCCCGGCCCACCTCGGAGTTGATCTCCTGGAGGCGCGCCTCCAGGGCGTCCCCTCCCCCGGCGACGTCGTAGAGGCCGTGCACGACGTAGGCGTGCAGGTGCGGCAGCGAGCCCTCGTCGTCGATATGGATGATCTTGGACAGCTCGTCGTTGTCCAGGATCGGGGTGGGCAGGACGAGCCGGCGGCACGAGTCCGGGCCGGGCGCGAGGAGGTTGCCCTCGGGGCCGAGCGTCGACTGCAGGGAGGTGACCAACTCCTCGCGGATCGCGTCCAGGGGCGGGTTGGTGACCTGCGCGAACAGCTGCTTGAAGTAGTCGAACAGCAGCCGCGGGCGCTTCGACAGCACCGCGATCGGGGTGTCGGTGCCCATCGACCCGATCGGCTCGGCGCCGGTCCGGGCCATCGGCCCGAGGATGATCCGCTGCTCCTCCAGCGTGTACCCGAACGTCTGCTGCCGCTTGACGAGCGTCTCGTGCGTCGGGATCTCCCGCTCGCGCCGCGGCAGCTCCTCGAACCGGACGAGGCCCTCGTGCAGCCACTGCCGGTAGGGGTGCTCGGCGGCCAGCTCGGCCTTGACCTCGTCGTCCTCGACGATCCGCCCGGCGGCGGTGTCGACCAGGAAGATCTTTCCGGGCTGCAGCCGGCCCTTGCGGACGACCTTGGCGGCGGGGATGTCCAGCACGCCGGCCTCGCTGGCCAGCACGACCAGCCCGTCGTCGGTCACCCAGTAGCGGCCGGGGCGCAGGCCGTTGCGGTCCAGGACGGCGCCGACGACGGTGCCGTCGCTGAAGCTGACGCTGGCCGGGCCGTCCCACGCCTCCATCAGCGTGGAGTGGAACTCGTAGAAGGCGCGGCGGTCGGCGTCCATCTCGGCGTGGTTCTCCCACGCCTCGGGGATCATCATCAGCACCGCGTGCGGCAGCGACCGCCCGCCGAGGTGCAGCAGCTCCAGGCACTCGTCGAACGAGGCGGTGTCGCTGGCCTCGATGTCGATCACCGGGTAGGTCCGGGAGAGGTCCCCGGGGATGAGGTCGGACTCCAGCAGCGCCTCGCGGGCGCGCATCCAGTTCCGGTTGCCCTTCACCGTGTTGATCTCGCCGTTGTGGGCGATGAACCGGTACGGGTGGGCCAGCTCCCAGGCGGGGAAGGTGTTGGTCGAGAACCGCGAGTGCACGAGCGCGATGGCGCTGGCGAACCGCCGGTCGGACAGGTCGGGGAAGAACGGCTCCAGCTGCGGGGTCGTCAGCATCCCCTTGTACACGATCGTCCGGCTGGACAGGCTCGGGAAGTAGACCGGCACGTCCTGCTCGGCGCGCTCGCGCATGCAGAACACGGCCCGATCCAGCTCCAGGCCCGTCTTCCCGGCGTGCGGGCCGCCGGCGGCGGGGGCGACGAACAGCTGGGCGAAGTGCGGCATGACCCGGCGCGCGGCGGGGCCGGTGAACTCGGGGTCGTGCGGGAGCTCCCGCCAGCCGAGGACGGTCAGGCCCTCCTCGACGCAGAGCGTCTCGACGTGGGCGACCGCGGCGGCGCGCTCGCCGGGGCCCGCGGGCAGGAAGGCGATACCGGCCGCGTAGCCGCCGGCGTCGGGTAGCGCGAAACCGCACACCTCGCGGAAGAACGCGTCGGGGATCTGGACGAGGATGCCGACGCCGTCGCCGTCGTCGGGCTCGGCGCCGACGGCCCCGCGGTGGTCCAGGTTCTTCAGGACGGTCAGGGCGTTCTGGACGATGTCGTGGCTCTTGCGCCCGTGCAGGTCGGCGACCATGCCGACGCCGCAGGCGTCGTGCTCGTTGGCCGGGTCGTACAGCCCCTGGGGGCGGGGGCGGCCCGGGGGCCCGGCAGCAGGTGTGAGGGCAGCAGCAGCCATCAACCCTCCCGTCGTCGTCGTGTCGTGTCACTGCGTCGATGTCAGTGCAGTCCGGGACGACGTTGGCCCTGCTGCGGTGAGATGACATTACATCACTGCCGGGATCATGCCCGTGTGCACCGGATCGCGAAACTCATCCGCGGCGATCGGCTGTGCGTCATCTCCCAGTGGTTTAGACCATGGTACCGGGCGGCGCCGAGGGCACCCGGCCGCTGACCTGGTGAGGATCATCACCGGAGGGCGATGTTTACCTTGTGGGGACGGACATGTGCTCATTTCCCGGCCGGCCGGTGCCCGCGCCGGGCCCTCAGGACGAGGGGCGGCCTGAGGCGCGTGCCGCGCGGCCGAGCACCGCCGGGGCCTTGCCGCCCTCGATCAGCAGCGACAGCAGCGTCTCGTCCCGCTCGTCGCCCGTGCCGTCCAGGCGCTGCGCCCAGGAGACGACGGCGAAGTGGCCCATGGCCAGGCCGCGCGCCATCCCGAAGTCCCGGCCGAACGAGGCGAGCGGCGCCGGGGCCTCCAGGGGGCGGACGAAGCCGCCGCCGCGGGTGCGGTCCAGGAGATCGACGAAGCGGTCGGCGTCCGCCGAGCCGGCCAGGTTGAACACCGCGACGGCCAGCCCGTAGCCGCGCCGGGTGTCGGAGTAGATGCCCCGGACGGCCTGCGTGCACCCGCCGCGCCTCAGGTCCCCGGCGACGGTCGCGCCCCACACGGCGGCGGTGCAGTCGCCGTCCACCCGCCTGGCGCGCAGCGTCAGGGAGACGCCGCCGGGCACGGTCGTCCTCTCCGCGGAGGACGGGAACGCCTCACCGGCCGTCAGCGGCGCGGGGTCGGCGGTCCGCTGGGCGATGCCCGCGTACGCCGCGGACGTGGGCGAGCTGGAGTAGGAGGCGGGCGAGGGGCCGCTGCTCGCGGCGGCGCCCAGGACCGCGGCGGGGGCGCGCCGGGCGACCGGGTCGTCACCGTCCCGGAGCAGGACGGCGCCGCCGGTCGCGGCGGCCCCGACGGCGATGAGCGCCCCGGCCGCCCAGAAGTAGGCCCTCGGGCCAGGCGCCCTGGTCCGCCGCCGGGGTTCGGGCCCGCCGTCCGGGACGGGTGCGGCGCCACGGCCGCGTGGCTCGTTCCGCCCCACCGCGGAGCCGCGCCCGCCAGGGCGCTTCGTTCCCTTGGCGGACGGCCGCGGGGTGTGCGGGAGGTCGGGGTAGGTGGCCTCCGGGAGGCCGTCGCGCGGGGAAGGGGCCCGGCCGGGGGCCCGTCCCGGGTTCCGGCGGGGGGCGGCCCGTCCCCGGCCGGATCGGCTCACCGGGGCTCGGCGGGGGCCGCGTCCGCGGCGGGGGTCATCGGGATCCACGACGGGGCAGACTACCCGCCGGGGGCGGGTGGCACGCCCCCGCGCGCATCGGTCACCGCCGCTGCCCGCCGCCGGCGAGGTCGAGGCGTCCCCACACGAAGTCGGCGGGCTTCTCGATCACCAGGCTCACGTCGATCATCTCGTTCAGCGAGGCTGGCTGGACGCCCCCGGCCCGCTCGACCCAGGTGATGACGGCGTAGTGGCCGTAGGTCTTGGCGTAGGCGGCGCTGAACCCGGCGCCGAACGCCGGGACGCCGGGCGCGTTCAGAGGCCGCACCCAGCCCGCGCCGGTGGCCTTGTCGAGGTCGCGCTGGACCTGCTTGACGCCCTCCTCGCTCGCGAGGTTGACCACGATGAACTGGCCGACGTACTTCTTGTCGGAGCTCACGTACGCGCCGCGCAGGACCTGCGAGCAGCCGTACTTGGCGAGGTCGCCCTGGAGCCGGGCGCCCCACGTCACGCTCTTGCAGTCGCCCGTGAGGTTCGAGGCCGCCAGGGTGAAGGTGTACTTGCCGGAGGTGAGGCTCTTGGCGTCCCCGCCGAGCGCCTCGGCCTCGGTGACGGGCCGCTTGTCGGCGTCCCGCGAGGCGATCCGGGTGAAGCCCTCGCCGCTGAAGTCGGGGGTGTAGGCCGTCGGGAGGACGTTCTTCGGGGCGCTCCCGCCGTCCCCGCCGCCCAGCAGCACCATGGCCGCGACCGCGGCCACCACGACGGCCACCAGGGCGGCCCCGCCGTAGAGGATCTTGGGGTTCGGGCGTTTGCGGCCGGTCTCCGGCCTGTCGGCGGGCCAGAAGTCCCGCCCGCCTTCGGGCGCGGCCCCTGGGGAACCTGAGTCACGAGCCTCGATCACGTCCCGGAGCTTAGCGGTCCCGCGGGCCCCCGCGTGGCCAAAAGGGCGTTTCATCCGGGTTCATCGAGGGTCAGACGCCGTTACCGCCGATGAGCGCGCCGACGCCGTAGGTGATCGCGGCCGCGGCGGCGCCGAACGCCAGCTGCCGGAGCCCGCCGTACCACCAGGCGCGGGTGGTCACCCGCGACACCAGCGCCCCCGCGCAGAACAGCCCGACCGCCGCGACCGCCGCCGCGGGCCACAGGCTGGCGCCGCCCAGCAGGTACGGCAGCACCGGCAGCAGCGCGCCCACGCCGAACGACAGGAACGACGAGACCGCCGCGAGGACCGGTGAGGGCAGGTCGCCCGGGGTCACCCCGAGCTCCTCACGGGTGTGCACCTCCAGCGCCTCGTCGGGGTCGCGGGACAGCTGCCGCGCGACCTCCGCGGCCGTCGCGGGGTCGACGCCGCGCGCCTCGAAGACCTCGGCGAGCTCGCGCTCCTCGGCCGCGGGGTGGCGGGCCAGCTCCAGCCGCTCCACCTCGATCTCGGCCGCCGCCAGCTCGCTCTGGGACGCGACGGAGACGTACTCCCCCGCCGCCATCGAGAACGCGCCCGCCGCGAGCCCGGCCAGGCCCGCCAGCAGGACGACCTTCTGGCTCGCGTGCCCGCCGGCGATCCCCGCGATCAGCGCGAAGTTGGACACCAGGCCGTCCATCGCGCCGAACACCGCGGGCCGCAGCCACCCGCCGCTCACATCGCGGTGCTCGTGGTGGTGCTCGCTCGTCCCGGACACCTCTGCCGCTTCCTACTTCCCGTCTTTGACGGGCTCTCCCTTCCCCGCGCCGCCGGACGCGCCGGGGGCGTCATCGCCCTCATCATCCCCGGTCCGCGACCCGGCGGTGCCCTCGGGGGCCGCGTCCTCGTCCTCGGTGCCCACGGCGGCGCCCGTCTCGGACTCCCCGGGCCCCCCGGGCTCGGGCTGCGCGGACTCGGGCTCGGGCTCCGGCTCGGGCAGAGCGGCCTTGGGCTCGGGCTCGGTGGCCTCGGGCTCCCCGGCCCCGGCCCCGGCCTGCTGCGCTTCGGGGCGCTCGGTCTCGGTCTCGTCCGGATCCGGCTTCTCGAACGGCTCCTGCTCCGCCTCGTCCTTCCCGGCCTCCTCGCCCTCCTGGCCGCCCTCGTCGTCCTGGTCCTTCTCGGCCTTCTCCGGCTCCGGGCCGGCCGCCGTGCCGGACGGGCCGTCCGCGGGGACCTGGCCGACGTTCTCCACGCCGGTCTTGCCGCGGGCCAGGTAGAGGTAGGCGACGGCGCCGAGGAAGACGACGATCGACGTCCAGTCGTTCAGCCGCATGCCGAGGAAGTGGTGGGCGTCGTCGATGCGCAGCGCCTCGATCCAGAACCGGCCCACCGTGTAGGCGGCGACGTACAGGGCGAACGCGCGGCCGTGGGTGAGCCCGTACCGGCGGTCGGCCCAGATCACCAAGATCGTGACGCCGACGCACCACAGCGACTCGTACAGGAACGCCGGGTGGTAGGTCGCGACGTCGGCGTACTTCGGGTCGAGGGGGGCGAGGCCGTCGCCGGACAGCCGCGGCCGCTGGTCCCGGTCGATCTCCAGGGCCCAGAAGGCGTCGAGCGGGCGCCCGTACAGCTCCTGGTTCCAGTAGTTGCCCCAGCGGCCGATGGCCTGCCCGAGCGCGATCCCGGGCGCCACCGCGTCGCCGAGGGCCAGCACCGAGATGCCGCGGCGGCGGCAGCCGATGACCGCGCCGACCGCGCCCAGCAGGACGGCGCCCCAGATGCCGAGGCCGCCCTCCCAGATCTTCAGCGCCCTGACCGGGTCACCGTCGTCACCGAAGTAGCGCTGGTAGTCGGTGATGACGTGGTACAGGCGCCCGCCGACCAGGCCGAACGGGACCGCCCACACCGCCACGTCGACGATCACCCCGGGCGTGCCGCCCTTGGCGGCCCAGCGCCGCTCGCCGAGCCACACGGCGACGACGATGCCAAGGATGATCATGATGGCGTAGGCGCGGATCGGGAGGGGCCCGAGGTGCCAGACGCCCTGCGAGGGACTCGGGATGGAGGCGAGCGGCTGCATGGGCGTGAACGTTACCGCGTCACGGCGGTCCCCGTGGCACTCCCGCCGCGGGAATCCGGCGCGCCCGTCCCGGCCTCCGCGACGGCCTCGCGGAGCGCGTCCGGCGAGCCGAGGACGTCGTCTCCGGCCTTCCTGCCGTCCAGCGCCAGGTACGGGGTCGAGTTGACCCCGGCCTTCCCCGCGTGCGCGGTGACCTGTTCGACCGTCTCCATCCGCTCGGCCCCGTTGACGCAGTCGGCGAAGTCGGCGCCGGTGATGCCGGACTCCCCCGCCCACGTGATCAGCTCCGGGTTGGTGAAGCCGGTGTCGCCCTCGTCGGGCTGGTGGGCGTAGAGGGTGTCGTGGTACTCGACCCACCGGTCCGCGGGGGCGCACGCGGCGGCGTTCGCGGCCCGCCGGGAGTTGGACATCAGCGGGTCCTGCTGGAAGAGCTGGAACGGCCGGTAGACGACTTTGGCCTTGCCCTGCGCGGCGAGTTCCTTGAGCGTGCCGCCCTGCCGTTCCTCCAGCGCCAGGCAGGCCGGGCACTGGAAGTCCTCGTACAGTTCCAGGACGGGGCCGGTGACCCCGGGCTGCGCCATCGCGATCGATCCGTCGGACTGCCGGACGGCTGGTGCGAGGGCGCCCTCGTAGTCCCCGATCGCCGTGCCCTCCCGCCCGCCGACCACGATCACGACGGCGGCGACCGCGGCGGCGGCGACGGCCACCGTCCCGGCGACGACCACCAGCGCGCGCCTGCGCCGCCCCCGCGCCGCCGCCCGCGCCCCGCCGTCCGCGAGCCGGTGGCGCGCGCTCTCCTTGCCTTCGGCCTTGCTCATCGGTCCCTCGTTTCGGCCCGTCATCGGTTCGCTACGCAGCGTACGAGCACGGGCCCCCGGAACGGCGGCGCCGCGCCGTCCCGGGTGGGACGGCGCGGCGCGGCGACGCTGGAGCGAACGGACCTCAGCGCGTCACTTGCCTCCGCCCGCGGCGGCGACGGCCGCCTTGAGGGCGTCACCGTTCATGAGCTGGCTCTGCAGGTCGAGGGGCTTGCCGTCCAGGAAGACGGTCGGGGTGCCCTCGACCTTGCGGGTCTCCAGGGCGTACTTGGTCATCGCGTCGACCTGGGGCTTCTTCTGCTCGTCCCGGACGCACTTCTCGAAGTTCGGGTCGGTGACACCGACGTCCTTGCCCCACTTGACGAGGTCGTCGGGCGAGAAGCCCTTGGAGCCCTCGGCGGGCTGGAACTTGAAGAGCGCGTCGTGGTAGGAGATCCACTTGTCGGCGGGCACGCACAGCGCGGCCTCCGCCGAGCGCAGCGAGTTGATCTTGACCGGGTCCTTCTGCTGGCCGAACAGGTGGAACGGCCGGTAGACGACCTTGACCTTGCCCTCGGCGGCCAGCTGCAGGACGGTCTTGCCGCTGCTCTCCTCGAACTGCTTGCAGATGGGGCACTGGAAGTCCTCGAAGATCTCCAGCACCGGTTTGGTCACGCCCGGCTTGGCCATCACGATGGAGCCGTCGGCGTCGCGGCTGAGCGGGGCGACCGCGCCCTGGTGGACCTCGGCGCGGCCGTTCTTGTCGCGCTGGTCCATCACGATGACGACCGCGACGACGATCACCGCGACGGCGACCACCGAACCGACGACGATGGCGAGCAGCCGCCGCTGCTTCTGCCGCGCGGCCTGCCGCTTGCGCTCGGCGGCCAGGCGCTCCCGCGCGGACCGCTCTCGTGCGGCCTTGCTCATGGGTCGATCTCCTATGGGTGGGGGCCGCGACTGCCGCGCGGCGCGGGTTCCGGCGAGATTAGTCGACGTGACCGATCCGCTGGAATTCGTCGAACAGGACCAGGAAGAACAGGAGCACGGTGACGGCGTGCACCCCGGTGCACCACAGGCAGATCTTGTGCAGGATCGCCAGTTCGACGGTGACCAGGTACACGACCATCAGCACGCCGGCGGACACGGCCGCGAGCCGCGCCCACCGCAGTTGCGGCCACGGCGACCGCAGCGCCCAGGGGCTGATCAGCGCCGCGAACGCGACGAAGAACGCCAGGCCGAGCAGCGGCATCGGGATCCCGGCGAGCGTCGAGTACTTGCTGGTGGTGACGGCGTGGCAGTCCACGGTCCCGGACGCCGAGCACACCAGCGTGCCCTCGTCGTAGTGCGAGATCGTCAGGTAGACCGAGATCCCGAACCCGATGATCGTCAGCAGCCAGGCCACGGCCTGGAACCAGAGGGGCCGGGACGGGCCGGGCGCCGTCCCGTCCCGCTCCCCGGCCGTCATCTCTTGCGTCATCACGATCCTTCCGGGAGCCCGCCTCGCTGCTTCGGCGAACACACCCTACGGGAGAGCGCGGGCGTCACAAGCAACAACCTGGTAGGGGCCGCGGCGAGTTCCCGGACGGACGTAAAACCCTCTCAGCGGCCCTTGCGGACCCCGGCGGCGAGTTCCTCGGTGAGCGCGCGGACCCCGGCCACGCCGGAGGCGAGGTCGGGCGCGTCCAGGAGCCGCCGGATGTACGCCGAGCCGACGATGACGCCGTCGGCGAACCCGGCGACCTCCGCGGCCTGGGCGCCGTTGCCGACGCCGAGGCCGAGGCCGACCGGCAGTTCCGCGCCGCTCCGGGCGATGATCTCCCGGGTGCGCTCCACGAGCCGCGGCGCGCCGGTGTCGAGGGCGTTGCGGGCACCGGTCACGCCCATCAGCGACGCCGCGTAGACGAACCCGCGGCACGCGCCGGTGATCGTCTCGATGCGCTCGTCGGTGGAGCTGAGCGCGACGAGGAACACCCGGTCGAGGCCGTGCCCGTCGGACGCCTCAAGCCACGCGCCGCCCTCCTCCGGCGTCAGGTCGGGCGTGATCAGCCCGGTGCCGCCCGCGGAGGCGAGGTCGCGGGCGAAGGCGTCCACGCCGTAGTGGTCGACGGGGTTCCAGTAGGTCATCACCAGCGTCGGCGCGCCGGTGGCGGCGACGGCCTCGACCGTGCGGAACACGTCGGCGACGCGGACGCCGCCGACGAGCGCCTGGTGCACGGCGTCCTGGATGGTGGGCCCGTCCATCATCGGGTCGGTGTAGGGCAGGCCGATCTCGATGACGTCGCAGCCCGCGTCCACCATGGCCTTCGCGGCCTCGACGGCGCCGTCGAAGGTGGGGAAACCGGCGGGCAGGTATCCGACGAGCGCCGCGCGGTCCTCGGCGCGGGCCTTGTCGTAGGCGCTGCGGACGCTCACTCGCCCGCTCCTTCCGGCACCAGGCCGAAGAAGCCGGCGGCCGTGTGCATGTCCTTGTCGCCCCGCCCCGACAGGCACACCACGACGGTGGCGTCCGGGCCGAGCTCCGCGCCGACCTTGAGCGCTCCCGCGAGCGCGTGCGCCGACTCGATCGCGGGGATGATCCCCTCCGTCCGGCACAGCAGCGCGAACGCCTCCATCGCCTCCGCGTCGGTGATCTCCCGGTACTCGGCCCGGCCGGAGTCGCGCAGCCACGAATGCTCGGGGCCGACACCGGGATAGTCGAGCCCCGCCGAGATCGAATGCGTCTCCTGGGTCTGCCCGTCGTCGTCCTGGAGCAGGTAGGTGCGCATGCCGTGGATCACGCCGAGGGAACCGCCGACGAGGGTCGCGGCGTGCCGGCCGGTGTCCACGCCGTCCCCGCCCGCCTCGAACCCGTACAGCCGGACGGACTCGTCCGGGACGAACGCGTGGAACGCGCCGATCGCGTTGGACCCGCCGCCGACGCACGCGACGACGGCGTCGGGGAGGGCGCCGGTCAGCTCCAGGCACTGCCGCCGCGCCTCCTCGCCGATGATCCGCTGGAAGTCGCGGACCATCATCGGGAACGGGTGCGGGCCCATGACCGAGCCGATGCAGTAGTGGGTGTGCCCGACGCTGGCGACCCAGTCGCGGAACGCCTCGTTGCACGCGTCCTTGAGCGTCCGGCTGCCGGTCCGCACGGGGACGACCTCGGCGCCGAGCATCCGCATGCGGGCGACGTTGAGGGCCTGCCGCTCGGTGTCGACCTCGCCCATGTAGACGGTGCACTCAAGCCCGAGCAGCGCCGCCGCCGTGGCGGTGGCGACGCCGTGCTGGCCCGCCCCCGTCTCGGCGATGACCCGGGACTTGCCCATCCGCCGGGTCAGCAGCGCCTGCCCCAGCACGTTGTTGATCTTGTGGGAGCCGGTGTGGTTGAGGTCCTCGCGCTTGAGCAGCACCCGGGCCCCGGCGTGCTCGGAGAAGCGCCGGGCCTCGGTCAGCAGGCTCGGGCGGCCCGCGTACCCGGCGAGCAGGCCGTCCAGCTCGGCGACGAAGCCGGGGTCGCGCTTGGCGGTCTCGAACTCGCGGGTGAGCTCGTCCAGCGCCGCCATGAGCGCCTCGGGGGCGAACCGCCCGCCGAACGGGCCGAAGTGGCCCGTCTCATCGG
Organism: Actinomadura graeca; assembly: GCF_019175365.1. Lineage (NCBI taxonomy): Bacteria > Bacillati > Actinomycetota > Actinomycetes > Streptosporangiales > Thermomonosporaceae > Actinomadura > Actinomadura graeca. The sequence continues at coordinate 7,814,510 of NZ_CP059572.1, read as the reverse complement.
GCACGGCAGAGGTATCGATGGTCATGGGAGAAACGCGTCCTGTCGAAGGTAGGGGCCGATCCGGTCAGCGGGAAATGGGATGGGCCCGCCATCGCTCCCGCAGCGGCTCCACCGGCACGGCCGTCAACTTCCCTGCCTCAGGGCCGGATGCGCGCCCGCGGCGACAAGGTCGGCGACGGCGGCCCGCGGGTCCTTGCCGATCACCAGGCTCTCCCCCACCAGCACCGCGTCGGCGCCGCTGGAGGCGTAGGCGAGCAGGTCGTGCGGCCCCCGCACCCCCGACTCGGCGATCTTGACGACGTCCTTGGGGATCAGCGGCGCGACCCGCGCGAACACCCCGCGGTCGACCTGGAGCGTCCGCAGGTCACGCGCGTTCACGCCGATCACCCTGGCGCCCGCGTCCACCGCGCGCGCCGCCTCCTCCTCGGTGTGCACCTCGACCAGCGGCAGCAGCCCGATCGACTCGGCGCGCTCCACCAGCGACACCAGCGCGTCCTGCTCCAGCGCGGCGACGATCAGCAGCGCCATGTCCGCGCCGTACGCGCGTGCCTCCCACAGCTGGTAGGAGGTGACGATGAAGTCCTTGCGCAGGACGGAGACCTCGACGTTGGCGCGCACCTCGGCCAGATCGTCCAGGCTCCCCCCGAATCGGCGCCGCTCGGTCAGCACGCTGATGACCCGCGCGCCACCGGCCTCGTAGTCACGGGCCAGCGCCGCCGGGTCGGCGATGGCGGCGAGCGCCCCCTTGGACGGGCTGCTGCGCTTGACCTCGGCGATGACCGACACCCCCTGCCCCCGCAACGCGCCGAGCGCGTCCCGCGGAGCCGGAGCGGCCGCCGCCTTCTCCTTGAGTGCGTCGAGCGGGACCTCTCGCTGCCTGTCCGCGAGATCGGCCCGGACGCCCTCGATGATCTCGTCCAGCACGCTCAAGGTGATAGGCCCCCTATTTCAGGTCGTTCCGTGCACCGATCGTAGCCGCAGCGGATTTCGTTTGGAGGGCCGACCCTGTTTTCCTGGGGGGCGACGCCCAGACCCCCGGCTGCGCGGCACGGGTCGCCTCCATTCCGCTCGCTGCACTCGCTCCATTGCGGGGACGCGGCGCGCCGGGCATGCCCGCTGCGCTCGCTTGCGCTCGCTCCGCGTGCCTGTCCCGTAACCGGTGGCCGGGGTTCGAACCCCGTGGTCGAGGTTCAAGCCGTCGTGGTGGAGGTTCGATCTTCAGGGGGCCAGCGCCTGCCCGAAGGGGAGGTTGCGCACGATCCAGAAGACGAGCAGGACACCGACGAGCCCATAGGCCGCCACCGGCCGGAGCAGCTGTGACTGCATCGGCCGGCCCCGCGCCGCCAGGACCGTCCACCGGACGTACAAGTACCCGAACACGGGCAGGAGCAGGAAGACCACCGGGTTGAAACCGAACGCCGTCCCGACGTCCCCGTGTGCGAGCGCGTGGACCAGCCGCGTGGCCCCGCACCCCGGGCAGTAGTACCCGGTCAAGAACAGGAACGGGCACCCGGGATAGTGGCCGGGCTCATTGGGATCCACCTTGGCGACGACCAGCACCCCGGCCGCGACCCCGCCCAGCACGACCCCCTGCCGCCACAACCCCCGCAAAGACGCAAGCGTCACCCCTCAACCGTAGAGGACCCCCAACGATCTCCGAACCCCGACCACAGCAGCTTGAGCCTCAACCCCGGCAGGTTGAGCCTCAATCACCGGTTTCAGGAGGCACGCGGAGCGAGCGCCAGCGAGCGCAGCGGGCCTCCCCCGGCACGCCGCGTCCCCGCAACGAAGCGAGCGGAGCGAGCGCAATGGAGGCGACCCGTGCCGCGCAGCCGGGGGGTATGGGGGGCGCCCCCCAATGAGAACCAGCCCCCAGCTAACCGTCCAGCACGTAGCCGACTCCTCGGACTGTGCGGATGGGGCTGGCCTTGCCCAGTTTGGCGCGGAGCTGGGCGACGTGGACGTCCACGGTGCGGCTGCCTGCGCCGGCGCCGGGGCCCCAGGCGGCGTCGAGGAGCTGTTCGCGGGTGAAGACGCGGCCGGGGTTGCCCATCAGGAATTCGAGCAGGTCGAACTCGGTGACGGTGAGGGCGATCTTGCGGTCGCCGATGGTGGCGGAGCGGCCGTGGGTGTCGAGGGCGACCTGGCCCGCGTGGAGGAGGCCGGGGGGCTCGGGGGGGCCGGTGCGGCGGAGGGCCTCGGCGACGGCGGTGATGAGGACGCGGGGGGCGAAGGGGCGTTCGACGTGGTGGTCGCCGAGGGCGCGGAGGGCGGCGGGGTCGAGGGGGGCGGTGACGGCGATGACGGGGGCGGGCGCGGCGGCGTCGGCGACGCGGTGGTAGAGGTCGGCGGGCAGGGCGGTGGTGGACAGGTCGAGGACGACCGCGTCGGGACGGGTCTTCGCGGCGGCGGCGGGGGCGCGGGCGGGGTCGGGTTCGATCTCGACGTCGAAGCCCTCGCGGGCGAGGTAGCGGCGCTGGAGCTCGGCGACGGCGGGGTCGTGCTCGGCGACGAGGACGAGGCCGCCACCGTCGGCGGTCACGGGCGGCCGTTCGGGCGGGCCGTCGGGTCCTCGCCGCGGTCGAGGGACTTCCACAGGGCGGACGGGTCGTCGGGGGCGGCGGGCTTGGGGGCGCGGTCGTAGCGGGACGACAGGCCGGGCCAGCGGGCGCCGCGGGCGAGGGTGAGCAGGCCGCCGGCGGCGAGGACGACGCCGCCGGTCACCGAGGCCATCCACCAGAGGTTCACGTCGATGCCGGGATGTCCGTCCAGGCTGAGCAGGGTGCTGCGGCCGGCGACGGCGGACAGGACGTGGGAGCGCTGGACGGAGGCGGCGGAGGCGTAGGCGATCCCGGCGCCGAACGCGGCGATGAGGCCGCCGACGGCGGCGCGCGGGCGCCCGGACGTGGCGAACAGGGCGGCGAGCCCGGCGAGGGCGGCGAGGGCGAGGGCGGCGGACGTCCCGCCGAGGTCGCGGCCGCTGAGGTGGTGCGCGACGGGGGTGATGGAGTCCCCGGCGTGCACGGTGGCCCAGGTGCGGCCGGCGGCGAGCAGCGCGAGCCCGGCGCCGGCGGCGCACAGCAGCGCCGTCAGGCCGCGTTCACGGCCGGGGGTCATGAGCCGGTGTCAGGGCGTTCCCCGACCACGGCGTCCAGGACGTCGGCGTCCCAGCAGGTGCGGTCGCCGGTGTGGCAGGCGGCGCCGACCTGGTCGACCTTGACGAGGATGGCGTCGGAGTCGCAGTCGAGCGCGACGGACTTGACCCACTGCTGGTGCCCCGAGCTCTCGCCCTTCACCCAGTACTCCTGGCGGCTGCGGGACCAGTAGGTGCAGCGGCCGGTGGTGAGGGTGCGGTGGAGGGCCTCGTCGTCCATCCAGCCGAGCATGAGCACCTCGCCGGTGTCGTACTGCTGGGCGATGGCGGGCAGGAGGCCGGCGGGGTCGCGCTTCAGGCGCTCCGCGATCGTGGGGTCCAGGTTGGACGGTCGGGCTGACATGCGGTCCATTGTGCCGGGTGCGGTGCCGGGACACGAAAGGGCCCGGCCCCCCGGGAGGGGGGACGGGCCCTGACGTACGACTGCGGGTGTTACAGGGGGACGACCTGGTCGGCCTGCGGACCCCGGTTACCCTGCGTCACCTCGAACTGGACGCGCTGGTTCTCGTCCAGCGTGCGGTATCCGGAGGACTGGATCGCCGAGTAGTGCACGAAGACGTCCGGTCCGCCGCCGTCGACGGCGATGAAACCGAAGCCCTTCTCGGCGTTGAACCACTTCACGGTGCCCTGCTGGGGCATGTCTTTCTCCTTGCGGCAAAACACGGGCCCACACCTCGCGGGCCCGGCGCGGTCGCTGCGGAACGCCCTCGCCCCCGGTACGGTCCCGGAAAAGCCAAAACGCCCGCTGCCATCAGTCCGCGGGCGTCTGGACAAACGATCGAGAACCACGACTGCAACCGACGGGCCCACCGTATCACCGGTTCCGCGTAAAGCGGAGGAGCCGCAAGGCTTGCGTTTCTTCTCTTGGCGAACCCTGCCGTTACCTGCCCGTTAAAGACTCCAACCGGTCTCGGTCAGGGTCTTGACAGAGTCCGTGGCGCCCGTGAGGCGGACGCGCGCGACGTCCCCCCGGCCCAGGGCCCACAGGACGAGTTCCCCTACGGGGCCGTGCACGCGCACCGGGCCCCGCGCACCGCCGCGTCCGGCCCGCCCGGCGCCGGAGACCCGCACGCTGCGGCCGTCCGGCTGGACGAGTGTTACCTCAACGTGAACTTTTCTTAGGACAAAGCGGGCAATTTTTATCCTTCGCCAGAGAAGCTCCTCGAGTTCGGCGGGCAGCTCCCTGGGCTGCCAGTCCGGACGTGCCCGCAGGATGTCCTCGTGGTGGACAAAGAACTCGACCGCGTTGGCGATTTTGTCCACACCGGGAAGCGTGTAGGGGGAGAACTTCGGCGGACCTTGCCGAAAGCGTTCCACCAGCTTGTCGAAGGGGACGGCACGCGCCGTGCGGCGCCGGACGCGCTCGGTGTAGAAGGCGAGCGGGGGCAGGAGTATTCCGGCCCCGGCGTCCGGGCGGCCCTCGCGGACGACCAGATGGGCCGCGAGGTCGCGGGCGTCCCAGCCGACGCACCGGGTGGGCGCCCCGGGACCCGCCTCGGCGAGGGCGGCGGCCAGCAGCCGGCGCTCTCCGCGCACGGGGTCGGTCACGGTCGCGCTCATTACTTGATCGTAAGCCGCGCCCGCGCGGCCGGGAATAAGCACCCGGCGGCGGTGGTAGGCATATCCAGGCCCGCAAACCCCCCGAGCGCGGAACTCAGGGGGCATTCCCCCCGGGTCACCGCCGATCGAGGAGTCGCCGTGCCACCTGCGTCCAGACGCGCCGGGCCGTCCGTGTTGCGCGAGGGAATCCGCGTGCTGGGGGTGGCGGTCCGGGCCGAGCCCCGGGTCTTCACGATCTCCGTCCTCGCCAGCGCGCTGTACGCGGTGACGACGGTCGCGACCGCGCAGGTGCTCGGCTGGGCGACCGAGGAGGTGATGCTCCCGGCGTTCAGGTCGGGGCACACGACCGCGGGGGCGCTGACCGGGGCCGCGCTGGCGATCGTGGGCGTCGCGGCGCTCAAGGCGCTCGGCGTCGCGGCACGCCGGTTCTACGCGGGCCTCATGCAGTACCGGATGCAGGCCGCGTACCGGCGCGCGGTGACGCGGCAGTACCTGCGGCTGCCGCTGGCATGGCACCAGCGGCATCCGACCGGGCAGCTGCTGTCGAACGCCAACGCCGACGTGGAGGCGGTGTGGGCGCCCATCGCGCCGCTGCCGATGGCGGTCGGCGTGGTGTTCATGCTGCTGATCGCGGCGGTGTCGATCCTGGTGACCGACATCGCGGTGGCGGCGGTCGGCTTCCTGATCTTCCCGGCGATCGCGCTGGTCAACGTCGTCTACCAGCGGCGGCTGGCGCCAGTAGCGACGCGAGCGCAGCAGCTGCGCGCCCGGGTCAGCGAGGTGGCGCACGAGAGCTTCGAGGGCGGCCTGGTCGTCAAGACGCTCGGCCGCGAGGCGTCGGAGACCGCGCGGTTCGAGGCGGAGGCGGCGGCGCTGCGGGACGCGAACGTGGCGGTCGGCCGGATCAGGGGGCTGTTCGACCCGGTGCTGGAGGCGCTGCCCAGCCTGGGCGTGCTCGCCGTGCTGCTGATCGGGTCGCTGCGGCTGGAGGCGGGCGCGATGACCGCCGGCGACCTGGTGCACGTGGCGTACCTGTTCACGCTGTTGGCTTGGCCGATCAGGGCGCTGGGCTGGGTGCTGGCCGAGGTGCCGCGCAGTGTCGTGGGCTGGGAGCGGGTGCGGGGCGTCCTGGACGCCGGAGGCTCCCTCCCGTTCGGTGACGGCACGCTCGGCGGGAGCGGGGCGGCGGCATTGGAGGTCCGCGGCGTGCGCTTCGCCTATGAGAGCGCCAACGGCGCGCGGCGGGTGCTGCACGATGTGTCGTTCGGCGTGTCCGCGGGCCGGACGGTCGCGGTGGTGGGTCCGACCGGGTCGGGCAAGTCCACGCTCACCTCGCTGCTGGTGAGGCTTGTCGATCCGGGCGACGGATCCGTCCTGCTGGACGGGGTGGACGTGCGGGAGGTGCGGCGGGGCGGTGTGGCCGCCACCGCCGCCCTGGTCCCCCAGCAGACGTTCCTGTTCGACGACACCGTCCGCGGGAACGTCACGCTCGGTTTGGACGTCCCGGACGAGCGGGTGTGGGAGGCCCTCCGGCTCGCGCAGGCGGAGGGTTTCGTCGCGGCGCTCGCGGACGGCCTGGACACGAAGGTGGGCGAGCGCGGGGCGACGCTCTCCGGCGGTCAGCGGCAGAGGCTCGCGCTGGCGCGCGCGCTGGTGCGGCGGCCGCGGCTGCTCGTCCTGGACGACGCGACGTCCAGCGTGGACCCACGTGTGGAGGCGCGCATCCTGGAGGGCCTCCGGGAGGCGCGCTCGTCCGGTGACGGGTCGGGATCGACCGTCGTGGTCGTCGCCTACCGCAAGGCCACGATCGCCTTGGCCGACGAGGTGGTCTACCTGGAACACGGCCGTGTCATGGGGCGGGGATCCCACGCCGAGCTGCTGGAGCGCTCCACGGGCTACCGCGACCTCGTCAACGCCTATGAGCGCGCCGAGGCGGAGCAAGAGGCGATCGAGGGCGGCGAGGAGGCTCTGGCATGACGGTGTCGGACAGGACGGCTCCGAAGGGCACCGCTCCGGAGAGGGCGGCCCCGGGCGGGACGGCCCCCAGGAGCACGGGCCTGAGCGGGCAGGCCGCGGAAGAGGGCGCGCTGAGCACGCTGCGGCGGGGGCTGCGGCTGAGCCCCGAGTTCCGGGCGGGGCTGGCGGGGACGCTGGCGCTGGCCCTGGCCTCGACGGCGGGACGGGTGGTGGTCCCCATCGCCGTCCAGCAGACGATCGACAAGGGCCTCGGCCGTCCCGGCGGCCCCGACATCGCGTTCATCCGGACGGCGGTGCTGCTCTGCGGGGCCGCGGTCCTGCTGACCGCGCTGTGCGCGTACGCGATGAACGTGCGGCTGTACCGGACGTCCGAGGGCGGCTTGGCGGGCCTGCGGGTGAAGGCGTTCCGGCACGTCCACGACCTGTCGATGCTCACCCAGAGCGGGGAGCGGCGCGGCGCGCTGGTGTCGCGGGTGACGGGCGACGTCGACCAGATCAGCACGTTCATGCAGTCCGGCGGGCTGATGTTCATCGTGTCGATGGGCCAGCTGGTGGTGGCGAGCGTGCTGATGCTGGTGTACTCCTGGCAGCTCGCCCTGCTGGTGTGGGTGGCGTTCCTGCCGCTGGTGTTCGCGCTGCGCCGCTTCCAGCGGATCGTGTCCGCCGCCTACACGCGGGTCCGCGAGCGCATGGGCGACCTGCTGGCGGCGGTGAGCGAGTCGGTGGTCGGCGCGCCGGTCATCCGCGCGTACGCGTCGGAGGAGCGCACCGGGCGGCGGGTGGACGAGACCGTGGAGGCGCACCGCACGGCGCAGACGCGCGCCCAGGGGCTGGTCGCGCTCACCTTCCCGGTGAGCGAGCTGGTCGCCGCGCTGGCCACGGCCGGGGTGGTCGTCGTGGGCGTCCTGCTGGGCGTGGACGGGCGGCTGACGGCCGGTGAGCTGGTGGCGTTCCTGTTCCTGGTGACCCTGTTCGTCAGCCCGCTGCAGACCGCCACGGAGGTCCTCAACGAGGCGCAGAACGCCATCGCGGGATGGCGGAGGGTGCTCGGCGTGCTGGACACCGTCCCCGACGTGGCGGACCCCGGCGAGGACGGCGAGGTGCTGCCGCGCGGCCCGATCGAGGTGCGGTTCGAGTCCGTGGGCTTCGCCTATCCGGGCGGGCCGCCCGTCCTGCACGGCGTGGACGTGACGATCGAGCCCCGCAGCCGCGTCGCGATCGTCGGGCAGACCGGGTCGGGCAAGACGACGTTCGCCAAGCTCCTCACGCGGCTCATGGACCCCACGTCCGGCCGGGTGCTCGTGGACGGGGTGCCGCTCGGCCGGGTGCGGTTCTCGTCGCTGCGGGAGCGCGTCGTCATGGTCCCGCAGGACGGCTTCCTGTTCGATGCCTCGCTCGCCGACAACGTCCGGTACGGAAGGCCCGGCGCGTCCGACGAGGACCTGGTCCTCGCCATGACCGAGCTGGGGCTGGCCGACTGGCTGGACGGGCTCCCCGAGGGCCTGGACACGCCCGTCGGCCAGCGTGGCGAGTCGCTGTCGGCGGGCGAGCGGCAGCTGGTCGCGCTGGCCCGGGCCTACGTCGCCGACCCGGACCTGCTCGTCCTGGACGAGGCGACCTCCGCCGTCGACCCCGCCACCGAGGTCCGCATCCAGCGGGCGCTGGACGGCGTCACCCGGGGGCGGACGGCGATCTCCATCGCGCACCGGCTGTCCACGGCCGAGGCGGCGGACGAGGTCATCGTGTTCGACGCGGGCCGGATCGTCCAGCGCGGCCCGCACGCCGAACTGGTGGCCGAGCCGGGCGTGTACGCCGGCCTGCACGCCTCCTGGACCGCCCAGCGGGAGGTGTGATGCCGGGTGAGGACATCACGACCTGGGGTAAAGCACTTGCCCGTTATCTGCTTGAGTGCGCATTCTGCTTGAGTGAGCAATGAGGTCGTCTTGGAATCGGCGGGCACGCTGCATGGTCAACTGCAGCGGGGGCTGGGCAGGGCCGCGCGGCGCGCGGCGGAGCGCGCGGGGGCGGGCGAGTACGTCTACGACTGCGTCCGCCGGGATCCCCGGTGGGATCCGCGGTGCGAGTCGCGCGGGCTGTACTACGCCCGGCTGATGGTCGATCTGGAGCTGCCGGCCGGTCCGGTGGCCGAGCACCTGTTCGATCCGTCCGACCATACGGATCAAGGCGACTGGCGGGTCGAGCTGGCCCTGGACGTGCTCTCCCGCCTGGTGCGGCTGAGCCGCCGCGAGGCGGCGCCGATCCTGCGCCGGTACGCCGAGGAGGGGGCGCACTGGTTCGACGCCCTGGACACGCTCGTGGAGCTCGGGGACCCCTCGCTGACGATCGGGCTCGACGAGCTGGCCGCGGCCCGGTGCGACGACCGCGCGCTCGGCATGCTCATCCCCGCCGGGTACAACCCGGTGATCGAGACGTGGGCGGCGCGGCAGCCGCGGATCGCCGAGGCGCTCGCGCGGCGGCGGGAGGCCGGGCGCGCGCGCAGGCCGGCGGGCGCGGCGGCCGACCGCGGGGAGCGCACCGAGGCCGAACTCCTGGACCTCGCCCGGCGCCAGGGCGACGGCGCCATCGGCGCGATCTTCGAGCTGGGCCGCAGGAGGACCCTCGCGCTGCTCGACCTCGCGGAGGAGCTGCTGCCCGCCAGACCCAGCCGGTTCGGCGGGGCCGTGTGCCGGGCCTTGCGCGAGTACGGCCCTGAGACGCTCCCTCGTGCGCGCGTGTGGGCGGCCCAGAGGGGCGGCTGCGAGGACATGGGACTGCGGATCCTCGCGCGCTATGGGACACGCCAGGACATCCCCTTCCTCATGGACGAGCTGCGCGGCGCCGTGGGCCGGAGCGAGTGGCACGACGCGGCGAGCCCGATCGAGGGCCTTGGACGGCTGCGCGCCGGTGAGGCCGTCCCGTTGCTGAAGACCGCTTGGACCGAGTCGACCTACGCCTACCTTCGCCCCCGGATCCTGACGGCCCTGACGAGGACCGCGCCGCACACCGCCGAGTCCTACACCGTCGAGGGGCTGTGGGACTGCGAGGAGGGCGTCCGCCTGGAGGCGGTGCGATCCGCGCCGCTCACCGAGGACACGCGGATCCGCCTGCAGCGGCTGCACCTCGACACCGCCGAGGAGCCCGGGATCCGGGCCGCCGCCGCGACCCGCGGCCTCTGAGCCGCCGCCGGGACCGCCGCCCGGGCCGGCACTGAACCCCGCCCGAGGCGGGATGCGTATTGCACCGTCGGAATCGCGCATCTCACCCGGGAGGAACGGCCATGGGCTCCACGCACCACCTCGGAGCGATCAGGACTGGGCTGCTGTGCGGCGTCGCCGCGCTCACGCTGCCGCTGGCGGCGGGCTGCTCCGGCAAGTCCGAGGCGTCCGGCGGCGGCTCGGAGAGGGAGGGCACCCCGGCCAGCCTCGACCAGCTCGCCTCACGGACCGGGTGCACGCTGACCGGGCAGCGCAAGGCCCAGGAGCTTGAGCAGGGCAACTGCACGAACTCGCGCGGGCGGTACGTCCTGGTGAGCTTCACCTCCGACAAGGGCATGACCGCCTGGATGGAGGAGGCCAAGCCCTGGGGCGGCTCGTACCTGGTCGGGACGCGGTGGGTCGCGGTGAGCACCCCGGCGACCCTCCAGTCCCTCCAGAAGGACCTGGGCGGCCGCATCACGTCCGGCGAGTCGCACGGCGAGATGCCCGGGATGAAGCACAGCTAGGACGGCCGGCCCCTCCGGCGACGCCGTCACAGGGCTTGCCTCACGGGGGTGCGCCTCACAGGGCGCGCCTCACGGGGAGCGCCTCACGGGGTGCGGACGCCTCCGTCCCCGATGCCGTCGGCGTCACCGGCACCGTCGCCGTGCCCGGCGCCCCCGCTGACCAGGAGGGCGCCCCACCGCTCCAGCGCGGGGCCGGTGCGGGCCAGGACCCGGCGCGCGGCGATCCCGCGGGCCACCGTCCCCGGGTGCAGCAGCGGATGCCCGGGTCCATCGACGACGACGCGGACGGCGGCGACCGGCCTGCCTCCCGCGCGGGCGGCGATCACGGCCGACTCCATGTCGGCCATGCGCGCGCCCCCTGCCGCCCAGAGCGCCCGCTCCGCGCGCCCCACGATGTGGTCGGTGGTCACCAGCGGCCCGACCTGCACGCTGAGGCCGTCCCGGATCAGCTCGCCGGCCAGCATGTGCGCGGCGCGGCACGGCACCGGCCCGGCGCCGCCGCGGATCTCGTCCGCGACCAGGACGTCCCCCGGGCGGAGCCGCTCGTCGAGCGCGCCGCCGAACCCCATCGCCACGAGGGCGGCGCACGCCGCCGGCAGCCGGTCGGCGCGGCGGGCACGGTAGCCGACCACCACGACCGGGATGCGGGTCAGGCCGCGCCGCACCGCGCGCGCCTCCATCCGCAGCCCGGCGCACACCACCGGCCCGACCATCGGCCGCCAGGCGTCTTCACAGGTCATCCCCCCAGCGAAACACGGTGCCCGGCGAAGATCCAGCTCGCGCGCCGACGACACGGCGTCACCGTGGAGGACTACCCGCCGCCCGGTGAATCCCGCCCGCGGGAGGACGGGCGGAGGGCCCCGCGGCCTCTAGACTCGCCGGCATGACCTCCTCCGTACGCCGGAAGCTGGCCGTCCTGCCCCTCCTGCTGCTGCCCCTCGGGGGCCTCGCCGCCTGCGGCGGCGAGAACAGCAAGACCGACTGCAACGCCAACTCGTGCACGGTGACGTTCGACCGGGGCGTCGACGCGAGCGCCTCCGTCCTCGGTGTGAAGACCGAGCTGGTGAGCGTCCAGGGCAACACCGTCACCCTGAAGGTCGCCGGCCAGACGGTGACCGTGCCGCGGGGCGGCGGCGACCAGGCGGAAGGGTTCGACGTCTCGGTCCAGTCCGTCACCAAGGACAACGTCGTCGTGAAGTTCTCGCACAGCGGCTGAGCGCGGCCGGGACCCCGCCGGGCAGGGCGCCCGCTCCGCGTAGTATTCGTTCATGCGTTCGATGACCATCGCCGAGCGGCGCGCCCGGCTGGGCGTCCGGCACCGGCTGGCCGCCGCCGGGCGGACCGACGACGTCGCCGGGATCGCCCGGTCCCTCGTGGTGCTGCACGCCACCGACCCGGCCACGGTGTTCCTGTCCGTGGCGGCCCGCAGCGTCCGGGCCGTGCCGGCCATGGTGGAGCGGGCCCTGTACGACGACCGGACCCTGCTGCGGATGCTGGCGATGCGCCGCACGATGTTCGTCGCGCCGGTCGAGCTCGTCCCGGTCCTGCAGTTTTCCACCGCGAACGCGCTGGCGGCCAAGCAGCGCCGCACCTACACCCGGTTCATCGGGCAGGCGGGCGTCGTCGAGGACGCCGCCGCGTTCTTCCGCGAGGTGGAGGAGGGCGCCCACCGGGCGCTGCTGGCCCGCGGCGAGGCGACCGGCGCGCAGCTCGGCGCCGACGAGCCGCGGCTGCGCACGCAGGTCGACCCCGCGCCCGGCAAGTCCTACTCGCGGCCCACCAACATCACGACGTGGGTCCTGGTCACGCTCGGCTGCGAGGGCCTGATCGTCCGGGGCCGCCCGAACGGCTCGTGGATCAGCAGCCAGTACCGGTGGTCGCCGGTCGAGGCGTGGCTGCCCGGCGGGATCCCCGCGATGCCCGCCGACGACGCCCGCGCCGCGCTCGCGGAACGCTGGCTGCGCGCGTTCGGCCCGGCGCCCATCGGTGACCTGCGGTGGTGGACGGGCTGGACCCTCGGAGAGGTCCGCAAGGCCCTGGCCCTCCTGGACGTGACCGAGGTGGACCTCGGCGGCACCACGGGCCTCGTCATGGCCGACGACCTGGAGCCCGCCGCCGAGCCCCAGCCGTGGGCGGCGCTGCTGCCCGCCCTCGACCCGACGCCGATGGGCTGGCAGGAACGCGACTGGTTCCTCGGCCCCCACCGGCCCGCGCTGTTCGACCGGAACGGCAACATCGGCCCGACCGTCTGGTGGGACGGCCGCATCGTCGGCGGCTGGGCCCAGCGCGCGGACGGCGAGATCGCCGTGCGGTTCCTGGAGGACGTCGGCGCCGACGCCCGCGCCGCCGTCGACCGTGAGGCCGCGCGGATGGCCGCCTGGTACGGCGACGTCCGCGCGATCCCGCGTTTCCGCACTCCCCTGGAACGCGAGCTCACGGCATGACCCTGCCCGCGGGCTCCCGGCCCCGCGGCGCGTCAGACCGGTGCCGGACGCTGGGCGTCGCCGGTCACCCCGGCACGCCGCGAGGGCGCCGCACGGGCGATCAGGGCGGCGATGACCTGGGCGGTCTCGGGGGGCTGCGCCGACAGCCAGCGGAGCACCCGCCGGTCGTAGTCGCCCAGCTCGATTCCGTGCTCGGCGCAGACGCGCAGCAGCAGGTCGAGCGTCCGGGCCTGCATCACACCGCGTTTGCCGAACCCGGCGTAGATGTCGCGCACCTCGGTGAAGGCGTCGTCCTCGGTCTCGTACGGTCCGCTCACGGCGGTCACCTTCCGTCCCGGCGCACCGCGCGGCGGCGGCGCCGTGCCACCGGGCGGCGTGGCCGTCCGCTTCCACCCTCCCCGGTCGGGCATTTCACAAAACGCCCTTGGCCGCCCATGGCAGGAATCCCGGGCGGCGACGCGTCAGTAGGGGTACGCGCGCGCGGCCGCGGCACGGCGCTTGGCGTTGCCGCGCCGTACCGGCAGGAAGATGAACGCCAGGATGGCCAGGACGCCGAGGAGCACAGCGCCCAGGACGGCGACGCCCAGGTAGAAGTCCGCGGTGTCGTCGGGCGTCACCAGCATCCGGGCGCCGGTGCCGCGGCAGGTCAGCAGGGCCGTCCCGTTCAGCGGGGCCTCGAACGTGGCGGCGTAGTCGTAGCCGGCGTGGTCGGAGGCGCTCCAGGAGTTCCTGCGGGTCAGCGCGACGGTGCCCGTCTCCGTCCCCTGCCGCAGCGAGCACGAGTAGGGGACGGGCGAGCCGTCCCGGACGTAGACGAAGTAGGTGTGCCCCTCGGTCAGCTCGACGCGCAGGCCCGCCCGCGGGTCGCCGGACGCCGACGGGCCCTCGGCGACGTTGGAGTCGTCCAGGAAGAGGGCGAGGACGACGGCCAGGCCGACCACGGCCACGAGCGTGAACAGGACCGGCAGGGCGTACCATCCGGCGCTCGGCTTGACCGGCGGCGGCGGTGACCACGGCGGGCCCGCGGGCGGCGGGCCCATGGGCGGCGGTCCGATCGGCGGATTCGACCCGGGCCACATCGTCGTTCTCCCCCTAGCCGTGTCGTCGAGCGCCACGATCTCAGAGAAACGGCCGGCCCGCCAGCGGCGGGGACGGCCGGTCCAGGTCCGCCGGTCAGCGGACGGGATGCCCCGCGGCGCCGAGCGCGGCCTTGACGTCCCCGATCGTCAGCTGCCCGAAGTGGAAGACGCTCGCGGCGAGCACCGCGTCGGCGCCCGCGTCCACGGCGGGCGCGAAGTGCGTCACGTCCCCGGCGCCGCCGCTGGCGATGACGGGCACCGTGACGGCCTCGCGGACACGGCCGAGCATCTCCAGGTCGAACCCGGCCTTGGTGCCGTCGGCGTCCATGGAGTTGAGCAGGATCTCCCCGACGCCGAGCTCCTGGCCCCGGCGGGCCCACCCGACCGCGTCGATGCCCGTCCCCTCCCGGCCGCCGTGCGTGGTCACCTCGAAGCCCGACTCCGTGCCCGCGGCGCGCCGGGCGTCCACCGACAGCACCACGCACTGCGACCCGAACCGCCGCGCGGCCTCACGCAGGAACTCCGGCCGGGCGATGGCGGCGGTGTTGACCGACACCTTGTCGGCGCCCGCGCGCAGCAGCCGGTCGACGTCGTCCACCGTGCGGACGCCGCCGCCGACCGTCAGCGGGATGAACACCTGCTCGGCCGTGCGGCGCACCACCTCGTACGTGGTGGACCGGTCGCCGCTGGAGGCGGTGATGTCGAGGAACGTCAGCTCGTCGGCGCCCTCCGCGTCGTAGCGGCGGGCCAGCTCGACGGGGTCGCCGGCGTCGCGCAGGTTCTGGAAGTTGACGCCCTTGACCACCCGCCCGGCGTCCACGTCCAGGCACGGGATGACCCGCACGGCGACGCTCACTTCACGGCCTCCAGTGCCTCTTCCAGCGTGAACGCCCCCGCGTACAGCGCCTTCCCGACGATCGCGCCCTCCACGCCGTCCGGGACGAGCCCGGCGAGCGCGCGCAGGTCGTCCAGCGACGACACGCCCCCGGACGCGATGACGGGCCGGTCGGTGCGGGAGCACACCTCGCGCAGGAGGCCGGTGTTGGGGCCGCGGAGCGTGCCGTCCTTGGTGACGTCGGTGACCACGTAGCGGGGGCAGCCGTCGTCCTCCAGCCGGTCGAGGACCTCCCACAGGTCGCCGCCCTCGCGCGTCCAGCCGCGGGCGGCGAGGGTCGTGCCGCGCACGTCCAGCCCCACCGCGATCCGCTCGCCGTGCGAGGCGATGATCTTCCGGCACCACGCGGGGTCCTCCAGCGCCGCGGTCCCGATGTTGACCCGGGCGCAGCCGGTGGCGAGCGCCGCCTCCAGCGAGGCGTCGTCGCGGATGCCGCCCGACAGCTCCACCCGCACGTCCAGCCGCCCGGTCACCTCGGCCAGCAGCCCCCGGTTGGAGCCCCGGCCGAACGCCGCGTCCAGGTCGACCAGATGGATCCACTCCGCCCCCGCCTCCTGCCAGGCCAGCGCGGCGTCGAGCGGCGCGCCGTAGGAGGTCTCGGAACCGGCCTCGCCCTGGACCAGGCGCACGGCCTGGCCGTCGGCGACGTCGACCGCGGGAAGGAGCGTCAGAGTCATGCGGGAACCCAATCGATGCGGATGGCAGGGCGGACGGACGGTCAGGCGAGGCCGGTGAGCCAGTTGCGCAGGAGCGCCGCTCCGGCGTCGCCGGACTTCTCGGGGTGGAACTGGGTCGCCGACAGGGGGCCGTTCTCCACCGCGGCGACGAACGGGCCGCCGTGCTCGGCCCACGTGACGAGCGGCGGCTCCAGGCGCCCGGCCGGGTCGGGCTCCAGGTCCCAGTGGCGGACGGCGTAGGAGTGCACGAAGTAGAAGCGGGTGCCGGCGTCCATGCCGTCGAACAGGACGGATCCGGACGGGGCGTCCACCGTGCTCCAGCCCATGTGGGGCACGACGGGGGCCTCCAGCCGGTCGACGGTGCCGGGCCACTCGTCGCAGCCCTCGGTGGTCACGCCGTGCTCGATGCCCTTGGTGAACAGGATCTGCATGCCGACGCAGATGCCGAGGACGGGACGGCCCCCCGCGAGGCGGCGGCCGATGATCTGGTCGCCGCGGACCGAGCGCAGGCCCGCCATGCAGGCGGCGAACGCGCCGACGCCGGGGACGACCAGCCCGTCGGCGGCGAGCGCGGCGTCCCAGTCGGCGGTGACCGTGACGTCGGCGCCGGCGCGGGCGACGGCGCGCTCGGCCGAGCGGAGGTTGCCCGAGCCGTAGTCCAGGACGACGACCTTCCTCACAGCCACATCACACCCCCCGCGAACGCCAGGCACGCCAGCACCAGCACGGCCAGCGCGGCGATCTTCAGTCCCTGCTTGACGAAGCTGTAGACGCCCGCCAGCAGGAACAGCGCCACCGCGAAGATCGCGACGTTGCCGAAGGTGAACTCCACGCCGCCGGCCTCCACCGCTACAGCGCCCCCTTGGTGGACGGGACGCCGTGCACCTTCGGGTCGAACGCCACCGCGTCGCGCAGCGCGCGGGCCAGGGCCTTGAACTGCGCCTCGACGATGTGGTGGGCGTTGCGCCCGTACGGGACGTGGACGTGCAGGGCGACCCGCGCGTTCGCGACGAACGACTCGAACACGTGCCGGGTCATCGTGGTGTCGTACTCGGGGCCGATCATCGGGGCCATGCGCTCGGGCTCGACGTGCACGAGGTAGGGGCGGCCGGACACGTCCACGGTGACCTGCGCGAGGGCCTCGTCCAGCGGGATCGAGGCGTCGGCGAAGCGCCGGATGCCGGCCTTGTCGCCGAGCGCCTCCCGGAACGCCTGGCCGAGCGCGATGGCGGTGTCCTCGATGGTGTGGTGGCTGTCGATGTGCAGGTCGCCGGTGGTCTTGACGGTCAGGTCGAACGACCCGTGCTTGCCGAGCTGGGCCAGCATGTGGTCGAAGAACCCCACGCCGGTGGCCACGTCGACCTGCCCGGTGCCGTCGAGGTCGATCTCGACGAGGACCCGCGTCTCGCTGGTCCCCCGCTCGACTCGTCCCTTGCGCGTCACAGACTCTCCCTCGGTGCTTCTCGGAGGACTTCTTCCAGGGCGGTGCGGAACGCGGCCATCTCCTCGGGTGTGCCGACGCTGACCCGCAGCCACTCGGGCGGGCCCACCTCCCGGATCAGCACGCCGCGGGCGAGCAGGCCCTCCCACACCCGCCGGCGGTCGGGGAACGTCCCGAACAGCACGAAGTTGGCGTCGGAGTCGGCCACCGCCAGGCCGCGGCCGCGCAGCCACGCGACGACCGCGTCGCGCTCGCCGCGCAGCGCCTCGACGCCGCCGAGCAGCTCCTCGCCGTGGGCGAGGGCGGTGCGCGCCACCGCCTGGGTGACGGCCGACAGGTGGTAGGGCAGCCGGACGAGCAGCAGCGCGTCGATCACGGCGGGCGAGGCGGCGAGGTAGCCGAGCCGCGTCCCCGCCATCGCGAACGCCTTGGACATCGTCCGGGTGACGATCAGGCGCGGGTACCGGTCCAGCAGGGTCAGCGCGGACGGGGTGCCGCCGCGGCGGAACTCCGCGTACGCCTCGTCGACCACGACCATGCCCGGCGCGGCCTCCAGGACGGCCTCGATCGCCTCCAGCGGCAGGGCGGTGCCGGTCGGGTTGTTCGGCGAGGTGAGGAACACGACGTCGGGCCGGTGCCCGCGCACCGCCTCGACCGCGCGGCCGGGGTCGATGCCGAAGTCCTCGTCGCGGAAGGCGTCCACCCAGCGGGTGCCCGACACGCGGGTGATGATCGGGTGCATCGAGTAGGACGGCTCGAAGCCGACCGCGGTGCGCCCCGGCCCCCCGAACACCTGGAGGATCTGCTGGATGATCTCGTTGGAGCCGTTCGCGGCCCAGACGCGGCGGCCGGTGAGCCCCACGCCGGGCGTGTCGGCGTTCAGGAAAGCCGCGAGGTCCTCGCGGAGCGCGGACGCGTCGCGGTCGGGGTAGCGGTTGAGCGTCCCGGCCACGTCCATGACCGCCTCGCCGAGGGCCTTCACCAGCCGCTCGGACGGCGGGTAGGGGTTCTCGTTGGTGTTCAGCGCGTACGGGACGTCGAGCTGCGGCGCCCCGTAGGGCTCCAGGCCGCGCAGGTCGTCGCGGATCGGCAGGCCGGGGACGGTCACGAGGGGACCTCCCAGCCGAACCGGGCCTTGAGGGCGGCGCCGTGCGCCGGCAGGTCCTCGGCCTCGGCGAGCGCGACGACCCGGCCGGTGGCCTCCGCGAGGGCGTCCCGGTCGTACTCGACGACGTGCACGCCGCGCAGGAACGACTGCACCGACAGGCCGGAGGAGTGGCAGGCGCAGCCGCCCGTCGGCAGCACGTGGTTGGACCCGGCGAGGTAGTCGCCGAGCGGCACCGGCGCGTACGGGCCCACGAAGATCGCCCCGGCGTTGCGGACGCGGGCGGCGACGGCGGCCGCGTCGGCGGTGTGGACCTCCAGGTGCTCGGCGGCGTAGGCGTCCACGACGGCCAGGCCGTCGCCGAGGGAGTCCACGAGCACGATCCCGGACTGCCGCCCGGCGAGGGCCTCGGTGATCCGCCCGGTGTGCCGGGTCCGGGCGACCTGCGCCTTCAGCTCGGCCTCGACCTCGTCGGCGAGCCGGACCGAGTCGGTGACGAGCACCGCGGCGGCGAGCACGTCGTGCTCGGCCTGGCTGATCAGGTCGGCGGCGACCCGCACCGGGTCCGCGGTGGCGTCGGCGAGGATCGCGATCTCGGTCGGGCCCGCCTCGGCGTCGATGCCGATCACGCCCTTGAGCAGCCGCTTGGCGGCGGCGACGTAGATGTTGCCGGGGCCGGTGACCAGGTCGGCGCGGGGGCACTCGTCGGTGCCGTAGGCGAACATCGCGATCGCCTGGGCGCCGCCCGCCGCGTGCACCTCGTCCACGCCGAGCAGCGCGCAGGCGGCGAGGATCGCCGGGTGCGGCAGGCCGCCGTGGTCCTTCTGGGCGGGCGAGGTGACGGCGAGCGACCCGACGCCCGCCTCCTGCGCCGGGACGACGTTCATGACCACGCTCGACGGGTACACGGCGAGGCCGCCCGGCACGTACAGCCCGACCCGGCCGACGGGGATCCACCGTTCGGTGACGGTCCCCCCGGGCACGACCTGCGTGGTGACGTCGGCGCGGCGCTGGGCGCGGTGCACGGCGCGGGCGCGGCGGATGCTCTCCTCCAGCGCGTCCCGGACGGCGGGATCGAGGTCCGCGAGGGCCCGTTCGATCTCCGCGGGCGCGACGCGGGTGCTGTCGAGCTCGACCCCGTCGAAGGCCCGCGTGTGCTCCCGGACCGCCTCCGAGCCGCGATGGCGGACGTCCTCGCAGATCGGCCGCACCTTGTCCAGGGCGGCGTCGACGTCGAGTTCGGCGCGGGGCAGCACGGAGCGCGGGTCGGCCGGAAGGCCGCCGCGCAGGTCGATACGGGATATCACCCGCCCAGTCTACGGAGTGCCCCCGGTGGCCCGCGCACCGTCTCACGTGCCGAGACCCCGTGTCGCGGCAGGCCCGTCAGACCGCGAGCGTCCCGTCCAGGACGGTGACCGCGGTGCCGGACAGGGACACCCGGCCGCCGCGCAGCGCCACGCGGACGTGCCCGCCGCGCGCCGACGCCTGGTAGCCGGTCAGTTCCGCGCGGCCGAGCCGCTCCGCCCAGAAGGGGGCGAGCGCGCAGTGCGCCGAGCCCGTCACCGGGTCCTCGCCGTCGCCGGGCAGCACCCGCACGGCGAAGAACCGGGAGACGAAGTCGTGGCCGCGGCCCGGGCCGGCGGCCGCCGTGACGATCACGCCGCGGCCGTCGATCCGGGCGAGTCCCGCGAGGTCGGGGGCCAGGCCCAGCACCGACGCCTCGTCCGCGACCTCCACCAGCAGGTCGTCCTGGAAGTTCCTGCCGGTCCACAGCACAGGCACGCCGAGCGCCTCGGCGAGCCCCGCGGGGGCGTCCACGGGCGCGGCGGGCCCGGCCGGGAAGTCCATCGACAGGGTCCCGTCCGCCGCGCGGGTGACGGTGAGCACGCCGCTGTGGAGCGTCCGGAAGCGGATCGGCCGGTCCGCCGCGACCGTCCCGGTGCCGTAGAGGGCGTGCGCGCTCGCCAGCGTGGCGTGCCCGCACAGGGCCACCTCCACGACCGGCGTGAACCAGCGCAGTTCGTAGTCCGCCTCCGCGTCCTCGACCGGGCGGACGAACGCCGTCTCCGAGTGCATCATCTCGATGGCGACCCGCTGCATCCAGGCGGGTTCGGCGGGCTCCGTGAGGAGGCACACCCCGGCCGGGTTGCCGGTGAACGGGCGGTCGGTGAAGGCGTCCACGACGAGCATCCGCATGGCCCGACGGTACCCGCCGCCACGCGCCCGCCCTCAAGGCCGATCGCGGGAAAGTGGCCCGCCGCTTCAGATTGTGAGAATTCCAGGCATGTCAAGATCATCGTCAGGCACGTACCCTGGCGCACGGGGCGTCGTCCCGGAGGCGCCCAGGAGCGTGGGAGAACCTGTGACCGAGAGGCTCGCCCTGTTTCCGCTGGGCACCGTGCTGTTCCCGGGCCTGGTGCTGCCGTTGCACCTGTTCGAGGAGCGCTATCGCCTGCTGATCGGTGACCTGCTCGAACGTCCCGAGCCGCGCCGGTTCGGCGTGGTCGGCATCGAGCTCGGCCACGAGGCCGGCGACGAGGCCGGGCACCGGCTGGCGCCCGTCGGCTGCGTCGCCGAGGTGCACGACGTGACACCCCACCCCGACGGGCGGTACGACATCGTCACCGTCGGGACCAGCCGGTTCCGGCTGAAGGGGCTCGACCGGTCCCGCCCCTACCTGCAGGGCGAGGTCGAGTTCCTGCCCGAGGAGCCCGGCTGCGGGCCGGGGGCGCCCGCGCGCCGCGTCCGGCGGCTGTTCCAGGTCTACCGGCACCGGCTGGCCTCGGCCGGCGCCGGTCCCGCCGAGGACGTCGACCTGCCCGACGACCCGGTGCGGCTGTCCTACCTCATCGCGGCGTCGGTCGTCCTGGACGGGCACGAGAAGCAGCGGCTCCTGGAATGCGAGGACGCCACGCTCCGGCTGGCCGCCGAGCGGGACCTGCTCGCCCGCGAGAACCGCATCCTGGACGCGCTGCCGATGATCCCGGCGGGCCAGTTCCTGGACGGCTCGTTCCACCCGAACTGACACCCGGCAGACTGTCCCCCATGAGCACTGCCAGATCCGGTGCCAGAGGCCCCGGCTCCAAGGGCGGCAAGGGCACCCCGGCCACCGTCGCCGCGACCAGGGCCGGGATCGACTTCACGCTGCACGCCTACGAGGCGAGCCCGGACGCCGCGTCCTACGGGCAGGCCGCCGCCGACGCCCTCGGCGTCGACCACGGCCGGCTCTTCAAAACCCTGCTCGCCGAAGTGGACGGGCGGCTCACCGTCGGCGTCGTGCCCGTCTCCTCCACCCTCGACCTGAAGGCGCTGGCCGCCGCGGCGGGCGGCAAGAAGGCGCGGATGGCCGACCCGGGCGACGCCGAGCGCGCCACGGGGTACGTCGTCGGCGGAATCAGCCCGCTCGGGCAGCGCAGGCGGCTCCCGGCCGTGATCGACGCGTCGGTGTCAGAGCTCGCGACCGTCTACGTCTCGGCCGGACGGCGCGGCCTGCAGATCGAGCTCGTCCCCGCCGACCTCGTCCGCCTCACCGGCGCCCGCCTCGCCCCCATCGCCCGGGGCTAGCCGGCCGAACAGCAGCTCCAGCAGCCCGTACGCGGCGACGGACGCCAGCGGCCAGAACACCAGCACGCCCTTGGCCCGCAGGTCGGCGACACCCGTGACGGCGGCGCCGTCCCGGCCGTGCCGCGCCGCGTCCCGGAAGGCGTCCAGCCCGATCAGGTGGCCGGTCCGCCAGGCGAGCACCGCCGCGGCGGCACCGCCCGCCGCGATGCCGAGCACCAGCGCAAGGTCGGTGAAGCGGCGGCCCGCCACGTACGCGGCCACACCACAGGCGACCCCGGCGGCGAGCGCCAGCAGCGCGAACCGGGCGTCGATGCCGATGGGGCCCTGCCCCTCCGGATCGGCGAGCAAAGGCTCACCCTGCACTATTACGTATGTCACCCTGGGGACGGTCTTCGCCCAGAGCAGCCCGGCGGGCGGCCCGAGCAGCGCCACGATGGCGGCGGTGACGATCCAGGTCGCGAAGAGCCTCCCGGCCGGTCGCCGCACCTCGTACGCTCCTTGGTGGAAGTCCCATCCGACAGCGAAAGCCTAGCCTGCCGAGGTCGGCCGAATCGACCACCCGATGGTGCCCGATTCCCGCCCACAACCGCCCCGATCACTGGGATAATGTGCCCGACATGTCCGGATTCAGTCCTGCGTTCGAACGCCTCGGCGCCGCCCAGGCGGCCGTCGTCCTGCAGCGGCAGGAGACACTCGCCGAGTTCCTCCCGCGCGAGGACTGGAGCGCCGACCTGACGGCCCGCACCTACGCCAGCGGCGGCGTCACCGTCCGGGTGTCGCTGCTCGGCAGCTACGCCGCCCGCGAGCGCACCTGGCTGTGGGGCTGGGCGAACCCCCAGTTCGGCGCCGCCCACCCCGCCGTCGGCCCGACCCTGGTCATCCGGACCCTCGGCGAACGCCTCGGCATCACCGAGTTCACCACCCCCGAAGTCGACCTGTCCTGGTACGAGGGCCCCGCCGGACACGGCGGCGAACTGATCGCCATGGCCGCCGGCGGCGTGCTCGGCGGCGCCGGATACATCGGCGCCGGATACGAAGGCGGCTCCGCCTACCTGCACGTCGACGACCCCCAGGCCCCGCCCGCGGTCTGGGACCCCATCCCCCTCCCCCGGCTCCTGTCGAACGCCGCGAGCCTCTTCCCCCACGAACCCCGCCTCACCCTCGCCGGGTTCCTCTCCCACCACCGCGTCCCCTACCGCCAGACCGACGCCCTCACCGAACTGCGGCCCCCCGGCGGCGGCACCGCCCGTGCCCACTTCGACGGCCTGGGCCGCTTCATCGACTGGGAGTGGGTCGTACTTTCTGGCAGTGCCCTTGGCGTCGGGCCCTAGAGGGCCCTCCTTCGGCGGGCACTGCGGCCCCCGGACCCAGACACCTCAACCCCATCCCGATCCCGATCTTGGGGGTGGGTAGCTTCCTCTCATGATCTACCGATTCGGGGTGCAGCTGGCGCCGGGGGCGGACGGGCTCGGCGATGTTCTGGGCCTCGCGCGGCTCGCCGACGAGGACGGGCTCGACCTGCTCGGTGTGCAGGACCATCCGTACGCCTCCGGGCTGGCCGACACGTTCGCGGTCATCGGCGCGGTCCTTGCCGGGACCGAGCGGATCCGGGTGTTCCCGGACGTGGCGTGCCTGCCGCTGCGCGGGCCCGGGGTGCTGGCCAAGCAGGCGGCCACCCTGGACCTGCTGAGCGGGGGACGGTTCGAGCTCGGGCTCGGCGCCGGGGGGTTCTGGACCGCCATCGCGGCGATGGGCGGCCCGCACCTCACGGCCTCCCAGGCGCTGGTCGCGCTGGAGGAGGCCATCGCGATCATCCGGGCGATGTGGCGTCCCGGCGAGACCGTGAAGGTCAGGGGCAAGTACCACACGGTGGACGGCGTCCACGCGGGACCGGCGCCCGCCCACCCGGTCGGGGTCTGGCTCGGCAGCCAGGGCCCGAAGGCGCTCGCGCTCACCGGCCGCGTCGCGGACGGGTGGGCGGCGCCGATCGCCCGCTACCTGCCGTACGAGAGGCTGCGGTGGGCGCAGGACGTCATCACGCGCGCCGCCGGGGACGCCGGGCGCGACCCGGCCGCGGTCACGCGTATCGCGCAGCTCGTCGGCGAGATCACCGACGCGCCGCGGCCCGTGCGCCTCGAAGGCGCGGAGCCCGTCCGCACGGATGTGGCGGGGTGGGCGGACGTCCTGGCCCGCCTCGCGGGCGAGACCGGGTTCGACACCTTCGTCTACTGGCCCGTAACCACCGGCGAGACGCAGCTGCGCCGCTGGTCACGGGAGGTGGTCCCGGCCGCCCGGGCCTTGATCGCGAAGCGTTGATCGCCGGGATCGATGCTTCCGGTCAGCTCAGGCAGGACGGGCCCAGGAGTTGCTTGAGGTCGCCCATGAGCGCGGGTGACGGGGCGACGCGGAGCTTGTCGTCCAGGCGGACGACGGTGGTGCGCGGGCCGTTCTGCAGGTGCAGGTGCACCTCGGCGGTGCCGGGGTGGGTGATCAGCACTTCCTTGAGGCGCGTGACGGTCGGCGGGGTGCAGCGGCCGAGGGGCAGGGTGACCGACAGCGGGCCGGTGGCGTCGGTGATGGTGAGGTCGGGCTGGGTGACCTCCATCGCGATGATCTTCGCGACGTCCTCGCGGCGGTCCAGGCGTCCCTTGACGACGAGGATCGCGTCCTCGGCGAGGAGGGTGGAGCACAGCTGGTAGGACGAGGGGAAGCACATCACCTCGATGGAGCCGCCGAGGTCCTCCAGCTGGAACATCGCCCACGAGTTGCCCTGCTTGGTGACCTTGCGCTGCAGGCCCGACAGCAGCCCCGCGACGATCACGACCTGGCCGTCGGGGCGCTCGCCCCCGTTCAGCACGGCGATCGTGCAGTCGGCCTCGCGTTCCAGGATGTGCTCGACGCCGAGGAGCGGGTGGTCGGAGACGTACAGGCCGAGCATCTCCCGCTCGAAGGCGAGGAGGGTGGTCTTGTCCCACTCCTCGCCCTCGGGGATCGCGACGGCGAACGCGTCGTCGCCGCCGTCGTCCTCCAGGGCGCCGAACAGCGAGTCCTGGCCGATGGCCTCCTTGCGCTTGATGTCGATGACCGAGTCGATGGCCTGCTCGTGCACCATCAGCAGCGCCTTGCGCTGGTGGCCGAGCTCGTCGAAGCCGCCCGCCTTGATCAGCGACTCCACGACGCGCTTGTTGCAGACGATCGGCGGGACCTTGTTGAGGAAGTCGTTGAAGTCGGCGTAGGCGCCCTTCTCGCGGCGGGCCGCGACGATGCCGTCCACCACGTTGGTGCCCACGTTGCGGACGGCGGACAGCCCGAAGCGGATCTCGGTGTCGCCGAGCGGCGTGAAGTCGGCCTCGGAGGTGTTGACGTCCGGCGGCAGCACCTTCAGGCCCATCCGGCGGCATTCCGACAGGTAGAGGGCGCTCTTGTCCTTGTCGTCGCCGACGGAGGTGAGCAGGCCCGCCATGTACTCGGCCGGGTAGTTGGCCTTGAGGTAGGCCGTCCAGTAGGAGACCAGCCCGTACGCGGCGGAGTGGGCCTTGTTGAAGGCGTAGTCGGAGAAGGGGACGAGGATGTCCCACAGCGTCTTGACGGCCTCCTTGGAGAAGCCGTTGTCGATCATGCCCTGCTCGAAGCCGACGAACTGGGCGTCCAGCTCGGCCTTCTTCTTCTTGCCCATGACGCGGCGGAGCAGGTCCGCTTTGCCGAGCGTGTACCCCGCCACCTTCTGCGCGATGGCCATGACCTGCTCCTGGTAGACGATCAGGCCGTAGGTGGTGTCGAGGATCTCCCTGAGCGGCTCCTCCAGCTCGGGGTGGATCGGCGTGATCTCCTGCTGGCCGTTCTTGCGGAGCGCGTAGTTGGTGTGGGAGTTGGCGCCCATCGGGCCGGGCCGGTACAGGGCGCCGACGGCGGAGATGTCCTCGAAGTTGTCGGGCTTCATCAGCCGCAGCAGCGAGCGCATCGGGCCGCCGTCGAACTGGAAGACCCCGAGGGTGTCGCCGCGGGCGAGGAGGTCGTAGGTCGGCTGGTCGTCCAGCGGCAGGGCGAGCAGGTCGACCTCGACGCCCTTGTTCTTCTTGATGCCCTTCAGCGCGTCGTCGATGATCGTCAGGTTGCGCAGGCCCAGGAAGTCCATCTTCAGCAGGCCGAGCGTCTCGCAGGTCGGGTAGTCGAACTGCGTGATGATCGCGCCGTCGGCGTCCCGGCGCATGATCGGGACGTGGTCGGTGATCGTCTCACCGGACATGATGATCCCCGCGGCGTGCACGCCGGTCTGGCGGATCAGCCCCTCCAGGCCCTGCGCCAGATCCATGATCTGCTTGACGTCGGTCTCCTCCTCGTACAGCTTCCGCAGCTCACCGGCCTCGCCGTGGCGCGGGTGCTTGTCGTCGAAGATGCCCGACAGCGGGATGTCCTTGCCCATGACGGCGGGCGGGAACGCCTTGGAGATGCGGTCGCCGAGGGCGTAGGGGAAGCCGAGGACGCGGCCGGCGTCCTTGATGGCGGCCTTCGCCTTGATGGTGCCGAACGTGGCGATGAAGGAGACCTTGTCCGCGCCCCACTTCTCGGTGGTGTAGCGGATGACCTCGGCCCGCCGGTCTTCAGGGAAGTCGATGTCGATGTCGGGCATGGACGCGCGCTCGGGGTTGAGGAACCGCTCGAAGATCAGCCCGTGCGGGATCGGGTCGAGGTCGGTGATGCCCATCGCGTAGGCGATCAGCGACCCCGCGGCGCTGCCGCGGCCGGGGCCGACGAGGATGCCGTTCTCCTTGGCCCACATGATGAAGTCGGCGACGACGAGGAAGTACGACGGGTACCCCTTGCCGAGGATGACGCCCATCTCGTACTCGGCCTGCTTCTGGTAGCCGTCGGGCAGCCCGTCGGGGAAGCGCCGCTCCAGCCCCTTCCAGACCTCCTTGCGGAACCAGGTCTCCTCCGTCTCGCCCTCGGGGACGGGGAAGCGGGGGCTGAGGTCGCGGTACTCGAACATGCCCGCCGGGTCGACCCTCTCGGCGATCAGCAGGGTGTTCTTGCAGCCCTCCTGCCAGACGTCGGAGGAGTCGATCGCCCGCATCTCGTCGGCGGTCTTGATGTAGTAGCCGCTGCCGTCGAACCGGAACCGGTCGGGGTCGGCGAGCTGCTTGCCCACCTGGACGCAGAGCAGCGCGTCGTGGGCGGTGGCCTCCGACTCGTGCGTGTAGTGCGAGTCGTTGGTGACGACCGGCCGGATGTTCAGCTTCTTGCCGATGTCGATGAGGCCCTGCCGGACGCGGCGCTCGATGTCGAGGCCGTGGTCCATCAGCTCCAGGAAGTAGTTGTCCTTGCCGAGGATGTCCTGGAAGTTCGCCGCCGCCTTGAGCGCCTCGTCGAACTGGCCGAGCCGCAGCCGCGTCTGCACCTTCCCTGACGGGCAGCCCGTCGTGGCCATCAGGCCGTCGGCGTGCTCGGCGAGCAGTTCCTCGTCCATCCGCGCGTACTTGAAGACGAAGCCCTCGGTGTAGGCGCGGCTGGACAGCTTGAACAGGTTGTGCAGGCCGTTCCTGTCGCGCGCCCACAGCGTCATGTGGTTGATGAGGCCGCCGCCGGAGACGTCGTCGCGCTTCTGGCTCGGCTCCCCCCACTGGACCTTCTTCTTGTGAAAGCGCGACTCGGGCGCCATGTACGCCTCGATGCCGATGATCGGGGTCACGCCCGCGGCCGTCGCCTGCCGGTGGAAGTCGTAGGCGCCGTGCATGTTGCCGTGGTCGGTCATGGCGATGGCCGGCATCTTCTGGCGGGAGACCTCGTCGAACATCTGCTTCAGCCGGGCGGCGCCGTCCAGCATGGAGTACTCCGTATGGACGTGCAGATGAACGAACGAGTCCGCCATGCCTGATGCGCCTCCTGCTCGTCGACATGCGACCGCCCACGTGCGGGCGGCACGTGTCGTCGCCATCGGTCCCGGGGGAAGATCGTCAGCCCGGACGGGGCGCCGGGATGACGCGGTCCTGAGAGCCTAACCCGCCGGGCCGACACCGCGGGCCCCGACACACCGGATGCCTCGTCCGCCCCATTTGCCCCACTATGGATGGTCGGGGCGCTTCGCTGCGCTCTGGTAGGCGCCCGGCGGGACGCCCACGGTCCGCTTGAAATGGCGGGTCAGATGGGCCTGATCGGCGAAACCGGTGCGGGCGGCGACCTCCGCGGGCCGCAGCCCCTCGTCGAGCAGCGCGCGGGCGGCCCGCACGCGCACCTGGTTGAGGTAGGCATGCGGCGGCAGGCCGACGGTCGCCCGGAACGCCCGCAGCAGCGGGAAGGGCCGCGTGCCCACGGACGCGGCGAGCTCTTCGAGGGACGGCGGCCCGAGGAGGCTCGCGTGCAGGATGTCGCGGGCGTCGCGCACCGCGGGCGGCAGGGCGGCGGAGCCGTCGTCGCCCGGAACCCGCCGGGCGTGCCGGGTCAGGAGCCTGGCCAGGGCCGTCCGCAGCGTGGTCGAGGCCGCCAGGGTGTCCCCCGCCTCCCCCGCCCGGTGGAACGCACGCAGCGACCTGGCCGCGGCCGGGTCGTCGAGGACGGGCGCGGAGAACGAGAGCGTGCCGCGCGGCGCGCCCAGCTCGGCCGCGATCGCCTCCACCACCTCCACCGACGGGTAGATCACCCGGTACGTCCACCCCTCGGGCGTGCCCGCGTGCCCGGTGTGGACGACGTCGGGGTTGACGACCGCGATGGAGCCGGGGCCCGCCCGCTCGACGCCGCCCAGATGCTCGAACTCCTCCACGCCCGCCTCGATCAACCCGATCGTGTAGCCGGGGTGGGTATGGCGGCTGAACCGGTGGGTGACGAAACGGGCCCGCAGCAAATCGACGTCCGGCAGCGACGGATGCCGGAAATAATGCGCGATCTCGCCCCCCATGTCGGACATGCTACTGGCGGGGATCTCACGGGCCGAGACGATCCGTCCGGGAGTTGACGCGCCCCCGGCGGCCCGTCCTACGATCGGGCGCATGGAACGTCGCCGATTCAGGTTTACCAGGCCGGCTCCGGGCGAGCCGGCCGTCGCCCCGACCTGAGCGACGACCCCGGAGCCGGCCGAGGCAGAGACCCCCACGGGCTCTGCCTCTTCTCATGGGCGGGAACGCCCCGTGTACGAGCGCGGCCCGGGCAGGGGACCCTTGCGCGAGCGGCCGCCGCAGGAGAGGGAACCCACATGCACGAGAAGGTCATCGACGCGTCCGGAGCCGAGCATGTGCCCGGCGCCGAGCACGCGGCCGGTGAGATGCGCGTCCGGCTGCCGTCCGCGGCGGACATCACCACGCTCGCCGAAGCGCGCGCCGCGATCGACGGCCTGGACGCCGCCCTGGCGACGCTGCTGGAGCACCGGGCGGCGGTCGCCGCGGTCGTCCAGGGGCTGAAGCCCGTCGGCGGCTTCGCCGGGCGCAGCCCCGAGCGGGAGCGGCAGATCGTCGAGGCGATGGCCGAGCGCGCCCCCTCCCTCGGCCCCGAGCACCTGGCCCGCATCATGAACGCCGTCATCGAGGCCGGCCTGGCCGCCGCCGAACGCCGCTGACCCGGCCGCGCCGCACGTCACGCGACGAGGCGCAAGAACGTTCAAGACCATCGGCGTCCGGACGGCCTACGTTCACGGCCATGAGTGCGACGGAATGCGGGCCCGCCGCCGGGGAGGCGCCGTCCGCCCCGGCCGGGGACCGGCGGGCGGCGGTGCGGGACGGCCTGGGCGTCGGGGTCGCGGTGGGGCTGTCCGGCCTGGCGTTCGGCGCGGCCGCCGTCACCGCCGGGCTGTCGCCGCCGCAGGCGTGCGCGCTGAGCCTGCTGGCGTTCACCGGGGCGTCCCAGTTCGCGCTGACCGGGGTGATCGGCGGAGGAGGCGGGCTGGTCGCCGGGACGCTCGGGGCGGTCCTGCTCGGCGGCCGCAACGCCCTGTACGGGCTGCGGCTCGCGCGGACGCTGGAGGCGCGGGGCTGGCGGCGGGCACTGGCCGCGCAGGCCGTCATCGACGAGACGACGGCCGTGGCGACCGCCCAGGAGGGCCGGGACGCGGCGCGCGCCGGTTTCTACACCACCGCCGTCACCCTCTATGTGATGTGGAACCTGACCACGCTGCTGGGCGCGGCCGGCGCCGCCCGGCTCGGCGACCCGGAGGCCATCGGCCTCGACGTCCTCGGGCCCGCGGTGTTCCTGGCGCTGCTGTGGCCGCGGCTGACCGCGGACCGGGCCGGGGCCGGGGTGGCGATGGGCGCGGCCGTGATCGCGGTGGCGGCGACCCCGCTGCTGCCGCCGGGGGTGCCGGTGATGCTCGCCGCGGCCGCCGCCCTGCCCGCCCTGGTCACCCGCGGGGGCGCCCGGTGAACGTGTGGATCGCGATCGTCGTCACCGGGCTCGGCTGCTACGCGCTGAAGCTCGGCGGGCTCGTCGCCCCGCAGCGGGTCCTGGACGACCCCCGGGTGCGCCGGTTCACCGGGCTGGTCCCCGTCGCGCTGCTGACCGCGCTGGTCGCCGTTCAGGCGCTGGCCGACGGCCCGTCCCTGGAGTTCGACGGCGCCCGCGTGGCGGGCCTGGGCGCGGCCATGGCCGCGCTGCTGCTGCGGGCGCCGTTCCTGGTGGTGCTCGGCGTGGCCGCCGGTGTCGCCGCGGGGCTGCGGCTGCTCTGACCACCCCGGCGGGGACCGTCCTGGGGCCCGTCCTGGCGGCGCCCCGTCCTGGTGGGGTCAGGACTCGTCGGAGACGATCTCCAGGGCGCGTGCCAGGTCGTCCGGGTACGGGCTGCGGAACTCGACCCAGTCGCCTGTGGCGGGGTGCTCGAATCCGAGCCGCGCCGCATGCAGCCACTGGCGTGTCAGGCCCAGCCGCGCCGCGAGCGTCGGGTCGGCCCCGTAGGCCATGTCCCCGGCGCACGGATGCCGGATCGCGGACATGTGCACCCGGATCTGGTGCGTCCGCCCCGTCTCCAGGTCGATGTCGAGCAGCGAGGCCGCCCGGAACGCCTCCACCGTGTCGTAGTGGGTCACCGACGGCTTGCCGCCCGCCACCACGGCGAACCGGCCGTCGCCCGACGGGTGCCGGTCGATCGGCGCGTCCACCGTCCCGCGGAAGGGGTCGGGGTGCCCCTGGACGAGCGCCTGGTAGCGCTTGTCGACGCGGCGCTCCTTGAAGGCCCGCTTCAGCCGCGAGTAGGCGATCTCGCTCTTGGCGACGACCATCGCGCCGGTGGTGTTGGCGTCGAGCCGGTGCACGATGCCCTGCCGTTCGGACGCGCCGCTGGTGGCGATGGTGTGCCCGGCGCCCAGCAGCCCTCCGAGGACGGTCGGCCCCGTCCAGCCGGTGGTGGGGTGGGCGGCCACGCCGACCGGCTTGTCGACCACGACGACGTCGGCGTCCTCGTACAGCACGCCCATGCCGGGGACGGGCTCGGCGACCGGCGCGGGCGGTGCGGGCGGCGGCGGGAGCGTGACCTCCAGCCAGGCGCCGGCGTGCAGCCGCTCGGACTTGGTCGCCACCTCGGCGCCGTCCAGCAGGACGTCGCCCGCGGCGATGATGTCGGCGGCGCCGCCCCGGGAGAGCCCGAACAGCCGGGCGAGGGCGGCGTCGATCCGCTCGCCCTCCAGGCCGTCGGGGACGTGGAGGCCGCGGACCTCGCCCATCAGGACTTCTCCCCGCTCTCCTCAGGGGCACCCTTCGCCGCGTCCTTCGCGGTCACCTCGGCCGAGGTGTCCGCGGAGGCATCGGCAGGGGGATCAGCGGGGGCGTCGGCAGGGACGGCGGGGGCGTCGGCGTCCTTCGCGGGGGGATCGGCGGCGGCCTCGGCGGGGGCGTCCCCGGAGGCGGGCTCCTCGGGCTCCGGATCGGGGTCGCCGTCCCCGGTGAGGCGCGTCCCGTCGATCTGGAGACCGCGGGCGGCGAGCGCGACGGCCAGGAAGCCCCCGCACACGATCGCCGAGTCGGCCATGTTGAACACCGGGAAGTGCGGCACCTGGATCCAGTCGACGACGTGGCCCTTGAACGGCGCCGGGGCGCGGAAGATCCGGTCGATGAGGTTGCCGATCGCGCCGCCGAGCAGCAGGCCGAGGCAGATCGCCCACGGCAGGCTCCGCAGGTTGCGGGCCGTGCGCAGGATCGCCACGACCACGCCGCACGCGATCAGCGTGAACACGATCGTGTAGCCGGTGCCGATCGAGAACGCCGCGCCGCTGTTGCGGGTCTCGCGGAGCTTGAGCAGGCCGCCGAGGAGCTCGATCGGCTCCTCGTCCTGCAGCGTGGCCACGACGGCCGTCTTGGACAGGATGTCGGCGGCGAGCGCGGCCAGCGCCACGATGATCAGCACGCCGACGCGGCGCGGCCGAGGAGATCCCGTGGATTCCCCGGCCCCGCCCTCTGGGTTCGTTGAGTCGCTCAGCGACGTTCCTCGCGTTGTTTGCATGACACACACAGGGTGGCACGCGGAAAGACCTGGAGGCGCGCCTTCCCGATCGGCTTGGCGCAGGACTCGCAGATCCCGTACGTGCCGGCGTCCATCCGCTGGACGGCCCGCTCGATTTGGGCGAGCAGGTCCTGCGAATTGTAGGACAGCGCGAGCTCGTGCTCGCGCTCGTAGGTCTTGGCCCCGGCGTCGGCCTGGTCGTCGCCGGCGCCCTCGCTGGTGTCGCCCTCGGCGATCTGGCTGGCGGACGCGGCGATCTCCCTGCGCAGCGCGCCGATCTGCTCCTCCAGCCCCGCCCGCACCTCGGCGAGCTCGGACGCGGTCCAGTGGCCCTCGCCCTCGCGGACCGGCAGCTTCGCCGCCTTGGCGGCCTTCGCCGCCTGCCCGGCGCCGCGCTTCGCGGCGGATTTCGCCCCGGGCTTGGACACGGGCTTGGCGGGCCGGGCCGTGCCCTCCCCGCCCCCCGGGCGGGTGGAGGGCGCCTTCGCGGCGGCCTTCTTCGCCTGGGACGGCCTGGTGCCCCTCGCCTTCTTCCCCGGGGGCGGCGTGCCCCTCCCCGCGGCGGCCATGTCGGCCTCCCTCGCGCTGATCGCCTCGACAGGCAGTGCGGGCAGCATAGGTCCCCTTTCTCGGGCACGGCAAACGACCTGGCGTCGTTACCGACCGCTTATGCCCGGTAGCCGATCGTCGAGAAACCCCGCAGATCGCAGAATCTCGGAAAGGAACCGGGCACCGGCCGCCCCGCCGGGGCCCGGACCCGGCGATAAC
This sequence comes from Actinomadura graeca, assembly GCF_019175365.1. Classification (NCBI taxonomy): domain Bacteria; kingdom Bacillati; phylum Actinomycetota; class Actinomycetes; order Streptosporangiales; family Thermomonosporaceae; genus Actinomadura; species Actinomadura graeca. The sequence continues at coordinate 7,781,711 of NZ_CP059572.1, read as the reverse complement.
GGGAAGTGGATCCGCGTCCGGTGCGTTAAAGTCGGCAGGAGCAGTCGAACGGCAGGCGCTGAAGGGGACACCTGCCGCCGCACGCAGCCATGAGCGACCCGGGGACGGTGCGAGCCCGGGGGCGAGCCCGGCGGCCTGATCACCCCGGAGCCGCCGGAAGAACCGCCCCGGACCCCGTCCGCGGCGCAGTAGACCCGGTGGCCGAGACTCGAACGAAGCGGGCCGCGCCGTCTCCCGGCGCGGTCAAGGAGGGTGGTACCGCGGGGGCCCGTCCGGACATCCGGGCAGGCGTCTCGTCCCTCCGGTCCACGTGCAGTGCCCGTCCGCGGCGTCCCACGCGCAGCGCTTGCACTGAACAGTCCACGTCGATCCGGAGGTCCGCCCAAGTGAGCCGCCGTAGTTTCCGGCCGCTGCCCGCGCAGGTCGATCTGCCCGCCATGGAGCGGGACCTGCTGCGCCGCTGGCGGGAGAGCAAGGTCTTCGAGCGGTCGCTGGAGCGCACCGCGTCCGGTCCCCGCTGGGTGTTCTACGAAGGGCCGCCCACCGCCAACGGCATGCCCGGCGTCCACCACGTCGAGGCCCGCGTGTTCAAGGACGTGTTCCCGCGCTTCAAGACCATGAAGGGCCACCACGTCCCCCGCAAGGCGGGCTGGGACTGCCACGGGCTGCCCGTCGAGGTGGCCGTGGAGAAGGAGCTCGGCCTCACCGGCAAGAAGGACATCGAGGAGTACGGCGTAGCGGAGTTCAACGACCGCTGCCGCGAGTCGGTCCTGCGCCACGTGGACGCCTTCGAGGAGATGTCCGAGCGGATGGGCTTCTGGGTCGACACCGACCAGGCCTACCGCACGATGGACCCCGAGTACGTCGAGGCCGTGTGGTGGTCCCTGAAGGTGGTCTTCGACAAGGGCCTGCTGTTCCGCGACTTCCGCATCACCCCGTACTGCCCGCGCTGCGGGACGGGCCTGTCCGACCACGAGCTGGGCCAGCCGGGCGGGTACGAGACGGTCACCAGCCCGTCGGTGTACGTGCGGATGCCCGCCACGTCCGGGCCGCTCGCCGAGATGGGCGCGGCCCTGCTCATCTGGACGACGACCCCGTGGACGCTGGTGTCCAACACCGCCGTGGCCGTCCACCCCGACGTCACCTACGTCGCCGCCCGCCCGGCGGGCTCCGACGAGGTGCTCGTGGTCGCCGAGCCGCTGCTGGACCAGGTCCTCGGCGAGGACGCCGAGCGGCTCGCCTCGTTCCAGGGCGCCGACCTGGAACGCACGACCTACACACGGCCGTTCGACCTGGTCGACATCCCCGACGCGCACTACGTGGTCCTGGGCGACTACGTCACCGTCGAGGACGGCACCGGCCTCGTCCACCAGGCGCCCGCGTTCGGCGCGGACGACATGACCGTCTGCAAGAACTACGGGATGCCGATCGTCAACCCCATCGGGCCGGACGGACGGTTCCTGCGCGACGTGCCGCTCGTCGGCGGGAAGTTCTTCAAGGACGCCGACGAGGCCCTGACCGACGACCTGCGCGCGCGCGGGCTGCTGTTCCGCGGCGGACACTTCGACCACAGCTACCCGCACTGCTGGCGCTGCCACACACCGCTGCTGTACTACGCGCTCCCCGCCTGGTACATCCGCACCACGCAGATCAAGGACCGGCTGCTGGAGGAGAACGAGAAGACCAACTGGTTCCCCGAAACGGTCAAGCACGGCCGGTACGGCGAGTGGCTGCGCAACAACGTCGACTGGTCGCTGTCGCGCAGCCGCTACTGGGGCACGCCCCTGCCGCTCTGGGTGTGCGGCGAGGACGAGGACCACATCACCTGTGTCGGCTCCCTGAAGGAACTGGGCGAGCTGGCCGGGAAGGACATGTCCGCGCTCGACCCGCACCGCCCGTACGTCGACGACGTCGCCTTCCCGTGCCCGAGCTGCGGCGCCGAGGCCCGCCGCGTACCCGACGTCATCGACGCCTGGTACGACTCCGGCTCGATGCCGTTCGCCCAGTGGGGTGCTCCACACCGCAACAAGGAGGTCTTCGAGACCTCCTACCCCGCCCAGTACATCTGCGAGGCCCAGGACCAGACCCGCGGGTGGTTCTACTCACTCATGGCCGTCGGGACGCTCGTGTTCGACCGGTCGTCCTATGAGAACGTCCTGTGCCTCGGGCTGATCCTCGCCGAGGACGGCCGCAAGATGAGCAAGCACCTCGGCAACGTCCTGCGCCCCATCCCGCTCATGGACCAGCACGGCGCCGACGCGGTCCGCTGGTACATGCTCGCCAGCGGGCTGCCCTGGGCGTCGCGGCGCGTCGGGCACGCCGCGCTGGAGGAGATCGTCCGCAAGGTGCTCCTCACCTACTGGAACACCGCGTCGTTCTTCGTGCTGTACGCCAACGCCGCCGAGTCGCAGGGGCGCGCCTGGACGCCGGACCGGCTGGCGGAGGCGCCCGCCCCCGCCGACCGCCCGCTCCTCGACCGGTGGGCGCTGGCCGAGCTGCACCGCACCGTCGGCGAGGTGGACGCCGCGTTGGAGCAGTACGACACCGCGCGCGCGGGACGGCGGCTGGCCGAGTTCATCGACGACCTGTCCAACTGGTACGTGCGCCGGTCCCGCAGGCGCTTCTGGGAGGGCCCGGAGACGCCCGCGGGCGCGTCGGCGTTCGCGACGCTCTACGAGTGCCTGGAGACCCTCACCCGCCTGATGGCGCCGATGGTCCCGTTCGTGACCGACCACGTCTGGGACGTCATCCGCCCCGAGGGCGGACCGGAGTCGGTGCACCTCGCCGACTGGCCGTCCGCCCGGGAGGACCTCCTGGACGAGGCCCTGGGCGCGCAGATGGCGCTCGTCCGGCGCCTGGTGGAGCTCGGCCGGTCCGCCCGTGCCGCCAGCGGCGTCCGCACCCGCCGGCCCCTCGGCCGCGCGCTCGTCGGGGCGCCCGGCTGGACGGCGCTGCCGGAGCAGCTGCGCGCCCAGATCTCCGAGGAGCTGAACGTCCTGGCCTTCGAGGAGCTGTCGTCGATCGGCGGCGACCTCGTCGAGTACGAGGTCAAGCCGAACTTCCGGGAGCTCGGCAAGCGGTACGCCAAGGACACCCCGAAGGTCGCCAAGGCGGTGACCTCCGCCGACCCCGCGGCCCTCGTGCGCGCACTGCGCGAGGACGGCGCCGCCGAGGTCGAGGCCGCGCTCGGCGCGGACGGCCCCGGCACCGTCCGGCTGTCGGCCGACGACGTGATCGTCACCGAGCGGCCGCGCAGCGGGTGGGCCGTGGAGAGCGCCGCGGGCGAGACCGTCGCCCTCGACCTCACCGTCACGCCCGAGCTGCGCCGCGCGGGCCTGGTGCGCGAGGCGGTCCGCCTCGTCCAGGAGGCCCGCAAGGCCGCCGGGCTCGACGTCACCGACCGCATCGAGCTGTGGTGGGAGGCCGCCGGCGACGACCTCGCCGAGGCGCTGCGCGCCCACGGCGGCGAGGTCGCGGCGGAGGTGCTCGCCACGTCGGTGACCGAGGGCCGCCCCGGCGGCCTCACGGCCGGCCGCGACGACGAGCTGGGGCTCTCCTACTGGCTCCGCAAGGTCTGAGCGCCCCGGCGTGCCGTCCCCGTCCCGGGCGGGGACGGCACGTCCTGCGCGAAACTCCTCCGAAGGGGTTTTTCGCGACACATCGCGTTTGCGATGATGGGTGGGTGAATCTTCCCGAGCAGCCCCCCGGCTCCCCGCCCTCAGCGCGGCTGCGCGCGTCGGACGCCGACCGCGACCAGGTCGCCGACCGCCTCCGCGAGGCCCTCGCGGAGGGCCGCATCACGCCGGAGGAGCACGCGGAGCGCATCGACGCCGTCTACAGCGCCAAGACTTACGCCGACCTGGAGCCCGTCCTCAGCGACCTGCCGGGCCAGGACGCGCCGAGGCCGCGCGTGGACCTGCGCAAGGAGGCGCCGCTCCCGCCCCCTCCCCCGCAGTCGTCCACCCTGGCGGCGGTGTTCTCAGGGGTGGAGCGCAAGGGACGCTGGCTGGTCGAGGAGCACACCACCGTCGCGTGCGTGTTCGGCGGCGCGGACCTGGACTTCCGGCAGGCGGTGCTGAGCCGCCGGGAGGTGACGGTCACCATCACCTGCCTCTTCGGCGGGGTGAACATCATCGTCCCGCCGGGCGTGCGGGTGATGTCGTCCCTGTTCGCGGTCTTCGGCGGGACCGACACCCCCGAGGACGACGTCCTCGACCCCGAGGCCCCGGTCATCCGCCTGACCGGCATGCTCGCCTTCGGGGGCGTGTCGGTGGAACGGCGCGAGGCGGGCGAGTCCCGCAGGCGGCGCGACCGGCACGGCTCCGCCCGCGAACGGCATCTGGAGGGGCACGAGCGGCATCTGGAGCGGCACGAGGAGCACATGCGCCTCCGTGAGGAGCACCTCCGCCATCGCGAGGAGCGCCGGGACCGGCGCCGGGACCTCCGCGCGGAGCGCCGCCGCGACCACTGACCCGCGGGCGGGGTCAGTCGCGGGCGTGCTCCCGGTCGGGCTGGCAGACCAGGCAGGGGGTGCAGCCGCGGGCCATGGCCTCGGCGCGCGACAGGGCCTCCAGGTCCTCGGCCTCGTCGCCGATGTCCTCGATCAGCGCGCAGTCGATCCGGTGGTAGCGCCTGGTGCCGCTGAGGATCCGGACCTGCGGGCCCTCGTCCTCGGACGCCTCGGCGGCGGGCTCCGCCTCCGGGGACGCGGCGGGCCGGTCACCCTGCCCGCCGGCGTCGCGCGGACGGGGCGCCGCGGTGCCGTGGACGTTCAGGGGGTCCTCCGCCGTCGGCCCGGTCGCCTCCTCCGCCGCGGACACGCTCCCAGCGGGACGTTCCGGTGCGAGGGGTGACTGGGCCTCGGCCGCGGCGGGCACGGGCCCCAGCGGGGCGGTGAGGGGGTCTTCGCGCCGGTCGGCCGCGGGCCCGGGCTCCGGCTCGGCGCCGGGGGCCTCGGCCGGCTTGTCGAGGCTGAGCGGCGGCACGGACGGGGCGGACGCAGCCGGCGGGGCGCCGGACGGGGCGAGCGGATCGGAGGCGGGCTGGGACGGGCCCGCCTGTCCGCCCTCCGCGCGGGACGGCGCGGAGCGGTCACCGCCGGGCTTCGGAGGCTCCGCCTTGCCCGCGCCGGTCTTCGGCGCGGTGGACGACACCGCGGCGCGCGCCGCCAGTGCGGTGTCGGGCATGCAGGCGGTACAGGGGCTGAACCCCTCCTCCTTGGCCTCGGCGTAGGTGAGCTCCTCGGTGTCGCGCCCGGCGACCTGCCGGCAGGTGTCCAGGTGGTACCGCTTGCGGCCGCGGACGACGAACACCAGCGCGTCCTCGGGGACGTCGGCCGGCGGGGCGGGGATCTCCACCTCGTCGTCGGCGGGCTCCGGCTTGGTCCTGGCCGCCGATGGGACGGTCGGCGTGCCCTTGGCCGGGACGGTGTCCCCGGCCGGTGTGGCGCCCTTGGCCGGGACGGGGGGAGCCGGGCGCTTGCGCTTGGGGCTCTTCGCCCTCCCGGCGGAGGGCGGCGCCCCCGGGCCGAACAGCTCCTTGCGCCGCAGGAACACCCCGATGGCGAGGCACAGCGCGGACACGATGCTGACGGCGATCGATATGTAGATCACCACCAGCGCGTCCAGGCCGAACACCTGGGCGCTGTCTCCGTTGCCGGCGACGATCCCCGCGACCAGCAGGGCGATGGCCGCCACCACGAGAACGCCACTCAGGATGATCACAGGGCCTCTTCCCCTCGTTCAGACCGCTCGGCTCCGGGACGTGCGAGACCCGGTGGTCGACCCGCCGGCGCCGCCGGGACGGCGGCGCGGCCGTCCCCGGCACGGCGATCGGGACGACACTATCGCCTGCGGTGCGGCGTCAGCGCCTCTCGTGCGGCGGGTTGTCGCCGCCGCCCGAGTGGAACGCGCCGGTCGCCGAGTGCTGGATCTGCTGGGCCGGCTCGGCGGGCTGCGGGAACGGCGACGGGCCGGACGGGGCGGCCCCGGCGGCGCCGTTGCGGTTCTCGGCGTGGGGGACGACGCTCTGCGGGCCGGTCTGCGGGCTGCCCTGGGGCGCGGCCTGCTGCGCGGCGGCTCCCGGGACGGCGGCGAACGCGCCGGTCTCGGTGCTGCCTGCCTCCAGGTCGCGCAGCTGGCCCTCCAGGTACACCTTCAGGCGGCTGCGGTACTCGCGCTCGAACGCGCGCAGGTTGTCGACCTCGCGTTCGAGCTCCTCGCGCTGCTGCACGAGCGAGCCCATGACCTGGCGGTGCCGCTCCTGGGCGTCGCGGTCCAGGGCCTCGGCGCGCGAGCGGGCCTCGCTGACGATCTGGTCGGCCTGGCGGCGCGCCTTGCCGAGGATCTCCTCGGCCTCCCGGCGGGCGCGGCCGAGCGTCTCGTCGGCCTCGCGGCGCGCGTCGGCGATGGCCTGGTCCGCGGTCTGCTGCGCGAGCGCGAGGACGCGCGCGGCGGTGTCCATGTTGTCCTCACCGGTGGGCGCGGGCGCCATGCCGAGGCCCATGACGGGCTCCGGCTCGGGCTGCGGCTGCGGCTCCGGGCGCGGCGGCTCAGGGATCTTCTGGACGTCGGGCTTCGGCTCCACGATCGGGGCCGCCATGGCGGGGACCTTGCCGCGCAGGCACTCGGCGAGCTTGGCCCGAAGCTCCTCGTTCTCCTGGATGAGGCGGTCCAGCTCGGCCTCGACCTCGTCGAGGAAGGCGTCCACCTCCTCCTCGTCGTACCCCGGCCTCAGCCTGGTGGTACTGAACTGCTTGTTCCGCACATCGGCGGGTGTCAGCGGCATGTTCGTCTCCTTGGCGCGCTTGGAGTCTTGTCCCCAAAGGACGGTATCCGATCAGAGCCTCTGCACGAAGATGATCATGACCCAGACCACAAGGATGAGGAAGGTGAAGCTCAGGTCCAGCGCCACGTTACCCAGCCGGAGGGGCGGGATGAAACGCCTCAGCAGTTTCAGTGGCGGATCGGTGATGGTGTAGGTCGCCTCGGCGATCACGAGCACCACCCCGGTCGGCTTCCATTGCCGGGCGAACGACTGCAGGACTTCGAGGATCAACCTCCCGATGAGAAAGAGGAGGAAGAAGTACAACACGTACAGCAGTACGTCTCCGACGATGTTCACGGACTCTCTCGCTTGTGGCTGTCAGCTTTGGTTGAAGAACCCTCGTTCTGCCATCCGGGCCTTGTCCTCCGCCGTCACCTCCACGTTGGCGGGCGACAGGAGGAACACCTTGTTGGTAACACGCTCGATGCTCCCGTGCAGGCCGAATACGAGACCTGCCGCGAAGTCGACCAGACGCTTGGCGTCGCTGTCGACCATCTCGGTCAGGTTCATGATCACCGGCGTTCCCTCACGGAAGTGCTCCCCGATGGTCCTTGCCTCGTTGTAGGTCCTAGGGTGCAGCGTAGTGATACGCGCAAGGTCGGTGGTACCGGACTCGTAGAGCGCCACGGAGCGTCGCTCGACGGTGGACGTGGCGTGATGATCGCGATCGCGGTCCGGCGCGTCCTCGGCTCGGGTAAGCTGACCGCCGGATTCGTCCTCGCGGCGGCGGCCCTGACCGGTGTCGGTCTCCTCGTCGTAGACCTCGTACTCGTCGTAGTCGTCGTACTTGCCGTACTTGTCGTCGTAGCGGTCGTCCTCCACGAGGCCGAGGTACACCGCCATCTTGCGCATCGCGCTGGCCATACGCCCCTCCTGTGGCCGCGGCGGCCGGCGCGTCCGGCCGCCGTTGGACTGGTCCGTCTACGTGGTCCGCTTTCCGGCAGGTACCACTGGGGGGACATTACCTGACGATTGCCCGTCGGCCTCCGAGCAACGCCGTACCGACCCGCAGGTGTGTCGCGCCGCACGCGACGGCCTCCTCCAGATCACCGCTCATCCCGGCCGACAGCACGGTCGCGGACGGGTGGTCCCGGCGCACGGCCTCGGCGACCTCGGCGAGCCGGGCGAAGGCGGGCAGCGGGTCGGCGCCGAGCGGCGCGACCGCCATCACCCCGCCGAGCTCCAGGTGCGCCGCGCCCGCGACGGCGTCGGCGAGCCGCGGCACGGCGGACGGGGCCGCGCCGCCGCGTCCCCCTCCCTCCTGCGGGGGCGGCTCGTCGAGCGAGACCTGGACGAGACAGCGCAGGGTGCGCCCGGCACGGCCGGCGGCGTCCGACAGCGCGGTGACGAGCCTTGCCCGGTCGACGGAGTGGACGACGTCCGCGTACCCGGCGACCGCCCGGGCCTTGTTGGTCTGCAGCCGCCCGACGAAATGCCAGGTCAGCGGGAGGTCCGCGCACGCCTCGGCCTTCGGCCGCGCCTCCTGGTCGCGGTTCTCGCCGACCTCGGTGAGACCGAGACCGGCCAGCAGCCGCACATCGGACGCGGGGAAGGTCTTCGTCACCGCGATCAGCGTGACGTCGCCGGGGTCGCGCCCGGCGGCGTCGCACGCGGCGGCGATGCGGGCCCGGACCTCGGCGAGACCCTCCGCCAGCTCGGCGCGGCGCCCGTCCGGGACCGCCGCCGGGCGCGGGCCGGTCATCGGCCCTCCCGGACCATGGGCGCCTGCGCGGCGAAGGCGGCCGGAGCGGCGGCAACGGCCGGGACGAGCACGGCCGGGGCGAGTGCGGTCGGGACGAGCACGGTCGGGGGCGGTGCGGTCGGGGTCACTCAGCCGTCCTTGAGCCAGACATATCCGGCGAACCGGCCGGTGCGGCCGTCGCGGCGGTAGGAGAACAGGCCGCGGGTCTCGATGGTGCAGCGGGGGTCGACCCGGATGTCGCCGACGCCTCCGGCGGCGAGCTGCGCCACGATCCCGGCGCGGATGTCGAGCCCGGGGGTGCCCCTGGACGTGGTGGCGTACGCGGCGGGGACGACCGCGGCGACCTCGTCGCGCATCTCCTCGGGGACCTCGTAGCAGCCGCCGCACGCGGCCGGGCCGATCGCCGCGCGGATCCGGGCGGGGTCGGCGCCCCGCGCGCACATCTCCTTCAGCAGCGCCGGGACGACCCCGGCGGCGGTGCCGGGACGGCCCGAGTGGGCGGCGCCGACGACGCCGGCGGCGGTGTCGGCCAGCAGCACGGGCGCGCAGTCGGCGACGAGGACGGCGAGGGCGAGGCCGGGGACGGTGGTGACGACCGCGTCGACGGGGTCGGGGAGGGCGGGGGCGGTGACGAAGGCGACGTCGGCGCTGTGCACCTGCCGCATCCAGACGGTGCGGCCGGGGTCGATGCCGAGGGCCGCGGCGGCGTGCCGCCGGTTGGCGCCGACCGCCGCGGGGTCGTCGCCGACCGCGCCGCCGAGGTTCAGGGAGTCGTAGGGGGCGGTGCTCACTCCGCCGGCCCGGCCGGTGAACCCGGCGCCGGCGCCGGCGCCCAGGGCGACGGCGGTGATCACGTCGTGCCGGATCACTTCAGGAAGTCGGGGACGTCGAGGTCGTCGTCCTCGTCGAACACCACCGGGCGGCGGCGCTGCCCGGTGGCGGCGGGGCCGCCGTCGTTCTCGCCGGCGTGCACGCGGGAGGGGGACGGCTCGGCCACCGGGCGCGGCGCGGGCGCCCGGGGGGCGGGCTCGCCCGGCGGGACGTCCCGGTCGGCGGGAACGGGGGCCGGGAGCGGGGCCGGCGGAGGCTCGGCGCGGGCGGGCTCGTTGTGCGCGGCCGCCGCGGCCCGCCCGTCGCCGGCGCCCGGCCGGGGCCGCTCGGGCTCGGGCCGCGGCGCGGCGGGCGCCGAGGTCGCGGACGCGTGCGGCGCGGCGGCGGCGGCCTGCGCCACCGACTGCTGCGGCGGGACGGACTGCTGCGCGCCCGGCGACCCCGGCTGCACGGCGGGCGCGTCGGACCGCCCGACCCTGCTCGGGATCGGGTTCTGCGGCGCGGGCGGGGGCGGCGGGGCGGGCCGGGGCGGCGGCGGCAGCCTGCGGGACTCCGGCTCGGGCGACGGCTTGGCCGGGCGCCCCTCGTCGAAGCCCGCCGCGATCACGGTGACCCGGACCTCGTCGCCGAGGGCGTCGTCGATGACCGCGCCGAAGATGATGTTGGCGTCGGGCGCGGCGGCGTTGGAGACCAGCTGCGCCGCCTCGTTGATCTCGAACAGGCCGAGGTCGGAGCCGCCGGAGATGGACAGCAGCACGCCGTGCGCGCCGTCGATGCTGGCCTCCAGCAGCGGGCTGGAGATGGCCATCTCCGCCGCCGCGACGCTGCGGTCGTCGCCGCGCGCGGAGCCGATGCCCATCAGCGCCGACCCGGCACCGGACATGACGGACTTGACGTCGGCGAAGTCCAGGTTGATCAGGCCCGGGGTGGTGATCAGGTCGGTGATGCCCTGGACACCGGACAGCAGCACCTGGTCGGCCGCCTTGAACGCGTCCAGCACGCTGACCTGCCGGTCGGAGATCGACAGCAGCCGGTCGTTGGGGATCACGATGAGGGTGTCGACCTCGTCGCGCAGCGTCTCGATGCCGGCCTCGGCCTGCATCGCGCGGCGCTTGCCCTCGAAACTGAACGGGCGGGTGACCACGCCGATCGTCAGCGCCCCGAGCGAGCGCGCGATGTTGGCCACCACGGGCGCGCCGCCGGTGCCGGTGCCGCCGCCCTCCCCCGCGGTGACGAAGACCATGTCGGCGCCCTTGAGGACCTCCTCGATCTCCTCCCGGTGGTCCTCGGCGGCCTTGCGGCCGACGTCGGGGTTCGCCCCGGCGCCGAGTCCCCGGGTGAGCTCGCGGCCCACGTCCAGCTTGACGTCGGCGTCACTCATCAGCAGCGCCTGGGCGTCCGTGTTGATCGCGATGAACTCGACGCCCTTGAGTCCCTCTTCGATCATCCGGTTGACGGCGTTGACGCCGCCGCCGCCGATCCCGACGACCTTGATGACCGCGAGGTAATTCTGCGGTGCTGCCACGACGAGGGGCCTTTCCGCTCTATCCGACCGCCCTGCCCGGTCTGCCGACCGTGCCGCCGCGGTGTTCCTGACCTGTGTGCACTTCTGGCGGGGCCGGAGACGGGAACCGGCCGGTACGCCGGGCCGCCCTCCAAACCCTCACCCTCAACTTGAGGCTTACAGTTATGTCAACCTGAGGACTGATACGGACAGTAGGGCGGCCTTACCGCCAGGGTCAACTAACCTCCCCCGAACTCCACCGGCGTGTCGCACTGAACCCGGGTCGCCCTGGTTGCCCTGGTTGACCGAGGAACGTCCACCGTCCATGGTGCCGTCCGCCCTTCCTCGTCCGCGGGACGCCCGTCGAGCGCGCCCGCCACATCCAGCGTGCCCCATCGGGCGGCCGGAATCGCCGCGACACACGCACCGGCCCCGAACCGCGGCCGGGTTCACCGTGTCGTGACGACCTCGGGTGAGCTCACGTCGATGGTGCGCGCCGAGCGTCCGGCCGCGGTGCGCCGGAGCGCCTCCAGCAGCCGGACCTTCTCGAGTGCCCGTTCCGGGGCCCCCCACACCACCGTCGGGCCTTCCCGCAGGTGGAGGGTGACATCGCCGGGGCCGGTCGCCGTCACGTCCGTCAGCCTCGTCCGGAGCCGCTCCGGGAGGCCGGTGAGCACGTTCAGGGCCGCGAGCGTCGCCGGGTCGGACGGGCCGGCGGACGCGACGGTCAGGGTCGGCAGCCCCGCCGGGCGGGACGCGCCGTCGGCGACGGTCACCCCGTACCGGTCGATCCGCTGGTAGCGCCCCGCGCGGAGCACGGCGGCCACCGGGACGCGCTCGCGCACGGTGATCCGGACGGTCGCCGGCCAGTGCCGCTCGACCTTCGCCGACTCGACCTCCCGCAGCCCCTCGACCCGCGCCCGGACCTCGCCGGTGTCGAGCCGCACCATCGGCACGCCGAGCCGGATGCCGGCCGCGGCCACGACGCGGTCGGGCGACGCGAGGCCCGCGCCGGCCACCTCGACGTGCCGGACCACCAGCAGCCGCGAGCCGAGCAGCACCCACGTCACGGCGCCGAGCACGCCCAGCACCAGCAGCGCGACGAACACCGCCTTCCACCGGCTCGGGCGCCGCCGCCGCACAGGCCCGGCGGGCGGGGCGGGCGGGGCGGCGTCCCCCGCCCGGCTCGTCGCGGCCTCGGTCATGACCCCAGCTTGACAGTGATCCCCCCGAAGACCGCCCATAGCGGGCGGCACGGCGTGTTGGGCCGGGCGTCACGCCCCGGCGAGACGCTCCAGGATCCGGGGACCGAGCCGGGTGACGTCGCCGGCGCCCAGGGTGATGACCACGTCGCCGGGCCGGGCCAGGTCCGCGACCACGCCGGGCACCTCGTCGCGGACGGGCGTGTACACGGCCCGCGTCCCGTCCGGGATGGCGTCGGCGACCAGCGCGCCCGTCACGCCGGGCTCGGGGTCCTCGCGCGCGCCGTACACGTCCAGGACGACCGCGACGTCGGCGAGCCCGAGCGCCGCGCCGAACTCCGCCGCGAAGAAGCGGGTGCGGCTGTACAGGTGCGGCTGGAACACCGCGACGATGCGTCCGCCCTCCCCGGCGGCGGCCGTCTTCTCACCGAGGTAGTCGCGGGTCGCCTCCAGGTCGGCGGTCAGCTCCGTCGGATGGTGGGCGTAGCTGTCGAACACCTCGACGCCGCCCGCCGCGCCCTTGGGCTCCAGCCGCCGCATCGCCCCGCCGAACGTGGCGAGCCCCACCCGCACGGCCTCCTCGTCCACCCGCAGGGCCTGCGCGACGGCGACCACGGCGGTGGCGTTGAGCGCGTTGTGGCGGCCCGGGACCGCCAGCGCCACCTCGCCGACGCCCTCGATCACGAAGCGGGACCCGAGGCCGCGCGGGGTGAAGCCGGTGACCCGCAGGTCGGCGCCGGCCGCCTCGCCGTAGGTCAGGACGTTCAGCCCCCGCGCCCGCGCCCGCGCGGCCAGCTCCATCGCGACGGGGTCGTCGGCGCCCGCGACCAGCGCGCCGCCCGGCTCGATACGTTCCACGAACCGCGCGAAGTTCTCCTTGACCATCTCGAAGCCGCCGTAGTTGTCGAGGTGGTCGGCCTCGACGTTGGTGACGACCGCGATGTGCGGGCTGTACATGAGGAACGAGCCGTCGCTCTCGTCGGCCTCGGCGACGAACACCTCGCCCCGGCCCTCGTCCGCGCCGAGCCCGGTGGTGACGAGCTGGCCGCCGATGCAGTAGGACGGGTCGGCCCCGGCGTGCTGGAGCGCGACCGTCAGCATCGAGGTGGTGGTGGTCTTGCCGTGGGTGCCGGCGACGGCGACGGCCCGGCGCCCGGCCATGAGCGCGGCGAGCGCGGCGGAGCGGTGCAGGATGCGCAGGCCGCGCTCGCGGGCGGCGACCAGCTCGGGGTTGCCCTCGCGGATCGCGGTGGAGACCACGACCGTGTCGGCGTCGCCGACGTGCGCGGCGTCGTGCCCGACGAAGACCTTGGCGCCGAGGTCGCCGAGCTGGCCGAGCAGCTCGGAGTCGCGGGCGTCGCTGCCCGACACGGCGATCCCGCGGCGCAGCATGATCCGCGCGATGCCGGACATCCCGGCGCCGCCGATGGCGATGAAGTGGACCCGGCCGAGGTCCCCGGCCGGGACGACCTCACCGGGGCTGATCAGGCTCATCGGGCGCCGGCCGCGCCGGCGGCACCCACGACGTCATGGACCATCTTCGCCAGCGCCACGTCGGCGTCCCGCCGGCCCATCCGCCCGGCCGCCTCGGACATGTGCGCGACCCGGCCCGGATCGGCCAGGACGGGCAGCAGGTTGTGGGCGATCCAGTCGGGTGACAGCTCGGCGTTGTCGACCAGCATCCCGCCGCCGCCCGCGACGATCGGCTCGGCGTTGAGCTTCTGCTCGCCGTTGCCGATCGGGAGCGGCACGTACACCGCCGGGAGGGCGACCGCGGCGAGCTCGGCGCAGGTCATCGCGCCGGCCCGGCACATCGCCATGTCCGCGGCGGCGTAGGCGAGGTCCATCCGGTCGCAGTAGGGGATGGTGACGTACTGGGGGCCGCCGGCGGCCGGCTCGGGCTCCTCGGTGTTCTTGGGCCCGACGATGTGCAGGACCTGGATGCCCGCCTGCCGGAAGTAGGGCGCGGCGGCGACCGCGGCCTGGTTGAGGGACCGGGCGCCCTGCGACCCGCCGAAGATCAGCAGCGTGGGGAGGTCGGGCAGCAGCCCGAAGTAGGACCGGGCCTTGTCGCCCATCGCCAGCCGGTCGAGCGCGGCGATCTCGCGGCGCAGCGGGATCCCGACGAACGTGGCGTTCGGCAGCGGCGAGTCGGAGTGGGAGACCGCGACGTGGTCGGTGAAGCGGGCGCCGAGCTTGTTGGCGAGGCCGGGCTTGGGGTTGGCCTCGTGCACGATGATCGGCACCTTGCGCTTGCGGGCGGCGAGGTAGCCGGGGGTGGCGACGTAGCCGCCGAAGCCCACCAGGACGTCGGCCCTGGCCTGGTCGAGGACGGAGGCCGCCGCGTTGATGGCGCCGCGCAGCCGGCCGGGGACCGACAGCAGCTGCGGGGTCAGCGTGCGCGGCAGCGGCACCGGGGGGATCAGGGCGAGTTCGTAGCCCCGCTGCGGGACGAGCCGGGTCTCCAGGCCGCGTTCCGTCCCGAGGCAGGTGATCCCGACGTTCGGGTCGTTGCGGCGCAGCGCGTCGGCGAGGGCCAGCGCGGGCTCGATGTGTCCGGCGGTGCCGCCGCCGGCCAGGACAACCCTCATGCTCGTTGACAACTCCTCAGCGTGTTCGACTTGTCGGGTGCCACGCCCCGCGGCGCGGGACGGCGTTCGCGGGCGCCGGATCCGCCGGCACCCCGGAGGGGGGTTTCAACGCCGTGCCAGGCCCAGCCAGCTTAGAGCCCTCACGACCGGTCCGGGACCCCGTGCGGAGAGTGCCTGCCGCGCGCCCGGCTCGCGTTTGGCGAAGGCGAGCAGCATCCCGAGCGCGAGGAGCGTCGGGATCAGCGCCGAGCCTCCGTAGGACACCAGCGGCAGCGGGATGCCGGTGATCGGCAGCACGCCGATCACCGCGCCGATGTTGACGATGGCCTGCACCACCAGCCAGGCGGTGGCGCCCGCGGCGGCGAGCCTGGTGAACGGGTCCTTGACGCGCCGGGCGATCCGCAGCCCGGCGTAGGCGAGCAGCCCGAACAGGCCGAGCACGACGAGCGTGCCGACGAGCCCGAACTCCTCCCCCACGATCGCGAAGATGAAGTCGGTCTCGGCGTGCGGCAGGTAGTCCCATTTGGCGCGCCCCTCCCCGAGGCCGGTGCCGAACAGGCCGCCGGAGGCGACCGCGAACAGCCCCTGGATGCCCTGGTAGTTGCTGGTCAGCTCGTTGCCCGAGGGGTCGAGGAAGCCGGTGAGCCGCTGCATCCGGTACGGCTCGACGATGATGAGGATCGACACCAGCAGGCAGACCAGCCCGGCGATGCCGAGGAACAGCCGCCCGGGGGCGCCGACGACCCACAGCAGCGCCAGGAAGATCGTCAGCAGGACGAGCGTGGTGCCGAGGTCGTTGCCGAGCATCACCAGCAGCACCAGCACCCCCGCCCCGGGCAGCAGCGGGACGAGCAGCGGCCGCCACTCGGTGAGCTGCCCCAGCCGCTCCTTGCGGGCCAGCAGGTCCGCGCCCCACAGCACCAGGGCGAGCTTGGCGGGCTCGGAGGGCTGGAGCTGGAAGGGCCCGAAGCTGATCCAGCGGGTCGCGCCGCCCGCGCTGCGCCCGAGGCCGGGGATGAGCACCAGCGCCAGCGCGACGACCGACAGCAGCAGCAGCGGGTACGCCAGCGCGCGGAACGTCCTGACGGGCAGCCGGGACGCCAGCCACATGCCGGGCAGCCCGATCGCCATCCAGATGGCCTGCTTCTGGAACAGCGTGTACGCCGAGCCGGTCGCCTGGAGCTGCTTGACGCTGGACGCCGACAGCACCATCGTCAGGCCGAGCGCCAGCAGCATCACCGAGCAGCCCAGCACCAGGTAGTAGGAGGTGAGGGGGCGGTCGAGCAGGCCGACGGCGGCGGCCACCTGCTCGCGCGGCCCGGCGCGCCCGCCGCCCTCCTCCTGCGCCGGTACGGCGGCCATCGCTACCGCGCGTCCCCGGCGAGCCGCTCGACGGCGGCGATGAAGGCGTCCCCGCGGGCCGGGTAGTTGGCGAACATGTCGAAGGAGGCCCCGACGGGGGCGAGCAGCACGGTGTCGCCGGGACGGGCGAGCCCGGCGGCTTCGGTGACGACGCGGTCCATGGCCCCAGTGTCGGTGTCGGCGACGTCCACGACCGGGACATCCGGGGCGTGTCGCGCGAGTGCCGCGGCGATCCGGTGCCGGTCGCGTCCCATGAGCACCACGCCGCGAAGCCGCCCGGCGCAGGAGCGCACCAGGTCGTCGACGTCCAGGCCCTTGAGGAGGCCGCCCGCGATCCACACCACCGGCTCGTAGGCGGCCAGGGACGCGGCGGCGGCGTGCGGCTGCGTCGCCTTGGAGTCGTTGACGTAGGAGACGCCCGCGACGTCGGCGACGTGCTGGATGCGGTGCGGGTCGGGGACGAAGGCCCGCAGCCCCTCCCGGACGGCCTCGGGCGGCACGCCGAACGCCCGCGCGAGGCCCGCCGCCGCCAGCGCGTTGGCGACGTTGTGCGGCGCGAACGGGCGGACGTCGTCCAGCGCGGCCAGCTCGGCGGCCTCGTGCGCCGGGTCGGCGGTGAACGCCCGGTCGACCAGCAGGTCCTCGACGACGCCCAGCTCCCCGGGACGCGGCGTCCGCAGGGTGAAGCCCGCCCTCCGCGGCACGCCCTCCGCCTTCTCCGCCAGCGCGGCGGACGTGGCGTCGTCGGCGTTGTAGACCGCGACGGCGCCCGGCGCGAAGATCTTGGCCTTGGCGGCGACGTAGGCGTCCATGGAGCCGTGCCAGTCGAGGTGGTCGGGCGCGATGTTCAGCACGGCCGCCGCCGCCGGGGCGAGGGAGCTCGACCAGTGCAGCTGGTAGCTCGACAGTTCCACGGCCAGCACGTCGTAGGGCTCGGGCGCGTCACCGGGGCCCCCTCCGCCGTCGCCGGCGACGGCCTCCACGATCGGCGTCCCGACGTTGCCGACGGCGAGGGCACGGTGCCCCGCGGCGGTGAGCATGCACGCCAGCATCCGCACGACGGTGGTCTTGCCGTCGGTCCCGGTGATGGCCAGCCACGGCGCCGCCCCGTGGGCGGGCCGCAGCCGCCACGCCAGCTCGACCTCGCCGATGATCTCGACGCCCGCGGCGGCCGCCGCGGCGAGCAGCGGCGCGTCCGGGCGCCAGCCGGGCGAGGTCACCACCAGGGCGGTGCCCTCGGGGAGGGTCTCGCCGTCGCCGAGCCGGACGGTGACGCCGTGCCCGGCGAGCCCGGCCGCGTGCCGCCGCCACTCGTCGTCGTCGCGGGCCTCCACGAGGGTGACGCGCGCGCCGCGCGCCGCGAGCGCCCGGGCCGCCGCGCGGCCCGACACGCCGAGGCCGGCGACGCAGACGTCCAGGCCGTCCCAGGGGCTGGTGGTCACTTCTTGGGCATCCATTCCAGGTAGAACAGGCCGATGCCGATCGCGACGAACAGCGCCGACATCAGCCAGAAGCGCACGACGATCGTGGTCTCGGCCCAGCCGGACAGCTCGAAGTGGTGCTGCAGCGGCGCCATCTTGAACACGCGTTTGCCGGTCAGCTTGAACCCGCCGACCTGGATCATCACCGACAGGGTGATCATCACGATCAGCCCGCAGAGGATCGCGAGCAGGAACTGGGTGCGGGTGAGGATCGCGAGGCCCACCAGCACGCCGCCGAGGGCCAGCGAGCCGGTGTCGCCCATGAAGATCTTGGCGGGCGGGGCGTTCCACCACAGGAAGCCGAACACGCCGCCGAGCACGGCCGCGGCGACCACCGCGAGGTCCAGGGGGTCGCGGACGCTGTAGCAGTTGGGGGCCAGCGCGAAGTCGTAGCAGCTGTTGCGCAGCTGCCAGTTGCCGATGATCACGTAGGCGGCGAGCACCATCCCGGCGGGACCCGCCGCGAGGCCGTCGAGGCCGTCGGTCAGGTTCACGCCGTTGGACATGGCGGCGATGAGCAGCAGCGCCCACACCACGAACAGGTACGGGCCGATCGAGGGGCCGAAGTCGCGGAGGAAGGACAGGTGGGGGTCGGCGGGGGTGATGTCGTAGCCGTTGGGGAAGTTCAGCGACGCGACCGCGAAGACCACGCCGACGAGGACGATGCCGATCATCTTGGCGCCGCTGCGCAGGCCGAGGCTGCGCTGCTTGAACACCTTGATGTAGTCGTCCACGAACCCGACCAGGCCGAGGCCCGTCATCAGGAACAGCACGAGGATGCCCGAGACCGTCGGGGCGTTCCCGGTGAACAGGTGCGCCGCGGCGTAGCCGACGAGCGAGCCGACGATGAAGACCGTCCCGCCCATCGTGGGGGTGCCGCGCTTGGTGAGGTGCGCCTCGGGACCCTCGTCCCGGATCATCTGGCCGTAGCCCAGCCGGTTGACGATCCGGATCCACACCGGGGTGCCGACCATGACGAAGATCAGCGCCACCCCGGCGGCGATGATGATGTTGGTCATCGGGCGGCCTCCCCGGCGCGGCCGTCGAGGATCGCCTCGGCCACCCGCTCCAGGCCGGCCACGCGGGAGCCCTTCACCAGCACGACGTCCCGCGGCCGGAGCCGCTCGCTGAGCGCGGTCACGGCCGCGCCGACGTCATCCACCTGTACGCACTCTCCCGTCCATGACGCCACCTGCCCGGCCCCTTCGGCCATCGGCGCCGCGTTCGCGCCGACGACGATGAGGCCGGCGAACCCGCTGCGCGCGACATGCTGCCCGATCTTGGCATGTTCCGCCACAGACGCGGCGCCCAGTTCGGCCATCTCCCCCAGCACCGCGAACGCGCGCCGGCCCCGGGCGAGGTGGCCGAGGGTGTCGAGCGCGGCGAGCGTCGAGTCGGGGTTGGCGTTGTAGGCGTCGTTGACGACGGTCACGCCGTCGTCCCGCTCGGTGACCTCCATCCGCCAGCGGCTGGCGGTCCGGGCCTCCGACAGCGCGTCCGCGACCGTGTCCGGCGCGAGGCCCGCCGCGCGCGCGGCCGCGGCGGCGGCCAGCGCGTTCGGGACGGCGTGCGCGCCGTGCAGGCGCAGCGCGACCGGCGCCGCGCCCTCGGGCGTGACGAGGGTGAACCGGGCGCGGCCCCGGTCGTCGAGCGTCTCGTCCACGGCGCGGACGGCCGCCTCCGGCGAGCGGCCGAAGGTGACGACCCGTCCCCGCGTCCGGGACGCCATGGCCGACACCAGCGGGTCGTCGGCGTTGAGGACGGCGGTGCCGCCCGGCGGGACGGCCTCGACGAGCTCGCCCTTGGCCAGGGCGATGTTCTCCCTGCTGCCGAACTCGCCGACATGGGCGGTGCCGACGTTCAGCACGACGCCGACGTCGGGACGGGCGATCCCGGTCAGGTAGGCGATGTGGCCGATGCCCCGGGCGCCCATCTCCAGCACCAGGTGCCGGGTGCCCTCGTCGGCGCGCAGCACGGTGAGCGGCAGCCCGATCTCGTTGTTGAAGGACCCGGGCGGCCACACCACGGGCCCGGCGCGGGACACGACCTGCGCGATGAGGTCCTTGGTGGAGGTCTTGCCGGCCGAGCCGGTGACCGCGGTGACGGTCACGTCCGGCAGCCGCCCGAGGACGCCGCGGGCCAGCCGCCCGAGCGCCTCCCGGACATCGGCGACGACCACGGCCGGGCCGTCCACGGGGCGCTGCGCGAGCACCCCGGCGGCGCCCGCGGCGAGCGCGCCGGGGACGAAGTCGTGCCCGTCGGCGCGGTCGCCCTTCAGCGCCGCGAACAGCGTCCCGGGCCCTGCCGCCCGGGAGTCGATGACCACGGGCCCGCTCACCACGGCGCCGGGGGGCCCGTGGAGGGCGCCCCCCGTCATCTCCGCGATCGTCGACAGCGGAAGTGGGATCACGCTCGCGTCCCGTCCCCTCTTGTTCCCTCGTCCTGGCGGCCGCCGCGGCGGCGCAGCGCCTCGCGGAGGACCTCGCGGTCGTCGAACGGCTGCACCTCGCCCGCCGCGTACTGGCCCTGCTCGTGTCCCTTGCCGGCGATGACCAGCACGTCGCCGCGCCGGGCCCGGCCCGCGGCCAGCGCGATGGCGGCGGCGCGGTCGGGTTCGACGACGATGTCGGCCCGCTGCGCCTGCGGCACCTTCAGCCCGCCCTCGACCATAGCGGCGAGGATCGCCAGCGGGTCCTCCGACCTCGGGTTGTCGTTGGTGAAGTACGCCATGTCGGCGAGCCGGGCCGCGGCCTCGCCCATCAGCGGGCGCTTGCCGCGGTCGCGGTCGCCGCCGCAGCCGAGCACCACCGTCAGCCGGCCCTCGGTGACGCGGCGCAGCGCGGTCAGGACGGCCTCGACCGCGCCGGGCTTGTGGGAGTAGTCGACGAGCGCGACGAACTCCTGGCCCTCGTCGACGCGCTCCAGCCGTCCGGGGACGCCCGGCAGCGAGCCGACCCCGCGCACCGCGGCGGGCAGCGGGATGCCCGCCTCCACCAGCGCCACGATCGCGGCGAGCGCGTTGGCGACGTTGAACGGCCCGGCGAGCTGGACGGCGGCGTCGGCCTCGATCCCGCCCGGCCCGACGATGCGGAAGACGCTCCCGTCGGCGCCGATCCGCACGTCCTCGGCGCGCCAGTCGGCCGCCGGGTCGCCGGTGGCCGAGAACGTCGTGGTCGGGACGGTGGCGGTCTCCAGCAGCCTGCGCCCGTAGTGGTCGTCGAGGTTGACCACGCCCACCCGCGAGTACTCCGGCGTGAACAGCCTCGCCTTGGCGGCGAAGTAGTCCGCCATGGTCGGGTGGTAGTCGAGGTGGTCCTGGGACAGGTTCGTGAAGATCGCGACGTCGTAGTGGGCGCCGCCGACGCGTCCCTGCGCGAGGGCGTGGCTGGAGACCTCCATCGCGGCGGCGCCGACGCCGCGCTCGCGCATCATCGCGAACAGCGCGTGCAGGTCGGTGGACTCGGGGGTGGTCAGCGAGCTCTCGACGCGGGAGTCGCCGACCCGGATCTCGACGCCGCCGACGAGGCCCGTCTCGATCCCCGCGGCGCGCAGCCCGGCCTCCAGCAGGAACACGGTGGTGGTCTTGCCGCTGGTGCCGGTCGCGCCGATGAGCAGCAGGTCGCGCGCGGGCTCCCCGTACACCCAGGCGGCGGCCTCGCCGAGGCGGGCGCGGACGTCCGCCACGGCGAGCACCGGCAGCCCCGTGGCGGCCGCCTCGTCGTAGCCGTCCGGGTCGGTGAGGATCGCGACCGCGCCGGCCTGCGCGGCCTGCGCGGAGAACTGGGCGCCGTGGGCGCGCGCTCCCGGCAGCGCGGCGTACAGGTCGCCGGGCATCACCGCGCGCGAGTCGTGCGTGATCCCCGTCGCGGCGATGCCGGCCCAGATGCCGCCCCCGCCGCCGGACCGGCCTGCGCCGCCGTCGCCCCGCTCGATGCCGAGAAGCGCCGCGAGCCCGGTCAGCGGACGGGCCGGATTGGTGGTGGGACGCATGGCGTTTCTTTCGTTGCGAGCGGAACGGGACTGCGGGGACACGGGTCGTGAACTCACGGCGAGGAGGGTACTCGCTGGGCTCAGCCTCCGGCGTAGATCTTGGCGATCGGCGGCCTGCTCCCCGTCGGCGGGATCTTCTGGGTCTGCAGGGCGAAGCCCATCACGTCCCTGAAGACCGGCGCGGCCGCATCGCCACCATAGTGGCTGCCCCGCCTGGGGGCCTGCAGGACGACCTGGACGACGAGCTGGGGATCGTCGGCCGGGGCGAACCCGGCGAAGGAGGCGGTGTACCCGCCGCCCCGGTAGCAGCGGCAGCGCGGGTTGACGATCTCGGCGGTGCCGGTCTTGCCCGCCACGCGGTAGCCGGGGATCTGCGCCTTCGGCGCGGTGCCCTCGTCGGTGGTGACGCCTTCCAGCATGTCGCTGATCTGCCGTGCCGTGGCGGCGCTGATGACCTGCTTGCGCTCGGGCGGGGGCGCGGGCGTGAAGCGGTCGTTCTCGCCGACCGTGCCCGCGACGAGGGTGGGGGCGACGCGCACGCCGCCGTTGGCGATGGTCGCGTAGACGCTCGCCATCTGCACGGCGTTGACCGAGACGGTCTGGCCGAAGGCGATCGGGTAGCGGTCGGTGCCCGACCACCGGGACGGCGGCTGGAGCAGCCCGGGCGTCTCGCCCGGCAGCGGCAGGCCGGTCTTCTGGCCGAACCCGAAGTCGCGCAGCGTCTGGTAGAGCTGCTGGGAGGTGATCTGCTCGCTGGCCATGATGGTGCCGACGTTGCTGGACTTGGCGAGCACCCCGGCGAAGGTGAGCCGCTCGGGCGCGTGGGTGTGCGAGTCGTGGAAGACCTGGTCGTACTTGCGGATCCGGTCGGGGACGAGGAACGTCGTGTCGGGCCGGATCCCGCCCTTCTCCATCGCGGCGGCGGCCGTGACGACCTTGCCCGTGCTGCCCGGCTCGTAGGCCTCCTGCACCAGGGGGCTGCCCCACCGGTCGGGGTCGGTGCGGCCGTAGTCGTTGGGGTCGTAGCCGGGCGCGGACGCCATCGCCAGGAGCCGGCCGTCGCGCGGGTCCATGACGATCACCGTGCCGCCGCGCGCGCCGGTGGCCCTGACCTGCTTCTCGATCGCCCGCTGCGCCTCGAACTGCAGGTCGCGCATCAGCGTGAGCCGGACGCCGGTGCCGGGCACCGACGGGCGCCGCTGGTCCTCGCCCATGGGGATGTGCTGGCCCTCAGGACTGATCTCCACCTGCTGCCAGCCGGCCCGCCCGGCGAGCACGCCGTTCATGGAGTGCTCCAGCCCGGCGGCGCCCTGCCCTTCACCGTTCACGAACCCTATGACGCCCGCACCCACCGCGTTGTTGGGGTATTCGCGGCGGTATTCCGGCAATGTCCCGATGCCGAGGAGCCGCCAGGACGTGATGAGCCGCGCCTGGTCGGGCCGGACGCCGTGCGCGAGGTACACGAACCGGGTGCCGGTCCTGCTGATGGCCTTCATCACCGAGGCCGGGTTCAGCCCGAGCGTGGGGGCGAGCGCGTTCACGACGGCCTGGCGCCGCTCCGGCCTGATGACGTAGGGGTCGGCGAAGATCGCGCGGGCCTCCACCGTCATGGCGAGCGGGTGGCCCTGCGCGTCGGTGATCCCGCCGCGGACGGCCGGCAGGTCGATCCGCTGGAGCCGCTGCCGCATCGCCTTCTCGGTGTACTTGCCCGACTCGATGGTCTGGAGCTGGACGAGGCGCCCGGCGAACAGGGACAGCACGAACGCCACGACGAGCAGGCCGACGTTCAGCCGCTTGAGCGGGTCGCGGCGGTGGAACGGCGTCCGGGTGCGCGGCCTGCGGACGGGAGGGCGCCGTCCCGAGCCCGCGCCTGCGCCCGCGGCGGGACGGGGCGGGCGTCCGGCGCCGCCCTGGCGCGGGCCCTCCCGGCGTGCCCCGGGCTCCCGCGCCGGGGCCCTGGACCCCGGCCTGGCCTCCGACCTCGTACCGGTCCTGGTGCCGGATTTGGCACCGGACTTGGAGCCGGGCTTGGGTCCCGGCTTGGATCCCGGCTTCGGTTTGGGTTTCGGCTTGGGCTTCGACTCGGCCTTCGCGGGGGGTTTGGGTTCGGCGGGCTTCGCACCGGACGGCTTCGCCCCCGTGGTGCCCTTGCGGGACGGAGGGACGGCGCCCCGGCCCGGACGGCGGGGCCCGGCGCCCTTCTTGCCCGCGCGGCCCGCTCCGTCGGCCCGTCCCCCGGACGGGCGCGGGCCGCCGGTCTGACGCCCGGCGGTCCCGCGTCCCGGGCGCTTCGTCACCGCGCCACCCGCTCCCCCGGGGCGCCGCCGGCCCTCACGGCGCGTCCGTCCCCGCCGGGGCGCCGTGGGCGCGCGGATCGCCGGGGACGACGGTGCCGGGGATGCCGAGGACGCTCGCCGCGCCCGCCGACGCCGCCGCCGAGTGCGGCACCGGCCGCAGGCTCGGGCCGCTGGTCCGGCCGGTGTCGCCGTCGACGAACGCCATCCCCTCCCGCGGCTTCATGCCGAGGTTCCTGGCCTTGCCGGCGATCGACTGCGGGGAGTCCTCGCGCGCGATCTCCTCCTCGTACGCCTGACGCTGCTGTTCGAGCATCTTGTTGCTCTGCTGCAAACGCGTCAGGGTGAAGGCGTCCTTGGCGAGCACGGTGTTGAGCAGCAGCAGGCTTACCAGCGCGCCGCCGAGGAGCCCGCAGATGAGCAGCACGAACGGGGCGCGCGGCGGGGCCTGCCTCGCGGCGCGTCCCGCCTTGCGGGCGCCCGCGGCCGGCGCCTTCGCCGTCTCCTTCGCCTTGGGCGCGGGTTCGGGCCTGACGGGCGCGGCCTTCGCGGGCGTGGCCCGCGCGGCCCCGGCGGCTCCCCCGGCGGGCCTCGCCGGCGCCTTCTTCTCCGGTGCCTTCTTCTCCGGCGCCTTCCTTGCGGGCGGGGCAGCCGGCGGTCGTCCGGTCGTCGTGGTCATGTCGCCTCCCGGACGCGCTCGCCGGCGCGCAACCGCGCCGATCCGGCCCGTGGGTTGGTCGTGGTCTCCTCGTCGGACGGCAGCTCGGCCCCGCGCGTCAGGAGCCGGAAGCGCGGCTCGTGCTCGGGCAGCGGGACGGGCAGGTCCGGAGGGGTGGTGTCGGCCGCCTGGGCGGCGAGGACCTGCTTGGTGACGCGGTCCTCCAGGGAGTGGTAGGCCAGGACCGCGACGCGGCCGCCGACCGGGAGTGCGCCGAGGGCCGCGGGCAGCGCCCGGCGCCAGGCGTCCAGCTCGCCGTTGACCTCGATGCGCAGCGCCTGGAAGGTACGTTTGGCGGGGTTGCCGCCCGTGCGGCGGGTCGCGGCGGGGATGGCCGTGCGGACGAGGTCGGCGAGGCGGCGGGTGGAGTCCAGCGGGGCGCGCTCGCGCTCGCGGACGATCGCCGAGGCGATCCGCTGGGCGAAGCGCTCCTCGCCGTACTCGCGCAGGATCCGCGCGAGGTCGGCGGCGGGATAGCCGTTGACCACCTCGGCGGCGGTGCGCCCCCGCGTGCGGTCCATCCGCATGTCGAGCGGCGCGTCGTAGGAGTAGGCGAAGCCGCGGTCGGCCTCGTCCAGTTGCGGGGAGGAGACGCCGAGGTCGAACAGGACGGCGTCCACCACGGGGACCCCGAGCCTGCCGAGCACCGCGGGGATCTCGTCGTAGACGGCGTGTTCCAGGGTCGCGCGGCCGCCGTACGGGGCGAGCCGGCGGGCGGAGCGCTCCAGCGCGGTGGTGTCGCGGTCGAGGCCGATGAGGCGCAGCCGCGGATGGGCCGCGAGCATCGCCTCGGCGTGCCCGCCCATGCCGAGGGTGGCGTCGAGATAGACGGGGTCGCGGCCGGTGACGGCGTCCACCGCGGGGGCGAGAAGTTCCAGGACGCGACCGAGCATGACCGGTATGTGACCGGCCTCGGCCGCGTGGTCTCCCACGTCCATGGTTCACCCCCTGCTGTGCTGCCACTCGCTCGCGGACTGCGTGGCATCGCCGGACCGGACCTGCCGCCTGCGGAGGGCGACCCCCGTTGCCCCCCGGGACGGGCCGTCCCTGTGTCCCCCGGCGGCGGCCTCGCCCGGCCAGGTCCCCATCCGCTGCCCTAGAGGAAGAACACCGCGTTTGTCGCGCGGGGGGTCGCCGTCTGGCACCGGGGAAGCTGCGCCAGCTGGCTCGGAGAGCGGCTGGAGACCTGGCCGAACGTGGGCCAGTGCCGGTCAACGGACCGACGAGTCGATTCTCAGAGGATCCCTGGCAACACCTCCTCCGAGACGTCGGAGAACGCCTGTTCCTCCTGCTCCAGGTAGGACTCCCAGGCGCGCGCGTCCCAGATCTCCAGACGCGTGTTGGCACCGATGACCGTGCAGTCGCGGGAAAGGCCCGCGTAGGCCCGCAGCGGTGGCGGGATGGTGACGCGGCCCTGCTTGTCGGGGACCTCGTCGGAGGCGCTGGCGAAGAAGACCCTGCTGTAGGCGCGGACCGTCTTCTCGGTGACCGGCGCGGCGCGCAGAGCCTCGGTGATGCGCTGGAACTCCGCCATGGGGAAGACGTACAGGCAGCGTTCCTGGCCCTTCGTGATCACCAATCCCCCCGACAGCTCCTCGCGGTACTTCGCCGGCAGGAACAGTCGTCCCTTGTCGTCGAGACGCGGCGAATGGGTGCCGAGGAACACCGGCCCCACCTCCCGCGCCGCATGGGGCGCTACTGCTCCCCACGGCGCCCCACTCTACTCCACTCTTCCCCACCGTCAACAAGAAAAACACCCTTCCGACGATCAGTTCGTCTAGAAAGACGCAGGTCAGAAGGGGTGGTGTGGAGTGGGGTGCGCCGGGGCCCCTCCGCGTGCCGCGTCCGCGGGGCGCGGTGGCAGCACGGAACAGAACGGGCCGCGGACGCCACTCCGCGCAACGCCGCCGCGGCGGGAGCGGCCGGGGTGGAGGGAAGTGGCGCGGTGCGCTCTTCCGGCTGTGACCGCGATCTCTGTGGAGCACAATGGGCTCGCGTTCCGCATGAACATCGCGATGGGCGTTCCGACAACGTACTGTCGGTTGGGCGGGCACTTAATAAGCGCCGTACCGGCTCGCCGGAAAGGCCGGCCCCCTTCGTTCGGGGGGCGGGCCCCGTCAGGGGCCTTCAGGCACACCACACCGGCCGGGACGGCTGAGGAGGGTTTGGTGGCAGTAGGCACGCATGGCGAGTCGTTCAAAGAGGCCGACCCCCCGGCATCCCCGCACTCCTCCCCGCGCGACGGCACCGGCCGTCCGGGGCCGGACCGCGGCCTGGACGGGCTCGCCCAGGTCGCCAACAAGATCCGGGACGCGGTGGAGTCGGTCATCGAGGGCAAGCCCAAGGTCGTCCGGCTCGCGCTGACGGTGCTGCTGGCGGAGGGGCACCTGCTCATCGAGGACGTGCCCGGGGTCGGCAAGACGATGCTCGCCAAGGCGCTCGCGCGCTCGGTCGACTGCTCGGTGCGGCGGGTGCAGTTCACACCCGACCTGCTGCCCAGCGACATCACCGGGGTGAGCGCCTACAACCAGGAGCTGCGCGAGTTCGAGTTCAAGCCCGGGCCGGTGTTCGCCAACATCGTCGTCGGCGACGAGATCAACCGCGCGTCCCCGAAGACGCAGTCGGCGCTGCTGGAGTGCATGGAGGAACGCCAGGTCACGGTGGACGGCACCACCTACGCGCTGGAGCGCCCCTTCATGGTGATCTCCACGCAGAACCCGGTGGAGATGGAGGGGACCTACCCGCTGCCCGAGGCGCAGCGGGACCGCTTCACCGCCCGCATCTCGATGGGCTACCCCGACCCCGCCGCCGAGCTGGAGATGCTCGACGCGCACGGCCAGGCGTCGCCGCTGGACCGGCTGTCCCCGGTCGCGCACGCCGCCGACGTCCGCGACCTCATCGAGGTGGTGCGGCACCAGCACGTGGCGCAGTCCGTCCGGCAGTACGCCATCGAGCTGGTCTCGGCCACTCGCGCCCACCCCGAGCTGCGGCTCGGCGCGTCGCCGCGGGCCACCCTGCACCTGGTGCGGGCGGCGCGGGCGTACGCGGCGCTGGACGAGCGCGACTACGTCGTCCCCGACGACATCCAGGACCTGGCCGTCCCGGTCCTCGCCCACCGGCTGCTGCCGACCGCGGAGGCGCAGGTGGAGCGCCGCCGTCCCGAGCAGGTCGTCGCCGACCTCGTGCGCCGGCTGCCGGTCCCCTCCCCCCGGAAGTGACCCGGTGAGGCGAGCGCTGGCCGGTCTCACCACCCGCGGGCGGTCCTTCGTGGCCGCCGGTGCGACCGCGATCGTCTGCGCGTTCGTCCTCGGCGAGCGCGACCTGCTGCGCGCCGGGGTGCTCGTCCTGGTGCTGCCGCTGCTGTCCACCCTCGCGGTGTCGCGCACGCGGTACCGGCTCGCGTGCGCGCGGCGGCTCGCGCCCGGGCGGCTGCCGGTGGGCCACGAGGCCCGCGTCGACCTGCGGCTGGAGAACGTGTCGCGGCTGCCGAGCGGGCTGCTGATGGTGGAGGACCAGGTCCCCTACACGCTCGGCGGGCGGGCCAGGTTCGTGCTCGACCGCATCGAGCCGCGCGGGTCCCGCGAGCTCGGCTACCGGATCCGCTCGGACGTGCGCGGCCGCTACCGCGTGGGGCCGCTGACCGTCCGGCTCGCCGACCCGTTCGGGATGGTGGAGCTGGTGCGCTCGTTCAGCCTGTCCGACCGGCTCACGGTGACGCCCGCGATCGTGCCGCTCCCGGCGGGACGGCTCGCCGGCGCCTGGACGGGCGGCGGCGACAGCGTCGCCCGCGCGGTGTCGGCGGCGGGCGAGGACGACGTCGCCCCGCGCGAGTACCGGCACGGCGACGACCTGCGCCGCGTGCACTGGCGGTCCACCGCGCGGCACGGCGAGCTGATGGTGCGGCGCGAGGAGCAGCACTGGCAGAGCAGCGGCACGCTGTTCTTCGACACGCGCCGCGGCGCGCACTGGGGCGACGGGCCTGGCGGCTCGTTCGAGCAGGGCGTGTCGGTCACCGCGTCCATCGGCGTCCACCTGGGGCGGACGGGGATGAGCCTGCGCTACGTCACCGACGCCGGCGAGGTGCTGCGCGCGGTCGCCTCGGTCGACGGCGCCTTCGAGGGGCTGCTGCTCGACCGGCTCGCGGTCTGCGACCTGTCGAGGAACCCGGCCCTCACGCAGGGGCTGGCGGAGCTGCGCGGCTCCCTCGGCAGCGGCCGGGAGGGCGACGGCCTGGTCGTCGCGGTCTTCGGGTCGCTGACGGCGGAGGAGGCGCGCTCGGTGGCCGCGGCACGGCGCGGCACGGCGACCTGCGTCGCGGTCCTGGTCGGCGTGGCCGCGCCCGAGGACGGCGCGGCGCCGGCGGGGGACGCGGCGGACGCCGCGCGCGCCGCGGCCGAGGCCGCCGCGGGACTGCTGCGCGCCGGAGGCTGGCGGGTCCTGACCGTGCGGTCGGCGTCGGAGCTGGCCGCCGCCTGGTCCCAGGCGGGCCGGGCCGAGCACTTCGCCGGAGGCGCCTCGTGAGGATCCGGATGACGCTCATGGCGGGGCTGGCCACGCTGGCCGGGTCCGCCGGGCTGTACCCGCTGTTCGAGAGCAACGGCTGGTTCTGGGCCGGGCTCGGCTCGGTGCTGGCCGTCGCGGGCGGGGGGCTGCTGGCGCGCCGGTTCCGGCTGCCGGCCGTCGTCAGCCCGCTCGCCGGTCTGGCCGCGCTGCTGGTCTACCTCACCGCCGTGTACGCCCGGGACAGCGCGTGGCTGTGGGTCGTGCCGTCGCCCGCGTCGCTGCGCTACCTCTCCGACCTCGCGGCGGAGGGCTGGGACGCGGCGAACCGGTACGCGGCGCCGGTGCCGCTCGTCCCGGGCATCGCGCTGCTGGCCTCCGCGGGCGTGGGCGCCGTCGCGACGCTGGTGGACCTGCTGGCCGTGCGGCTGCGCCGCGCCGCCCCCGCCGGGCTGCCGCTGCTGGCGATGTACAGCGTGCCCGCGGCGGTCCGCGACGACGGGGTCGGCTGGATCGCGTTCGGCGTCGGCGCGGCCGGCTTCCTGGCCCTGCTGATGGCCGACGCCCGGGAGCGCGTCGGCGGCTGGGGCCGGACGGTCACCGCGCGGCGCCGGGCCGGGGACGTCCCGATGGCCGGGGCGCAGGCGCCGGAGGAGCCCCGGCCGCGCGCGGACGGGGCGGCCCTCGCCGCCAGCGGCCGCCGGATCGGGGCCGGCGCGGTCGCGGTGGCCGTGGCGCTGCCGATGGCGGTGCCGGGCATCCACCCGCGCGGCATGTTCGGCCTGGGCGAGGGCTCCGGCGGCGGCACCCAGACGGTGACGACGCCCGACCCGCTCGTCAGCCTGAAGCGGGAGCTGACCCGGGTGGACGACTCGGTGGTGCTCACCTACCGCTCCGACGACCCGGCGGGCCCCGACTACCTGCGCCTGTACGCCCTGGACCGGTTCGACGGCGACCGGTGGACGTACACGGCCCTGAAGAGCAGCTCCAAGGACCGGCTGTCGGACCGGGACATCCCCGCGCCGCCGGGCCTGGAGGTCGCCCCCGCCCACGAGGTGACGACGCGGGTGCGGGTGCGCCCCGAGGTCCGGAACATGACGTTCCTGCCGGTGCCGTACGCCCCCTCCCGCGTGTCGATCAAGGGCGACTGGCGGGTGCACCCGGCGTCGCTGATGGTGTACTCGCTGCGCGACTCCGCGGGCGGGCGCTCCTTCACCGTGCGGAGCCTGCGCGCGCAGCCGACGGCGGCGAACCTCGCGTCCGCCGGGGGCTTCCCCTATCCGGCCGAGATCGCCTCGCGGTACACCGCGGTCCCGCGGAACGTCCCGCCGGAGGTCAGGGCGCTGGCCCAGAAGGTCACCGCCGGGGCGTCGACGATGCACGGGCAGGCGGTCCGCCTGCAGCGCTGGTTCACCCAGACCGGCGGTTTCGTCTACGACCTGGCCGCGCCGGCGCCGCAGCACGGCAGCGACCTCGTCGACTTCCTGCTGCACAGCAAGCGCGGCTACTGCGAGCAGTACGCGGCGGCGATGGCGCTGCTGGCGCGGATCCTCGGCATCCCGTCGCGGGTCGCGATGGGCTACACACCCGGAACCGAGACGCGGCCCGGCGAGTGGACGGTGCGCTCGCGTGACGCGCACGCCTGGCCGGAGCTGTACTTCGCGGGCTCCGGATGGGTGCGCTTCGAGCCGACGCCCTCGGGCTCGTCCGGGCAGGGGACGGCCACCACGCCGGTCTACAGCCAGCCCGCGGTGCCGGGCGGCTCGCAGCAGAGCGACGGCTCGTCCGACATCCCGTCGTCGGACTCCCCCGAGGACGACCCGACGGCGACGGCGGGCGCCGGGCCCCGGCACCGCCAGGACGACGAGGGGCCGGAGAGCGCCCCGGTCGGCGCGGAGGAGGACGGACGCGGGTTCTCCGCGGCGCCGTGGCTGGCCGGCGCGCTCCTGGTGGGGCTGCTGATGGCGGTGCCGATGCTGCTGCGGCTGCTCACCCGGCGGCGGCGCTGGGCGGTGCTGGTCCCGCCGCCGTCCGCGGGACCCGCCGGGCCGCGCGCCCCGGCGGCCACCGATCCCGCGGGGGCCGCGCACGCGGCCTGGCGGGAGATGCGCGCCGACGCGCTCGACCACGGGCTGGACTGGCCGCCGAGCGACACCCCGCGCGCCGCCGCGCGGCGGCTCGGGGAGCTGCTGGAGCTGGACGCGGCGGGCTCGGAGGCCCTCGGCCGCATCGCCCGCGCCGAGGAGCTGGCCCGCTACTCGCGGTCCCTGCCGCCCGCGCCGCCGGAGCGGCTGCGCGCCGACGTGCGGACGGTCCGGGAGGCGTTCGCCGCGTCCGTCGGCCGGCGGGCCCGCTGGCGCGCCCGCCTGCTGCCGCCGTCCACCCTGGCGGAGGCGCGGGGCACGCTGCGCTCCGCTGGCGGCCGCGCGGCGGAGCTGACCGAGTGGCTGAACGGGCTTCCGGCGCGGCTTCGGCGCCGCTGACACGCGGCACGGGAGAGACGAAGATCACACCCGCGCGGCGGGAGGAGGCGGGGCGAGGGTGGGGCCGCCGGGGCGGTCCCGCCCTTGAAAGCGTCGCGTCCTGGCCCGCCGGGCGGGCCAGGACGGTCGGAGCCGATCGGGGTCCCGGTCAGTCGCCTTCGGTGCGGCGACGCCAGCGCTCTTCCATGCGCTCCATGAACCCCGCCTTGGCGGGACGGGCCTGGCGGCCCCGCTTGGCCGGCTCGTTGCCGATGCCGGTCATGCGCTTCCAGCTCGTCAGCGCCCACACGCAGCAGACGACCATGAGCAGGAAGCCGGTCACGCTGACCGCGATCGTGGCCGTCCCCGCGTTGATCACCAGGCCGGCCATCAGGGCGCAGACGCCCAGCACGAAGCCGAGGGCCGCCTTGACGATCCTGCGCTTGTAGTGGACCTGGGGGTTCGTGGAACGGACCGCGTGAGCGAACTTCGGATCCTCGGCGTACAACGCCGACTCGATCTGTTCGAGCATGCGCTGCTCGTGCTCAGAGAGCGGCACGGCGCCTCCCAACGACAGCCCCGCGACGGGGTATCCGGTGCAGGACGGGAACCTCAACGGTGATATGCCCAGAATACGAGCCCCGACGAGCGTGCGGAAGCGAACAGCCGACCGAGGGTCCCTTGCCGGTCACCTCACCGACCCCTTTCTCGCGTCGCGCCACCGCCGTCACCCGCGTCCCGCCCGTCCGCGGGACGCATCAGCGCGGCGGGACGGACGGCGCCCCGGCCGAACCGGTCCGCCACCTGATCCATCGCGCGTTCGGCCTCGCGCCAGCCGTTTTCCGGCTCGTCCAAGGCCAGCTGACGGGGGGCCTCGTCGGCGGGACCCAGGTTCTCCACCCGGACCCCGACCAGACGGAGTCGTACCCGATCCAGCCCGGCCCCCTCATAGAGCTCGCAGGCTGTGATGTAGATCACACGCGCGAGATCCGTGGGCTCGCGGAGCGTGCGCGCGCGGGTGATCGTCTTGAAGTTCGCCATCCGGAGTTTGACGCTCACCGTCCGTCCCGCGTTCCCGGACCGGCGCAGGCGGGCGCCGACCCGCTCGGACAGCCGCAGCAGCTCGCGGCGGATCACCTCGGGGTCGTCGACGTCGGTGTCGAACGTCTCCTCGGCGCCGATGCTCTTGTCGGGGGTGTGGGGGACGACGGGGCGGGGGTCGCGGCCCCACGCCAGCTCGTGCAGATGGGCACCGGCCGCGTTGCCCAGCTCCCGCCGGAGCGTCGCGGGCGGCACCTGGGCGAGCTGCCCGACCGTCCGCAGGCCCAGCCGCGCGAGCGTCTGCTCCGTGCGCTCCCCCACCCCCCACAGCGACGCGACGGGCAGCGGGTACAGGAACCCCACGACGCCGTCGGCGGGCACGACGAGGAGGCCGTCGGGCTTGCAGCGGGTGGAGGCCAGCTTCGCGACGAACTTCGTCCCGGCGACGCCGACCGAGCAGGTAATGCCCTGCTGGGCGCGGACCTGCTCGCGGATCTGCCGGGCGATCTCCGCGGGCCGGCCGAGCCGCCGCACCGCGCCCGCCACGTCGAGGAACGCCTCGTCCAGGGACAGCGGCTCCACCAGCGGCGTCACCGACCGGAAGATCTCGAACACCGCCGCGGACACCCGCGCGTAGTCGGCGCCGCCGACGGGCAGGACCACCGCCTGCGGGCACAGCCGCAGCGCCCGCGACATCGGCATCGCCGAGTGGACCCCGAACCTGCGCGCCTCATAGGACGCGGCGGACACCACGCTGCGCGGCCCCGCACCCCCGACGACGACCGGGCGGCCCCGCAGCTCGGGCCGCTCCAGCAGCTCCACGCTGACGAAGAACGCGTCCATGTCGACGTGCAGGATCGCGCAGCCGGTGTCGTCGGCCGGCGGGCCGGGCTGCGGGCCCGGCCGGTGCAGCTGC
This sequence comes from Actinomadura graeca, assembly GCF_019175365.1. Lineage (NCBI taxonomy): Bacteria > Bacillati > Actinomycetota > Actinomycetes > Streptosporangiales > Thermomonosporaceae > Actinomadura > Actinomadura graeca. Next base: position 7,748,292 of record NZ_CP059572.1, on the reverse strand, counting down.
TGCTTGCGGCTCACGCGGCCTCCCTCGGGGGACGGCCGCACGCGCGCCCCCGGCGGTCCCGCTCACGGGACCGGCTTGTCGGCCACCAGGTGCAGCTGGGTCGCGAGGTCCCGCAGCACGGGGTGGACGGCCGCGACGGACTCCAGCGCGATCAGCGCCTCGGCGGAGTCGGCGTCGGCGTCGGCCAGGCCGCTCGGCACGAGGTCGGCGAAGATCCGGACGCCGTGCAGCTCGGCGACGCGCAGCCCCGCGCCGCGCACCAGCGACGACAGCGTCTCCCGGGTGAACCGGCGGGGCATCCGGTCGCCCTCGCCCCACCGCCCGGACGTGCCGGTGAGCACCCGGCGGGCGTCGTCGAAGTGCCCGGCGATCGCGCGGTGCAGCGCGGCCGCGACCTGCCCGGCGGTCAGCAGGCTGACCGAGCCGCCCGGGCGGACGGTGCCGGTCAGCGCCGCCATCGCCGCGGCGGGGTCGTCGACGTACTCCAGCACGCTGTGGCACAGCACCAGGTCGGCGGTGTCCTGGCCGAGCAGGTCGGGCAGGTCGACCGCGTCGCCCTGGACGGAGCGGACCCGCACCCCGGACTCGGCGGCGCGGCGCTCCAGCGCGGCCAGCGCGTCGGGGCTGGAGTCGACCACGGTGACGCGGTGGCCCAGCTCGGCGAGCGGGACCGCGAACCCGCCGGTGCCGCCGCCCACGTCCACGACGTCGCGGGGGCCGTCCTCGGGGGCGATACGGTCCAGGACGGTGCGCAGCGCGTCCCACAGGACGGCGCTGCGCACCCGGCCGCCGCCTCGCGGCCGCTTCTGCTGCCGCCCGTCCACGGCCACTCCTTTAACGTCGCTCATCCCCGCCCACCCTAGCCGTCTCCCGCCCCGGACCGGGCGCGAAGCCGCTGCGGAGGGCACCGGCGACGGGACCCGGGAAGCCCGCGGCCCTGCCCGGCGCCGCCGAGGCGCGGGATTACAGCGACAGCGAGGGCTTGAGCCGCTGGAGGCGCGACAGCAGCCCGTTGACGAAGCGCGGGGACTCGTCGGTGGACAGCTCGGTCGCCAGCCCGACCGCCTCGGCGACCGCGACGCCGTCCGGCACGTCCCCGACCCACAGCAGCTCGAAGGCGCCCATCCGCAGGATGTTGCGGTCGACGACGGGCATCCGCTCCAGCGTCCAGCCGGTGGCGTAGGTGGCGATCAGCTCGTCGATCCGCTCGCGGTGCTCCTGCACGCCCTCGATCAGCCGGACGGCGTGCGGGTACTCGGCGAGCTCGTCCTGGTTGGGCCGTCCCCGGGCCTCCAGCACCGCGGACGGCTCCTCCTCCCGCAGCTCGGCGGCGAAGAGGATGTCCAGGGCGAGTTTGCGGGCCTTGGTCCTCGCGGCCATCAGCCGCGGCCGAGGTACTCGCCGGAGCGGGTGTCGACCTTGACCTTCTCGCCGGTGGTGATGAACAGGGGCACCTGGATCTGCGCGCCCGTCTCCAGCGTCGCGGGCTTGCTCCCGCCGGTGGAGCGGTCACCCTGCAGGCCGGGCTCGGTCTCGGTGATCTGCAGGACGACGGCCGCGGGCAGCTCGACGTACAGCGGGTTCTCCTCGTTGAAGGCGATCACCGCGTTCTGCTCGGGGAGCAGGTAGTCCGCGGCGCTGCCGACGACGCCCGCGGGGATGTGGGGCTGGTCGTAGGTCTCGGTGTCCATGAAGACGAAGTCCTCGCCCTCGCGGTAGAGGTACTGCATCTCCCGCTTGTCGACGCTGGCCACGTCGACCTTGGTGCCGGCGTTGAAGGTCTTGTCGACGACCTTGCCCGACAGCACGTTCTTGAGCTTGGTGCGGACGAACGCGCCGCCCTTGCCGGGCTTGACGTGCTGGAACTCCTGGACGGTCCACAGCTGGCCGTCGAGGTTCAGCGTCATGCCGTTCTTGAGGTCGTTCGTCGTCGCCACTGCGTCATTCTCCCGGTCGCGGTCCCGCGCGCTCTACAGAACGAGCAGGTCCCTGGTCGTCGTGGTGAGGAGTTCCGGGCCGTCCGCGCGGACCACCAGCGTGTCCTCGACGCGGACCCCGCCGCGGCCCGCGAGATAGACCCCCGGCTCCGCCGTGATCGGAACCCGATCCACCAGCCTACCGGTCCGGTCGTACCCCATGAGCGGAGCCTCGTGGATCTCCAGGCCGACGCCGTGCCCGAGCCCGTGGGTGAACGCCTCGCCGTACCCGGCGGCGGTGATGACGTCGCGGGCGGCGGCGTCGACGGCCTTGGTCTCGGCGCCCGGGACGGCGGCCTCGACCGCGGCGCGCTGCGCCTCGCGGACCAGGTCGTACACCTCCCGCTGCCACTGCGCGGGCTCGCCGATCGCGACGGTGCGGGTCATGTCGGCGTGGTAGCCGCCGTACAGCGCGCCGAAGTCCAGGGTCACGAGGTCGCCGGGCTGCAGCTCGCGGCCGCCCGGGTGGTGGTGCGGGATCGCGCCGTTCGGGCCGGAGGCGACGATCGAGGCGAACGCGGGCCCCTCGGCGCCGAGGTCGACCATCCGCCGTTCGAGCGCGATGGCGACGGCCCGCTCGGTCACGCCGGCGCGGATCTCCGGGAGGACGTCGTCGAACGCGCGGCAGGTGATCGCGCACGCCTCCCGCAGCAGCGCGATCTCCTCGTCGTCCTTGACGCGGCGCAGGTCCTCCACGGGACGGCCGAGGTCGGTGAACGTCACGTCCGCCCGGGCCTTGAGCTCCTCGTGGCGCTCGACGGTGAGGTCGTGGGCCTCGAACCCGAGCCGCCTGGCGCCGGTGCCCTCGGCGAGGGCGGCCAGCGCGGCGGCGGCCTGCCGGTCGACGACGACCTGGAGCCCGGGGCAGACCTCGGCGGCCATCCGGGCGTAGCGCCCGTCGGTCGCCAGCACGGCGGGGCCCTCGGACGGGACGAGCAGCGCGGCGTTGGAGCTGTCGAGGCCGGTCAGGTAGCGGACGTTGACCAGCCGGGTGACCAGCAGCGCGTCCGCGTCCCGCTCCGCGACGAGCGCGGCCAGCCGGCGGCGCCGTCCGATGTGCGACTCACCCATGGACAGGACTCTAGGCGGTGCCCGGCGCCCGGCGGCGGCCGCGTCCGGCCGCCGCGCCCGTCCCGCGGCCCTCACAGGGCGTCGGCCATCTCCCGGATCTTCTCGATCAGCGCGAGGCGGCCCGCGTGGTCACCGGCGATCGGGGTGACGTTCAGCGTGGTGACGCCGGACTCGCGCATCGCGGCGAGACGCTCGCGGACGTGCCCCTCGGGGCCGATGAGGGACATCTTCTCCAGCAGTTCGTCAGGGACCCTGGCGGCGGCCTCGTCCTTCTTCCCGTCCAGGTAGAGGTCCTGGATCTCCTCGGCCTCCTTCTCCCAGCCGTAGCGGCGGCACAGGTCGTTGTAGAAGTTCCTGCCCTTGGCGCCCATGCCGCCGATGTAGAGCGCGGCCATCGGGCGGCCGAATTCCAGGAGCCCCTGGACGTCCTCGCCGATGGCGAGCGGGGCCTGCCCGACCACGTCCAGGTCGCCGAGGGACGGGTCGCGCCGGGCCCGGCCCGCGGCGAGGGACGGCCCCCACACGTCCGCGGCCCGCTCGGGCAGGTAGAAGATCGGCTCCCAGCCGTCGGCGAGCTCCGCGGTGAGCTCGACGTTCTTCGGGCCGATCGCGGCGACCAGGATCGGGATGTCGGCCCGCACCAGGCGATTGATGATCTTCAGTGGCCTGCCGAGGCCGGTGCCGCGGTCCGCCGGCAGCGGCAGCGTGTAGTGGCGGCCCTCGTACCGCAGGACCTCGCGGCGCCACGCCTTCCGGCAGATCTCGATGACCTCCCGGGTACGGCCGAGGGGCGCGGTGTAGGGGACGCCGTGGAACCCCTCGACGACCTGCGGCCCGGAGGCGCCGATGCCGAGCGTGAACCGCCCGCCGGAGACGTGGTCCAGGCCCGCGGCGGTCTGCGCCAGCGCGGCGGGCGTCCGCGAGTAGATGTTGAGGATGCCGGAGGCGATCTCCACCCGCTCGGTCTTGGCGGCGATGTAGCCGAGCTGGCTCACCGCGTCGAAGCCGTACGCCTCGGCAACGTAGACGATGTCGAGTCCGGCCTTCTCGAAGTCGGCCAGTTCCTCGACGGCCTCCGTGAAGCCGTCCGAGTACTTCAGCGCCATACCGATGCGCATGCCGCATCCCTCCTCGACCGAATCCGGTTCAGCCGACGGTAGCCGAGGGCCCGTGTCAGGGGAACACCGGCCCGCGCAGCGCCTCCAGCGCCTCCCGGTACATCCCGGCGCGGATCCTCCCGACGACCGCGCCGTCCTTGCCCGCCATCGACGCGGCGAGCCCGGCCGCGGCGGGCAGGACGCCGTCCTCGGCCGCGGTGTGCTGGACGATCCCCGCGTCCCGGGCCTGCTCGGCGGTGTAGCGGCGGCCGGTGAGCATCGCCTCGTGCGCGGCGGCCGCGGGCAGCCGCGACCGGATCAGCGCCGACATCCCCGGCGTGAAGCCCATCCCGAGGTCGACCTCGGGCAGGCAGAAGTACCCGCGGTCCTCGCGCATCACCGCGAAGTCGTGCGCGAGGACGAGCATCCCGCCCGCGGCGAACGCGTGCCCGTTGACGGCGGCGACCGTCGGCATCGGCAGGGCCAGAAGCCGCGCGTACAGGCCGTGGACGCGGCGCAGGTGGTCCTCGATCCTGTCCTGGTTGCCTTCGAGCCACTCCACGTCCAGGCCGTTGGAGTAGAACCGGCCCGTCCCGGTCGTGACGAGGGCGCGCGGCCCGCCGCTCTTCTCCGCGGTGTCGAGGGCGTCCTCGACGGCGTCGAGGAACTCCGGGCCGAAACGGTTCTCGCCCGCCTCGAACCGCAGCACGAACACGTCCCCGTCACGCTGGAGGTCGATCACGAAGGTCTCCTTCATCCGTTCCCGGGACCGACCCTACTAGCTGGTAACGACGGCCGCGGCGCGGTCCGTCCGGGAGCGGCGGCGGCCGGCCCCCGGTGTCACGGTGTCAGGAGGACTTCTCCCGCGCGACGAGGTCGGCCACCGCCTGGAGGGCGAGGACGTAGGAGGACAGGCCGAAGCCCGCGATGGTGCCGGTGGCGACGCCGGCGACCACCGAGGTGTGCCGGAACTCCTCCCGCGCCGCCGGGTTGGAGATGTGCACCTCGATGAGCGGGGCGGTGCGCTGGGCGAGCGCGTCCCGCAGGGCGTAGGAGTAGTGGGTGAACGCGGCGGGGTTGACCACCATGGGCAGCCGCTCGTCGGCGGCCTCGTGGACCCAGCGGATCATCTCCGCCTCGTCGTCGGTCTGCCGCACCTCGGCGTGCAGGTCCAGGCGCCGCCCCGCGTCGCGGCAGAGCGCCTCCAGGTCCTCGAACGTGGCCGAGCCGTAGACGTCGGGCTCGCGGATCCCGAGGCGGCGCAGGTTGGGCCCGTTCAGGACGAGCACGCGGGTCATCGGGAGACCTCCCGGTAGGCGGCGGCGAGCAGGTCCTCGGCCGGGCCCTCCAGGCGCCCGGGTCTGGCGAGGCCGTCCAGGACGACGAAGCGGAGCGTCGTGCCGCGCGCCTTCTTGTCGATCGTCATGGTGGCGCGCAGCCCCGGCCAGTCGGCGCCGTAGGAGACCGGCAGGCCCACGGAGGTGAGCACGGCGCGGTGCCGCTCGACGAGCGCCGCGGGGAGCCGCCCGGCGAGGCGGGCGAGCTCGGCGGCGTAGACCATGCCGATGGCGACGGCGTGGCCGTGCCGGAACCGGTAGTCCTCGGCCTTCTCGATGGCGTGGGCGAGGGTGTGGCCGTAGTTGAGGATCTCGCGGAGGCCGCTCTCCTTCAGGTCGGCCGACACCACGTCCGCCTTGACCTGGACGGCGCGCTCGACCAGCTCCCGGGTGTGCGGGCCGTCCGGGGACGCGGCGCCCGCCGGGTCGGCCTCGACCAGCTCCAGGATCCGCGGGTCGGCGATGAACCCGGCCTTGATGATCTCGGCGAGGCCGCTGATGTAGTCCTCGCGGGGCATCGTGACCAGCGTGGCGAGGTCGCACAGGACGCCCGCCGGCGGGTGGAACGCGCCGACGAGGTTCTTGCCCTCGGGGATGTTGATGCCGGTCTTGCCGCCGACCGCCGCGTCCACCATGCCGAGCAGGGTCGTCGGGACGAGCACCGCCCGCACCCCCCGCAGCCAGGACGCGGCGGCGAACCCGGCGAGGTCGGTGGTGGAGCCGCCGCCCACGCCGACGACCACGTCGGTGCGGGTCATGCCGGCGGCGGCGAAGCCCGACCAGAGCCCGGCGAGGACGCCGATCTCCTTGGCGGCCTCGCCGTCGGGGACGGGGAAGGCGTGGACGGTCAGCCCGGCCTTCTCCAGCGCCCGGCACACCGGCCGGGCGATCTCCGGGAGGCCCTCGGCGTGGACGACGGCGGCGGCGCGGGCGCCCTCCCCCGCCATCGCGGGCAGCTCGCCGAGGACGCCCGTCCCGACGACCACGTCGTAGGGGCCGGCGCCGCCGACGTGGATCCGCGAGCCGCTCATGTGCCGATCTCCTCGACGATCTCCTCGACGATCTCCGCGGGCTCGCGGCCGTCGGTGTCGACGTGCAGGGTGCCGAGCCGCTCGTAGATGGGCAGCCGCTCCTCCAGCAGCCTGCGCATCTGCGCGCGCGGGTTCAGCACCAGCAGCGGCCGCGCCGACGCCAGCCCGACCCGGTTGATCGCCTCCGCCAGCCCGACCCGCAGGTAGACGACGGTGTGCCCGGCGAGCAGCTCCTGGGTCCGCGCCGCGAGGACGGCGCCGCCGCCGAGGGCCAGCACGCCCTCGTGCCCGGCCAGCGCGGCGGCGACCGCCGCGCGCTCCAGCTCGCGGAAGCGGTCCTCGCCGTCGTCGACGAAGATGTCGCCGATCGGCTTGCCCGCCGCCGCCTCGACGTCGGCGTCGGTGTCGCGCAGCGGGACGCCGAGCCGCTCGGCGAGCGCGGCGCCGACCGTGGTCTTGCCCGAGCCCGGCGGCCCGATGAGGACGGCCTTCGGTCGCGTCATGTCCACTCGATTCGGAGGATCACTTGATCGTCAGCGAGGACACGTAGCCCCGCAGGTTGCGGGCCGTCTCCTCGGCGGTGTCGCCGCCGAACTTCTCCAGCGCCGCGTCGGCGAGCACCAGCGCCGCCATCGCCTCGGCGACGACGCCGGCCGCGGGCACGGCGGTGACGTCGCTGCGCTGGTTGATCGCCTTGGCGGGCCCGCCGGTCCTGACGTCGATGGTGTCCAGCCGCCGCGGGACGGTCGAGATCGGCTTCATCGCCGCCCGCACCCGCAGCACCTCGCCGGTCGTCATGCCGCCCTCGACGCCGCCGGCCCGGTTGGTGCGGCGGCGGATCCCGGCGGGGGTGGCGTCGATCTCGTCGTGCGCCCGCGACCCGGGGCGCCGGGCGGTGGTGAACCCGTCGCCGAGCTCCACGCCCTTGATCGCCTGGATGCCCATGAGGATCCCGGCGAGCCGCGCGTCGAGCCGCCGGTCCCAGTGGACGTGGCTGCCGAGGCCGGGCGGCAGCCCGTACGCCAGGACCTCCACGACCCCGCCGAGCGTGTCGCCGGCCTTCTTGATCTCCTCGATGTGCGCGACCATCGCCTCGGACGCGGCGGGGTCGAAGCAGCGCACGGGGCTCGCGTCGACCCGTCCGAGGTCACCGGGGCCGGGCAGCGCGCCCTCCGGCGCCTCGACCTCGCCGAGCGCGATCACGTGGCTGAGGACGTCGACGCCGACGGCCTGCTTGAGGAACGCCTTGGCGACCGTCCCGAGCGCGACCCGCGCCGCCGTCTCCCGCGCGCTCGCCCGCTCCAGGACGGGCCGGGCGTCGTCGAAGCCGTACTTCTGCATTCCGACCAGGTCGGCGTGGCCGGGCCGGGGCTGCGACAGGGGGGCGTTCCTGGCCTGCGCGGCGAGGACGTCGGCGTCCACGGGGTCGGCGGACATCACCGTCTCCCACTTGGGCCACTCGGTGTTGCCGACCTCGATCGCGACCGGCCCGCCCTGCGTCACCCCGTGCCGGACGCCCCCGAGGATCCGCACCTCGTCCTGCTCGAACTTCATCCGGGCCCCGCGCCCGTACCCGAGCCGCCGGCGGCGCAGCTCCTCGGCGATGTCCGCCGAGGTCACGCGCACACCGGCCGGCAGGCCCTCCACGATCGCGGACAGGGCCGGGCCATGGGACTCACCCGCGGTCAACCAGCGCAGCATGGCTCAGATCCTATTGACTCCCCGGCACGCCCCGTGACCGCGTCCACCATCTGAGAGCCCGCGCCGCGCGGGCGGCGGCGGGCGGAGGCGCGTCAGGGGCCGTGCAGGAGCACCGCGACGAGCGTGCCGGCGAGCAGGAACGAGCCGTACGGGATCTGGGTCTTGCGGCCGCCGCGGCGGGTGACGAGCAGGCCCAGCGCCACGGCCAGCGTGAGGACGCACGTGGCGGCGACGCCGAGGATCCAGGCGTTCCAGCCGAGCCAGCCGAGGTGCATGCCGAGCAGGCCGGCCAGGGTGACGTCGCCGAACCCGTAGGCCCCTTCGGGCAGGAGCAGCCACTGGACGCCGAAGAACGCGCCGAGCCCGGCCATGCCGTACAGCGCGTGCCCGAACCGGCCGCCGCCGTCGGCGGTGAACGACGCGGCGGCGCCGAGCAGCAGCACACCGGCGGCGTAGGACGGCAGGGTGAGGGGCTCGGGCAGGCGCTTGAGGGTGGCGTCGACGATGCCGAGGAGGGTTCCGGCGAGGCCGAGCCACAGGAAGGCGGGCAGCTCGGGACGGGGGCCGATCCGCCACGCGAGGGCGGCGAGGACCGCGGCGCACAGCAGTGCGACGGGCACCGGATGCCGGCGGAGCGGCACGGCCCAGGCCGCGTGCACCGACCAGGACTCGCCGGGCGGCTCGGCGGGCAGGTCCACGGAGGCGGCCCGGGTGCCGAGGGCCTCGGGGACGTCGGGGGCGGCGGCGTCAGGGGCGGCGGCGTCGGGGGCGAGGGTGTCGGGAGCGGCGGTGTCGGGGACGGGGGCGTCGGGAGCGGGAGCGTCGGAGGCGTCCACGACGCCGACCTTACCGGCGGACGACGCTCAGCTCGACGCCTCCGACGATCCGGCCGCGCAGCAGCGAGGCGAGCCGGTCGGAGACGCGCTGGACGGTGAGCCGCTCGTCGTGGCCCGGGACGACGGCGAACCGGACCGCCAGCTCGGCGGCGGTGCCCGCGGTGACGCGGACGCCGCTGACCGCCTGCTCGGAGCCGAACGCGGCCTCGACGGCGGCGAGGACGTCGGGGTCCTCGTGCGGCGGAGGGACGGGCCTGCCCTCGGCGAGCAGGTGCAGCCGCAGCCCGTCCACGGCGAACGGGACGGGCCCGGCGACGTCCACGACCAGGGCGTGCGCGCCCTCGTCGAGCGCCGCGCGGCACGCCTGCCGGGCGTGCACCGCGACCGGGCGGGCGTCGGCCCGCCACGCCCGCATGGTCTCGGCGCAGGTGAATCCGGGGACCCCCCGCCGCCCGTCCTCGCCGACGAGGGTGGGCAGCGCCATGTCGCTCGACTTCTCCCGGCGCAGGCCGCCGGGCGCGGCCGGCTCCTCCTCGGTGAGGACGGCGACGACCGGGACGAGCAGCCGGGCGCCCTGGAGCCGGCGCAGGACCGCGTGCTCGCCGACGCGTCCCGCGGCGTACCCGGCGAGGGCCTCGCACAGCCGGGGGTCGGCGGCGCCGTCGTCCCCGGGGAACTGGGGTTCGGGAATGGTCAGTCCGGACACGGCAGGAAGGCTATAGCCTCCGGCGACCGCCGTGGGTGGCATCACCGATACTCCCGGTCACCGGGCGGCGTCAGCCGAGGCGGGCCAGCCGGGCGACGGCCTCGTCGATGACCTCGTCCTTCTTGCAGAAGGCGAACCGGACGAAGTGCGTCCCGGCCTCGGCGTGGTCGTAGAACACCTGCGTCGGGATCGCGACGACGCCCGCCTTGCCGGGCAGGGCGCGCGCGAGGTCCATGCCGTCGTCGAAGCCCAGGGGGCGGATGTCGGCCTGCACGAAATAGGTGCCCTGCGGGCGGTACGCGGCGAACCCGGCGGCCTCCAGGCCGCTGACCAGGCGGTCGCGTTTGGCCTGGAGCGACGCGCGCAGCTCCTCCACCCAGGCGAGCTCGTTGCCGAGCGCGTACGCGGCGGCCCGCTGGTAGGGGGCGCTGACGGCGAAGGTGAGGAACTGCTTCACCGTCTGGACGGCCCGGACGTACCGGGCCGGGGCGGTCACCCAGCCGGTCTTCCAGCCGGTGACCGAGAACGTCTTGCCGGCCGACGACACCGACACCGTCCGCTCGCGCATCCCGTCGAGGGTGGCGAGGGGGATGTGCTCGGCGCCGTCGAAGGTGAGGTACTCGTAGACCTCGTCGGTGACGGCGGTGAGGTCGTGCTCGCGGCACAGGCCGGCGATCGTCTCCAGCTCCGCGCGCGTGAAGACGGTCCCGGCGGGGTTGTGCGGCGAGTTCACCAGGATCAGCCGGGTGCGGGGGCCGACGGCGGCGCGCAGCTCGTCGGGGTCGAAGGTGAAGCGGCCCCCGGCCGGGCGGAGCGTGACGGGCCGGCGCACCGCCCCGGCGAGCGCGATCACGGCGGCGTAGGAGTCGTAGTACGGCTCGAAGACGACGACCTCGTCGCCGGGCCCCGCCAGCGCGAGGACGGACGCCGCGACGCCCTCGGTGGCGCCCACGGTGACGAACACCTCCGACGCCGGGTCGTACTCCAGCCCGTACCGCCCGAGCCGCTGCGCCGCGACCGCCTCGCGCAGCTCCGGCAGGCCGGGGCCGGGCGGGTACTGGTCCTCGCCCGCCCGGATGGCCTCGACGGCGACCTCCAGCATGGCCTCGGGCCCGGCGACGTCGGGGAACCCCTGGCCGAGGTTGATCGCTCCGGTCCGCACGGCGAGCGCCGACATCTCCGCGAAGATCGTCTCGCCGAACTCCTGCATACGCGGTACGAGAGGCTCATCCACGCGGTCAGCGTAACCCGCCCGGGCGCGGGCCGGGCGTCCGTCCCGCGCGGCGGGCGTCAGTCCTCGCCGAGGCGGGTCTTGACGACCTTGCCCATGGCGTTGCGGGGCAGCGAGCCGACCAGGTGCACCACGCGGGGGCGCTTGTGCACCGACAGCCGCCCGGCGACGAAGTCGATGAGCTGCCGCTCCCCGACGCCGTCGGCGACCACGTAGGCGGTGACCTGCTCGCCGAGGTCGGCGTGGGGCGTGCCGACGACGGCGGCCTCGCGGACGCCCGGATGCGCGAGCAGCGCGTTCTCGACCTCGCCCGCGCCGATCCGGTAGCCGCCGCTCTTGATGAGGTCGGTGGAGGCGCGGCCGACGATGCGGTGCCGGCCGTCCGCGTCGGCGCACGCGATGTCGCCGGTGCGGAACCAGCCGCCGGGGGCGAACGACCGGGCGGTGTCCCCGGGCCGGCCGAGGTACCCCTTGAACAGCTGCGGGCCCCGGACGTGCAGCTCCCCGGGCGTCTCCCCGTCCGGCGGGACGGTGCCACCGTCGTCGCCCACCAGGCGGGTCTCGACGTCGCGGAGCGGGGTGCCGACCCATCCGGGGCGCCGGTCGCCGTCGGCGCGCGCGCTGATCGTGATGAGGGTCTCGGTCATGCCGTACCGCTCGACGGGCCGGTGCCCGGTGAGCTCGGCGAGCCTCTCGAAGACGGGCACGGGGAGGGGCGCGCTGCCGGAGACGAGGAGCCGCGCCCCGCGCAGGGCCTCCGCGGAGGACGGGTCCGCCACCGTCCTCGACCACACGGTGGGGACGCCGAAGAAGAGGGTCCCGGCGTGGTCGTGCGCCGCCGCCGCGTACGCCTCGGGCTTCGGCCGCCCGGTGTGCACGAGCGGCGATCCCACGCGCAGCGGCCCGAGCACGCCGAGGACGAGGCCGTGGACGTGGAAGAGGGGCAGGCCGTGGACGAGGACGTCGCCGGGGGTCCACGCCCACGCCTCGGCCAGCGCGTCCAGCCCGGCCGCGATCGCCCGCCGGGAGATCGGCACGCCCTTCGGCGGGCCCGTCGTGCCGCTGGTGTAGAGGATCAGCGCGGTCGCGTCGCCGGGCACGGCCTCCTCCGCGTGCGGCCCGGCGGGGGGCAGGTCGTCCACCGGGACGAGCGGCGGGCCGCCGGTCCCGGCGCCCGTCCCGGTGCCGCGCGCGGCCAGCAGGAGGCCGGCGCCCGAGTCGGCGAGGATGTGGGCGCGCTCGTCGGGGCCGGAGTCGGGCGGGAGGGGCACCACAGGGACGCCCGCGAGGAGGCCGCCGACGACCGCCACGACCGTCTCCAGGCTCGCCGTGGCGTGCACGGCGGCGGCGCCCGCGCCGCGGATCTCCGCCGCCACCGCCGACGCCCGGCCGAACAGCTCGCCGCGGCCGAGTTCCCGGCCCGCGACCCGTACCGGGCCGCCCGTCCCCCCGAGCAGGTCCATCGCTCGCCCCTCTCCCGTCCGTCCCGGTCATGGCGCGACCGTGCCGCCGGGCGGGCCGGGCACGGCGTCCTCCGGCGGCGATCGGTCACCTGGAAGTATGCCGTGCGTGCCGACCCTCACCCATCCCGCTCTGGCCGCGCGGCTGCTCACACTGCCGCCGAGCTGCGGGCCGGCGCGGCTGGCGGCCGTCGACGGCCCGAGCGGGGCGGGGAAGTCCACCTTCGCCGGGTACCTGGCGGCCGTGCTGCTCGGCGCCCCGGTCATCCGCTCGGACGACTTCCGCGTCCCGTGGGACGCCGACCCGCTCACCTGGTGGCGGCCCCTGGAGGAGACGGTGCTCGCGCCGCTGCGGGAGGGCCGCCCCGCGCTCCTGCGGCGCTACGACTGGCACCGCGATCGGTACGGCCCCGAGGAGGAGGTCCCGCCGGCGCCGGTGCTGATCGTGGAGGGTGTCGGCGCCGCGTGGGCGGGGTCGCCCGCGGCCTTCCGCATCTGGATCGACGCCCCCCGCGAGCTGCGGCGCGCCCGCGCGCTCGACCGCGACGGCCCCGGGTACGCGGCCGCCTGGGACGCCTGGTCGGCCCGCGAGGCGGACCTCTTCTCCGCCGACGGGACGAAGGCGCGGGCAGACCTGCTCGTGGACGGCACCGGCTTCACCCCGCACCGCTTCCGCGCCTACGTCCGGGGGCCGGGCGGCGCCTGAGGGGCGGGCGGGCCGAGGGCGTCCACGTCGGCGGACGCGGCGCCGCCCGACAGCAGCGGGTAGCCGGGGCCGCGGTCGAAGAAGGGGGCGGGCCCGCGCTCGGCGCGCAGGCGCGCGCGCAGCGCCGCGGTGGCCTCGGCGTCTGCGGATCCTCCCGCGAGGACGACGCCGTAGTCGTCGCGGGCGCCGCCGGGCGAGACCTTGCCGTCCCGGACGTCGCGGGCGACGCGGGCGGGGTCGCGGTCCAGGGGGTCGCCCCATCCGCCGCCGCCCGTCGTCCGGATGCGGATGACCTGCCCGGCACGGACGGGGTGGCCGTCCACGAGGCCGTCCATCTCCTCGCCGTCGACGTCCACCCGGAACGGGCGGCCCGCGCGTCCCCCGTTGACGCCCCAGCACGACAGGATCGACCGGTCGGCGATCGACATGAAGTGCGCGTCGCGGAGCATCCGCAGCCGCTTGTCGTAGCCGAGGCCGCCGCGGTGCTCGCCCGGCCCGCCGGAGTCGACCGCGAGGCCGAGGTGCTCGACGACGAACGGCCAGCGGGCCTCGGCGAACTCGACCGGGATGTTGCGCGAGTCGGGGACGATGTGGATGGTGTCCTCCCCGTCGGCGTAGTAGCGGCCGCCCGAGCCGCCCCCGAGGACCTCCCGCATCAGGTACGGGCCGCGGTCGTCCACGCCGTGGACGCCGGTGTAGCGGATGGTCTCCTGGTCGGCGGGCATCCGGCCGCCGGTCGCCTTGGCGAGCACGCCCGCGAGGACGCCGAGCAGCCGCAGGATCACGAACGTGCGCGCGTTCGTCGGCGCGGGGAAGACGGGCGTGAGCAGGGTGCCCTTCTCCGGGAAGCGCATCTCCACCAGGGGCACCACGCCCTCGTTGACGTCCAGCTCGGCGGCCCGCTCGGGGCTGTCGGCGAGGTTGCGCAGGACCGGCGCCAGCCACTTCTTCAGGAACGCCCCGCCCGCGTAGTCGCCCGCGTGGTTGATGGGCCCCTTGGCCTGCGGGGACGTCCCGGTGAAGTCGATGACGAGGGGGACGTCCGCGGACTTGTCGACGGTCAGCGTGATGCGCTGGGCGTGCAGGCGCGGCGGGTCCACCCCGTCGTGCTCGGCGTAGTCCTCCCAGACGAACGTCCCGTCGGGGATCTTGGCGAGCAGCTCGCGGCGGAACGTCGCGGTCGTCCGGTCGATGAGGGCGTCGAAGCACGCCTCGACGGCGCCGCGCCCGTAGCGGGCGAACAGCTCGCCGAGGCGGCGGGCGCCCATCTGGCACGCCGCGCACTCGGCGTCCAGGTCGCCCGCGAGGGAGTCGGGCATCCGGGAGTTGCGGGTCATGATGGCGAGGGCGGCCTCGTTGGGGACGCCCCGGTCCCACAGCCTGATCGGCGGCACCATCAGGCCCTCCTCGAAGGCGCTGCGCGCGCGGCTCGGCATCGACCCGGGCACCGCGCCGCCGATGTCGTCGTGATGGCCGAACGCCTGGACGAACGCGACGACCTCGCCGCCGTGGAACACCGGGACGGTGACGCACAGGTCGGGCAGGTGCCCGATGCCGCCCTCGGACAGGTACACGTCGTTGTGGAAGAACACGTCGCCCGGGCGCATCGTCCCGGGCGGGAAGTCCCGCGCGACCGGGTCGACCAGCGCCGAGTACGAGCGCCCGGTCAGCTTGCGGAGCCGCCGGTCGTGGACGCCCGCGCGGAAGTCGTGCGCGTCGCGGATCATCGGGGAGCGGGCCGTCCGGGCGATGGCGGTCTCGACCTCCCGCTCGACGGACGCGAGCGTGCCCTCGACGATCTCCAGCAGCACCGGGCCGGCGGCCGGGGTCACCGGGTCACCACCAGGTTGCCGAGGCCGTCGCACCCGGCCCGGAACCCGGGGTGCAGGGGCAGCGTGGAGCCGAACTCCTCGATCACCGCCGGGCCCTCGACGACGTCGCCGGGCGCGAGCGCGTCCCTGCGGTAGACCACCGCGTCCTCCCAGGAGCCGAAGTGGACCCGCCGGGCGCCGGTGCGGGCGCGGGACGGGTCGCCGTCGCCCGGCGGGCGCCTCCGCGGGCGGGGCCGGGTGATCGGGCCGATGCCCGAGACCCGCAGGTTCACCCACTCGACCGGGTGCCGGGGGTCGTCGCGGTGGCAGTACCCGTACAGGGCCTCGTGGGCGTCGTGGAAGCGCCGCACCACCTCGGCGCGGAACGCCTCGTCCGGCGGGCCGCCGGGGGCGGGGACGCGGACCTCGGACGCCTGCCCGTGGTAGCGCAGGTCGGCGGAGCGGGCGTAGCGCCGGTCGTCGCCGAAGCCCTCGCGGGCGAGCGCCTCCGCCGCCTCCCCCTCCAGGTCCGCGAACACCCTCGCCATCGCGTCCGGGTCGGCCTCCGCGTCGCGGACGACGCGGGTGCGGACGTGGTCGCTCCGCACGTCCACGGTGAGGAGCCCGAACGCCGAGAGGTTCCCCGGGCCGGCCGGGACCACGGCGGACGGCAGGCCGAGGACGTCCAGCAGCCGGCAGGCCAGCAGCGGCCCCGACCCGCCGAACGCGACGAGCGGATAGTCGCGGACGTCCAGCCCGCGCCCGACGGTGATCCGCCGGATGGCGTTGGCCTGGTTCCACGCCGAGATCTCCAGGATCCCGGCGGCGGCGCGCTCGACGTCCAGCCCGAGCGCCTGCGCCAGCACCCGGAGACCGGCGCGGGCGGCGTCCACGTCCAGGGGGACCTCACCGCCGAGCAGGTGCGGCGGGATCCGGCCGAGGACCGCGTGCGCGTCGGTGACGGTGACCTCGGTGCCGCCGCGCCCGTAGCAGAGCGGGCCGGGGTCGGCCCCGGCGCTGCGCGGCCCGACCTTCAGCGCCCCCTCCGGCGACCGCCAGGCGACCGACCCGCCGCCCGCCCCGACCGTGACCACGTCGATCATCGGGATCTTCACGGGGTGGCGGCCGACCACGCCCTCGGTGGTGAGGGCCGGCTCACCGTCCACGACGACCGCGACGTCGGTGGAGGTCCCGCCGCCGTCGAGCGTCACGACCGACCCGCCGACGGCGAACGCCGCGCCGAGCGCGCCCGCCGCCGGGCCGGACAGCACGGTCGTGACGGGCCGCCGGGCGGCCTCCGCGGCCGACAGCACGCCGCCGTTGCTCTGCATCACCAGCAGCCGGGACGCGACGCGCCCGGCGATCCGCTCCAGGTAGCCGTTCATCGCCGGTTTGACGGCCGCGTCGACCAGCGTCGTCACCGACCGCTCGTACTCGCGGTACTCGCGCAGCACCTCGCACGACAGCGACACCACCGCGTCCGGGTGCTCGCGCCGCAGCACCTCCCGCATCGCCAGCTCGTGCGACGGGTCGGCGTAGGAGTGCAGGAAGCACACCCCGATCGCGCGGATCCCCTCCCCGCGGAACCAGCGCGCCGCCGCGACCGCGGACTCCTCGTCGAAGGGGCGCAGTTCCGCGCCGGTGTGGTCGAGCCGCCCGCCGACGCCCCGCACCCGGTGCACCGGGACGATCCTCGGCGGCTTCACCCAGAAGTAGCTGTTGCCGTAGCCGTCCGGGACGCTCTGCCGGGCGATCTCCAGGACGGCCTCGAAGCCCTCCGTCGTGATGAACCCCAGGTCCCCGACGCGGTCCTCCAGCAGCCGGTTCGTCGCGACGGTCGTGCCGTGGACCAGCGCCGCCACGTCCCCCGGGCCCGCGCCCGCCAGGCGCAGCACCTTGGCCGCGCCGTCGGCGAAGCCCTCGGCCGGGTCGGCGGGCGTGGACGGCGTCTTGGTCGTGACGATCTCGCCGGTGTCCTCGTCCAGCGCGACGACGTCGGTGAACGTCCCGCCCGTGTCGATCCCGATCCGCAGCCGCCGTCCCATGACAACGGTCTACAGGATCGCGGCGACCTGGGGAACCGCCGCGATGTGACGACGGGCCGGGCGTTCTCCGGCGACACGCGCGGCACTAGGCTGGGCACCTTCACCGTCCGACACGACCGCTGGAGCCCGTCCATGGCGCTTGAACGCCCCGAGATCGACTTCCCCGAGGGACAGCCGCCCGCCTACCTCGACATCACCGACATCAACGAGGGCGACGGCCCGGAGGCGGCCAAGGGCTCGAATGTGTCGATGCACTACGTCGGCGTGTCCTGGTCCACGGGCGAGGAGTTCGACGCGTCCTGGAACCGCGGCGGCACCTTCGACTTCCCGCTCGGCGGCGGACGCGTCATCAAGGGCTGGGACATGGGCATCGTCGGGATGAAGGTGGGCGGGCGGCGCAAGCTCGTCATCCCGCCGCACCTGGCCTACGGCGACCGCAGCCCGAGCCCGGCCATCAAGCCCGGCGAGACCCTCATCTTCGTGGTGGACCTGGTCGCCGTGAACTGAGGCCGCGCGGCCGGGGGCCCCGGCCCCGGCGGCGGGTCGTCCGGAGGTGAGGTCCGTCCCGGGTGCCCGCCGCCGTCCCGCGCCCGGTCAGCGGGCGCGGCGGCCCAGGGCGTAGCCGGCGGCCACGCCCGCGAGGGCGGCCAGGCCGCCGGCGGCGAAGGCCGCGGCCATCGGCCAGGCCGGTGCGGACGCGCGTGCGGCAGGCGCGGCGGCGCTCCCCGTGTAGACCGGCCCCGGTGTCGGCGGCGGCGCGGACGACCCGGCTGATCCCGCGGCCACGGCGGACTCCGCGGACGGGACGGACTCCGCGGACGGGACGGACTCGGCGGACGGGACGGACTCGGCGGGCGCGGTCAGGTCCTGCTCCACCGCGGCGAAGAACTCGGCCGCCGTCCGCTTCGCGACGCTGCCGAGCATCCGCTGCCCGACGCCGCCGGCCATCCCGCCGACGACGGCGTCGGCGTCGTAGTCGACGCGGGTGGTGCCGCCGCCGTCGCTCAGCCGGACGCGGACGGTCGCGTCGACCGTGCCGGGCGCGCCCTGCCCCCGGGCGCGCAGCGTGAACGCGCGCGGCGGGTCGGGGTCGGCGAGCTCCACCCGTCCCACGTAGGTGCCCTTGATGGACGCGACCCCGGCCGTGACCGTCATCCGGTAGGTGGCGGGCGCCGTCTCCTCCAGCGAGACGCATCCGGGGATCGTCCGCGCGAGCACGGCGGGGTCCTGGAGGGCGTCCCAGACCCGGGCGAGCGGTGCGGCGACGCTGGCGCTGCCGGTGACCTGCATGGTCCGACTCTAAGGGTTCCGGCGCGGACACCGAAGGGCAATGTGTGCCGAGGGCGCGCCGAGGATCGGGCGGTTCCGGCGGCGAGGGGGCGGGCATCGCCACAATGTCCGGTAGGTCCCGTGACCCCGCGCGAACCCACGGCCGTTCCGGCGCGTCAACCGTTGCGGGACCACACTCCCCCCGACTGGAACGGAGAACGCGGCTGATGCGAGGGAAGACGCCCGTGATCGCCATGGTGGCCGCCGGAGTGCTCGGCGCGGCCGCGGGCGGCTGGCCCGTGGTGCGGGCCCAGACGGGCGGCTCCGGCCCGTCCGTCCGGACGGAGCTGAGCGCTGCGCTCGCCGACCAGAAATGGGCGACCCCGAAGCCCGGGTCCTGGACGATGCCGAAGCCGTCCCCCGACGGGCTGCCGCCCGTCGTCAACCACATCGACACCCAGGAGCGCGTCGTCTTCCTGACGATCGACGACGGCTACACCTACGACGCCGAGTTCGTGGACCTCGTCCGCAAGGAGAAGGTCCCCATCATGACGTTCCTGACCTCGACGTACATCAAGGGCCAGGGGCAGTATTTCTGGGCGATGCGCAACGCGGGCTCGGCGATGGAGAACCACACCGTCAGCCATCCCAACATGGCGACGCTCAGCCCCGAGGCGCAGAAGCGGGAGATCTGCGACTCCTCCACCGCCATCGCCGGGCAGTACGGCCGCCGCCCGCAGATCTTCCGGCCGCCGTTCGGCAGCTTCAACGAGACGACCCGCAAGGCCGCCAAGGAGTGCGGCATCAAGTCGGTCCTGCTGTGGTCGGCGGAGTTCTACAACGGCACCTCGGGCCCCGGCGTCGGGTTCAACGGCTTCGCCCGCGGCGACGGGGGCAAGGGCTTCCGGCCCGGCGACATCGTCCTGATGCACTACCGCAAGGGTCTCGCGCAGCAGTTCCAGATGATCCTGGGGTGGATCAGGCAGCAGGGCTTCCGGCCCGCCGCCGTGCAGAACTACCTGCCTGTCTCGCTCGGCGGCAACGTCCCCGACCCGCCGGCGGGCGGCTGAGCCCCGTCCCGCCCGCGCCCCGGCGGCGCCTCCGCCGCGTGCCCGCCGCGGAGGGCGTGCAGGCCGTCCGGGGACAGGGGCATCGCGTCGATCCGGATGCCCTCGGCGTCCTCGACGGCCGACGCCACGACCGCCGACACCGGGATGACGCCCGCCTCGCCCGCGCCCTTGATGCCGAGGGGGTTGAGCGGCGAAGGGGTCTCCAGGTGGTCGGTCTCGATGCGCGGGATCTCGGTGGCGTAGGGCATCAGGAAGTCCGCGAACGAGGCGTTCAGCAGCTGCCCCGCCTCGTCGTAGACCATCCGCTCGTACAGCGCGCCGCCGATGCCCTGCGCGACGCCGCCGTGGATCTGCCCCTCGACCACCATCGGGTTGACGAGCCGCCCGCAGTCGTGGACGACGGCGTACCGCAGGATCGCGATCTCGGCGGTGTCCGGGTCCACCTCGACGATGGCGGCGTGCGCCCCCGCGGCGAACGTGGACCGCACGGGCGAGTAGTAGTCGCGCCCTTCCAGGCCCGGCTCGTCCCCGGGCGCGACGGGCGCCTCGTCCGGCGGCCGCCCGACCGCGAACTGGGTCGCGGCGGCGGTCTCCTCGTCGAAGGCGTACCGCAGCGGGTTGGACAGCACCGCGACGGTCCGCAGCGGGACGGAGGCCGACATGTCGCCGCGGACGTGCACGACGCCGCCGGTGATGTCCAGGTCGCCCGGGTCGGCCTCCAGGGCCTCGCCGGCGATGCGCAGCGCCTTGCCGCGCACCTTCCGGCACGCCAGCGCGATCGCGTTGCCGCTCATGACGGCCGCGCGGGACGCGAACGTCCCGACCGCGTAGCCGAAGCGGCGCGTGTCGCCCGTCGTCACATGGACGTCCTCCAGGGGGACGCCGAGCTCCTCCGCGGCGATCTGGGCGAACACGGTCTCGTGGCTCTGGCCCTGCGAGGTCAGCCCGGTCGAGACATGGACGCGGCCCGCGGTGTCGATCTCGACGTGCCCGCCCTCGTACGGGCCGACGCCGGTGCCCTCGACGTAGATGCCGATGCCGATGCCGAGGCGCCGCCCCCGGGACGCGGCGGCGGCGCGCTCGGCCTCGAAGCCGTCCCAGCCGATGGCGCGGCGCGCCCGCCGGAGCAGCTCCGGGTAGTCGCCCGAGTCGTAGATCACCGGACGGCCGTCCTGGAAGGTCAGACCCTGGTCGTAGGGGAACTCGCCGGGCTGGATCAGATTCGCGGCGCGCACGTCCGCGCGGTCCAGGCCGAGGTGCCGCGCGATGCGGTCCATCGTCCGCTCCATGCAGAACACGCCCTGCGGGCGGCCCGCGCCCCGGTACGGCGTGACGATGACCGTGTTGGTGTACAGGCTCGTCACCTCCGCCCGGTACGCGCCGATCTTGTACGGGCCGGGGAGCTGCGTGGACGTGATGATCGGGATGATGATCCCGTACGGGGTGTAGGCGCCGTGGTCGTGCCGGATCCGCACGTCCAGGCCGAGGACGCGGCCCTCGTCGTCGAACCCGACGCGCACGTCCTGGACCTGGCCGCGCTCGTGCGCGGCGGACACGAAGTGCTCGCGGCGGTCCTCGGTCCACTTCAGCTCGCGGTCCAGCAGCCGCGCCGCCCAGGGGACCAGCACCTCCTCGGGCCACGGGTGGACGATCTTGACGCCGAACCCGCCGCCGACGTCCGGGGCGACGACCTCCACCTTGCCGTTCGGCAGCCCGAGCCGCGCGGCGACGGCGGCGCGGACGCCGGTGGACGCCTGGGTGGAGGTGTACACGCGCAGCGAGCCGTCGTCGGCGTCCCAGCGGGCGTAGACGCCGCGTCCTTCGAGGGGCATGGACGCGCTGCGCTCGATCGCGAGCCGGAACTCCAGCGTGTGCGGCGCCGCCTCGACCGCGGCGGCGGCGTCCCCGTTCTCCTGCACCACGACGGCGGCGACGTTGCCGGGGACGTCGTCGTGGACGAGGCGGTCCGCGCGGGCCGCCGCCTCGATGCCGACGACGGCGGGCAGCGGCTCGTAGTCCACCCGGATCCGCTCGGCGGCGTCCTCGGCGAGGTAGCGGTCGCGGGCCACGACCATCGCGACGGGCTCGCCGACGTGCCGGACGACGTCGCGGGCGAGCGGGTACCCGGTGCGGCCGTGGGTGAGCGCCGGGTGCGGGATCAGCAGCGGCAGCGGCTCCCCGACCCGTCCCGGCAGGTCCTCCCAGGTGTAGACGGCGATGAGGCCGTCCACGTCCAGCGCTCCGGACACGTCGATGTCGGCGATGCGGGCGTGCGCGTGCGGCGACCGGACGAACGCGGCGGCGAGCGCGTTCCGGCCGAGGTCGTCGAGGTAGCGGCCGCGTCCGGCGAGGAGCCGGGCGTCCTCGCGGCGCCTGACCGGCTCGCCGAACACCCGCGTCCCCATCTACGCCGTCCCTTCGCCCGCGGACCCGGCGAGCAGCTCGGCGGCGCGGTGCACCGACGCGACGATGTTCTGGTAGCCGGTGCACCGGCACAGGTTGCCGGAGATCCCTTCGAGGACCTGGTCCCGTGTCGGGCGGGGCGTCTCGCGCAGCAGCGCGGTGACCGTGCACAGGAACCCCGGCGTGCAGAACCCGCACTGGAGCCCGTGGCACTCGCGGAACGCGCGCTGCACCGGCGACGGCGTCCCGTCGGTGCCGGCGAGCCCCTCGACGGTGGTGACCTCGTGGCCGGCGGCGGTGACGGCGAGCATCAGGCACGACCGCACGGGCTCCCCGTCCAGCAGCACCGTGCAGCACCCGCACACGCCGTGCTCGCAGCCGACGTGCGTGCCGGTGAGGCCGAGGTCGTGCCGCAGCAGGTCCGACAGCAGCCGCCGGGCGGGCGCGCGGGCGGTGCGCGGCGTCCCGTTGACGGTCAGCGCGATGTCGTGGATCTCCTCCATCGGTCCCGTCCCCTCACTCGCCCGCCGCCGGCAGCGCCCGGGCGGCGGCCGTGCGCAGGGCGCGCCCGGTGAGGACGCCGGTCAGGTGGCGGCGGTAGTCGGCGCCCGCGTGCACGTCCCCCTCCGGGTCGATCCGCTCGCGGACGTGCGCGGCGGCGGCCGCCCAGTCGCCGTCCGGCCCGGCGGGCCCGGTCAGGTCGAGGACGAGCGGCGTCGCGGCGACGCCCAGGTACGCGGCGCGCGCGGCGGCGACCCGCAGGCCGGCGTCCAGGGTCACGAGGGCGGCGACGCCGGCGAGCGCGTAGTCGCCGTGCCGGCGGGCCGTCTCGGCGAACGCGGTGCCGGTGCGCGGCGGGACGGCCGGGAAGAACGCCGACACCGCGATCTCGCCGGGCTCCAGCGCGGGCTCCATCGGGCCGCGGAAGAACGCGCCCGCGGCGACGGTGCGGCGGCCCGCCGCCGAGGCGGCCTCGACGGTGCCGCCGAGCAGCGCCAGCACGGCGGGCATCTCGGCGGCGGGATCGGCGTGCGCGAGGCTCCCCACGACGGTGCCGCGGTTGCGGACGGCGGGATGCGCGACGTGCCGCAGCGCCGACCGCAGCAGCGGCTGGACGGCGGCGGCCTCGTCCGAGCGCTCCACCCGGGCGTGCCGGGCGAGCGCGCCGGCCCGCACCCCGTCCGCCCCGACGCGCAGGGTGTCCAGCTCGGCGACGCGGTTGATGTCGACCAGCGCCGACGGCGCGGCGAGCCGCATGTTGAGCAGCGGGATGAGGCTCTGCCCCCCGGCGAGGACCTTCGCCGACGGGTCGGCGGCGAGGGCGTCCAGCGCCTCGCCCAGGGTGCGCGGGGCGTGGTAGGCGAACGGCGGCGGCTTCACCCGGCGGCCCCGCCGGCCGCGTCGGCCGCGCGCCGGGTCGCGGCGCGCAGGACGTGGTAGCCCACCAGGACCGCGATGGTGCCGAGTGCGATCCCCTGGAGCGGGAAGTCGTCGGTGATGTCCAGTGTCACGTTCCCTATCGCGAGGATGATGCCCGCCGCCACCGGGACGAGGTTGACCGGGTCGCCGAAGTCGACCCGGTTCTCCACCCAGATCTTCGCGCCGAGCAGCCCGATCATCCCGTAGAGCATCACGGTGATCCCGCCGAGGACGCCGCCGGGCGTCGCGGCCACCAGCGCGCCGAACTTCGGGCACAGCCCGAACAGGACCGCGACCGCGGCGGCGACGTAGTACGCGGCGGTCGAGTAGACGCGGGTCGCGGCCATGACGCCGATGTTCTCGGCGTAGGTGGTGGTGGGCGACCCGCCGACCCCGGTGGCGAGCGCGGTCGCGGCGCCGTCGGCGGCGAGGGCCCGGCCGAGGACCGGGTCCAGGTTCTCGCGGGTCATCTCCGCGACGGCCTTGACGTGCCCGGTGTTCTCGGCGATCAGCGCGATGACCGGCGGCAGCGCCAGCAGGACCGCCGAGGTCCTGAAGTCGGGCGCGTGCAGGCCGGGGAAGCCGAACCAGTCGGCCGCGCCGACCGCCCCGAAGTCCAGCCGGTCGTGCGGGAACGCCGTCGCGACACAGTAGGGGCCCTCGGCCGGGCAGGGCTTGCCGGACGCGTCCAGCAGGTTCTGCCCGGGCAGCACGGAGGTGATCTTCCCCGCGGTCGCGTCGAGGAGCCAGGAGAGCGCGAACCCGAACACCAGCGCCAGCAGGATCGCGATGCGCGCCGGGAACCCGCGCGGCAGCACCGTGCACAGGACGGCGAAGCACAGCGTGAGCAGCGCCGTCCACTGGTCCTGGGGCCAGTAGACGGTGGCGACGACGGGCGCCAGGTTGAACCCGATGAGCATGACGACCGCGCCGGTCACCACGGGCGGGAACACCCGGTGGACGACCGCGCCGCCGAGCAGGTGCACGGCCACGCCGACGGCCGCGAGCACCAGCCCCGAGACCAGGATCGCGCCGGTCACGGTCGCGCTGTCACCGCCCGCCGCGCGGATCGCCGCGACCGCGCCGACGAACGAGGCACTGGTGCCGAGGTAGCTCGGCACCCGCCCGCCCACGATCAGCAGGAACAGGATCGTCGCGACCCCGGACATCATGATCGACAGGTTGGGGTCCAGGCCCATCACGACGGGGAAGACGAACGTCGCGCCGAACATCGCGACCACGTGCTGGGCGCCGATGCCGGCGGTGCGCGGCCAGGTGAGCCGCTCGTCCGGCCGGACGACCTCTCCCGGCGGCGGCGTCCGCCCGTCGCCGTGCAGCTTCCAGCCGATGGACATCGGGCCCCTCCCCGCTCATCCGCCCGCGCTCATGCGGGCAAGGTAGATCTACCCAGGTGAGAGGGCATCGGCGACATCTGCCAAAGCCCGCGGCCGCGTTTGTGGGCACCGTTGATCAAGGCGTCCGGCCGGTACCGCCTTCCTGCGGCCTGATGCCGCGTGGGGAGCGTGTCGGGCGGGACGGCGCATGCCGTCCACGCTACCGTCAGATACCGCGCATGCGCAGTACGTGCAGGGCGAGGGTGAGGTTGAGCCGCAGATGCGCGTCCTCGGTGAACGCTCCGAGCATCCGTTCCAGTTTCCCGATGCGGTAGCGCAGGGTGTTGTAGTGGAAGTGGAGCCGGCGCGCCGTCTCGGCGACGTTGAGGTTGGTCTCCAGCAGCACCTGGAGGGTGCGGCGCAGGTCGACCAGCTCCGGCTCGTCGTCGGTGGCGAGGTCGCCCAGCGTCTCGCGGACGAAGGCGTGCAGCTCGTCCGGATCCGACACCAGGCTCAGCAGCCGGTAGACGCCGAGCTGGTCGAAGTGCGCGCGGGCGCCGGCGCCGTGCAGCTGGCGGCCCACCCGGACGGCCTTGACGGCCTGCTCGTACGCCTCCGGCAGCGCCGCCGGGGTCGTGACCGTGCGGCTGATCCCGGTGGAGAACGTCCGACGTACCGCCAGGTGCTCGGCGAACACCGACGCCGCCTCCTTGACCATCGCCTGGACCGGTCCCGACGACAGTTCCGCGGGGTCCCCGCCGTCCGCGCCGATGATCGCGACCACCTCGTGGGCGAAGCTCGCGACCGCCGCGCCCTTGTCGTGGCGGCGGACGGCCGTGGTCCACGCGGCGGCCAGCCGCTCCTGCGCGGAACGCTCCTCCGCGCCGCGGACGCCGCGCGTCCCGGGATCGGGTTCGGCGCCGCGGCGGCGCCCGTCGCGCGCCGCCGGGCGCCCCTCGGGGGACTCGGCGGGCGGCGGGACGACGCCGCGGGGACGCCCGTCCAGCTCGGCCACGAGCACCACCACCGGGCGGTCCAGGTCCCAGCCGAACCCGTCGCAGTGCGCGACGACACGGTCGTCGTCACCGGCGCGCCCGGCGAGGATGTCGCGCAGGAAGTCGGCGCGGTACTTGCTCTCCACCGCCGCGACGGCCTGCTGCTTGGTCACCACGAGCGCGGCCACCGTGGCGGCACGCTCCAGGATGCCGAGGTCGGTGCCGCGCAGGTTCCCCGCGGGGCTGAACGCGATGATGCGCCCGTGGTCGAAGCCGCCCGCGACGACCGGCACGACCAGGTGGTCGGAGGTGCCGTGCGCGCCGGTGATGCCGCAGCCGCCGCGCCCGCACGCCGTGTGCCGGCCCGCGTCGAACGCGCGCATCGCCTGGACGTGCTCCTCGGGGCCGGCACCCGCCAGCACCCGCTGCTCGCCGTCCAGCACGACGACCGCGACGTCCAGCAGCGTCGCGACCTCGTCCACGACCTCCTGGAGGCCGCCGCCGCACAGCACGATCTGGACCAGCGCCCGGTGCACCTCCTCGGTGCGCGCGAGCACGGCCGCCTGCCGGTTGAGGATGTCGGTCAGGACCTGGTTGAGGATGTCGTCGAAGCCGACGTCGTTCGGGAGCAGGATCAGGGGGAAGCCGCGACGATCGGCCTGGGCGATCATCTCGGCGGGGAGCGATTCCAGGTAGCGGCCCAGTTTGATGGCCAGGGCCGCGAGGCCGCGCTCGTCCAGGTCCGCGACCAGGTTGTCGAGCGACTGGGGGGTGTTGCGCAGGGGGTAGCCGGTGGTGAGGAGCAGTTCGTTCGGCTTCACCCA
The DNA here is from genome assembly GCF_019175365.1 of Actinomadura graeca. NCBI lineage: Bacteria > Bacillati > Actinomycetota > Actinomycetes > Streptosporangiales > Thermomonosporaceae > Actinomadura > Actinomadura graeca. The sequence continues at coordinate 7,721,970 of NZ_CP059572.1, read as the reverse complement.
GGACAGGATGTCGGGGACCTCCATCACGTTGAGGCGCTGGACGATCCGGTCGAGTCCGGCCCGTCCGGCGATGAGGCGCGCGCCGTTGAGGGTGCTGACGCCCAGGACCTCGCCGACCGACAGGCCGTAGGTCAGTGTTCCGGTGCTCGCGAGCCTGAGGGCCGGTGGGCCCGGGTCCGCAGTGGTGTAACTCATGCCAGGGGTCACCTCGCCTTTTGGTGCGTACATCGCCCAGGGAGGCGAGATCGCTACCGCTTTCTGATCAAGCCTGACAATAAAGACGAACGATGACAACCAGTCTTGGCACCTTTTCCCATACGTCCGCCGCGCGGCCTGGATCTACCGTCTCGGCAGGGGCCGGACCGTCCACGGGGCGAGACAACCGACACCGGCCCCGGGAGGATCCGTGACTGCCCTCGTGCGCGAACCGATCCCGCTGGGCGCGGGGGCGCGGCCCCAGACGGCCGGTGCCGCCAGCCTGGCGCTGCGCCCGCTGCTCGACCCGCCGCGCCGCGCCGCGCGCGTCCTCGCGGTGTTCCCGTCGGCGCTGTACCTGGAGATGCGCGGCGAGCGGGAGCCGCGGGTGCTGGCCGTCGTCGGCTCCGACGCGAACCGGCTGCCGAACGCGGTGGTGGTCGTCGCCGCCCGCCGCGACCAGCCGTTCCGCTCCGTCCGCGAGGGCGGCGAGGCGTGGGTCGGCGACGGGCGCGTGGACGTCGGGCTGCTCAGCGTGCGGGTCCGCCGCTGGTGGGACCCCTCCCCCGTGCTCGGCGCGATGCCGCCGTCCGCGCTGGCCCGCGGGGTGCGCGCCCTGGAGACCGCGCTCGGCGCCGCCGGGATGACCGGCGGCGGCCTGGCGGGCCACCCCGATCCGGTGCGCCTCGCCGAGTGCTGCGCCGTCGGCGACCTCGCGGGGGCGGTGGAGGCCGCCGAGCGCATCGTCGGCCTCGGCCCGGGGCTGACGCCGAGCGGTGACGACATCCTGTCCGGGCTGCTGGTCGCGCTGCGGCTGGTCGGCGGCGCCGTCCGCGACGGCGGCGCGGCGGTGCGGCTCGCCGACTGGCTCGGCGCCGCCGTCACCGCGGACGCCGGGACCCGCACCACCGCGCTCGCCGCGACGCTGCTGCACTGCGCGGCCGCGGGCGGCGCCGGCGGCGAGGTCGCCGCCGTCCTGCGGTCGGTCGCGGGCCACGAGCAGGCGGCCCCCGCCGTCCGCCGGCTGCTCGCGGTGGGCCACACCTCCGGCGCCGACCTGGCATGGGGCGTCCTCGCCGGCTGCCGCGCCGCCCTCGCCCTCACCGTCCCCGCCCGGCACGCCAGGAGGGTGACAGCATGAGGCTCCGCGGGGAACACAGCATGAGCGGGCCGGAGGGGCGCGGCGCGGCCTGGACTGAGGAGCGAGGAACGAGCGACGAGGGAAGGCCGCGCCTCAAGGCGCCCCGCAGGCTCCGCGGGGAACACAGCATGAGCGAGGAGTGCGGTGGGGGCGGCCTGTGAGGGAGCGATGCCGGTGAGGCACTGGGTCGAGGTGCGGCGGGGGGCCTACCGCGATTCGGTGACGCTGATGCGGGTGTCGCGCCTGGTGTCCGCGCGGGACGGTGTGGACGGCGCGATGGCCGCGATGGGCACCCCGCTCAACGCCGGGGTGCTGGAGCGCATGGGCTTCACCGTCCCGGACGGGGCGGGCGCCGGTGACCTGGTCGTCGCGATCCGCGCGGAGGACGACGATGCCCTGGAGGGCGCGCGCGAGGCGCTGGAGGGGCTGCTGCGCGAGGAGGCCCGTGCCCCGGAGGGCGGCGGGCTCCTCGGCGCGCCGCCCGCGCCGCGGACGATGGCGTCGGCGGCGGCCCGCGGGGACGCGGGCGTCGCGCTGCTGTCGGTGCCCGGCCCGCACGTGTTCCCCGAGGCGATGGACGCGCTGGACGCGGGCCTCAACGTGATGATCTTCAGTGACAACGTGCCGCCGACGCAGGAGATCGCGCTGAAGGAGGCGGCGGCGCGGCGCGGGCTGATCGTGATGGGGCCGGACTGCGGCACCGCGTCGGTCGGCGGCGTCGGGCTCGGGTTCGCCAACGCGGTGCGGCCGGGGCCGGTCGGGATCGTCGCGGCGTCCGGGACGGGCGCGCAGCAGCTGATGTGCCTGCTGGACGCGGCGGGCGCCGGGGTGAGCCACGTCCTCGGCGTCGGCGGGCGGGACCTGTCGGCGCGGGTGAGCGGCCGCTCGGCGCTGTCGGCGCTCGCGGCGCTGGACGCCGATCCCGGCACCGGGCTGATCGTGCTGGTGTCCAAGCCGCCCGCGCCGCAGGTCGCGGACCTGATCCGGGAGGCGGCACGGCGGCTGGACACGCCCGTGCTGTTCGCGCTGCCGGTGCCGGGCGAGGACGACCTGACCCGCACGGCGGAGAAGGCGCTGACGGCGCTCGGCCTGAAGGTGCCGGAGTGGCCGCGCTGGCCCGCGGAGCGCCGTCCCGCGCCGCGGCGGGGCACGGCGCTGCGGGGGCTGTTCGCGGGCGGGACGCTGTGCGACGAGGCCGAGGTGATCGCGCGGGAGGCGCTCGGCTGGGACCTGGAGGCGCGCGGCCACGCCTTCACCGACTTCGGCGCCGACGCCTACACCCGGGGACGCGCCCACCCGATGATCGACCCGACGCTGCGGCTGGAGGCGCTCGCGGGGGCGGCGGCCGATCCCGCGACGGGCGTCCTGCTGGTGGACGTGGTGCTCGGCTTCGGCGCGGAGGACGATCCGGCCGCGGCGCTGGCACCGGTGCTCGCCGCGGCCCTGAGGGACCGTTCCGAGCTGGCCGCCGTGGTGTCGCTGTGCGGGACGCCCGCCGACCCGCAGGACCGCGACCGGCAGGCGGCGGCGCTGCGGGACGCGGGCGCCGACGTGTTCGCGTCCAACGCGCAGGCGGCGCGGCACGCGGCCCGGCTGGCGGGGGCCGCGGGGCGGGACGGGGCGGGCCACGCGGAGGAGGCGCCGTGACGGGCGGCGAGGCGCGGCCTCCCCTCGGCGGGCTGCTGGCGCGCGAGCCGCGGGTGGTGACCGCGGGCGTGGAGGTGCTGGCGGACGCGCTGGCGCGGCAGGCGGTGCCGGTGGAGGCGGTCGACTGGAGGCCGCCGCCGCCCGGGACGGAGGCGGCGCTCGCCGCGGTGCTCGGCGCCCCCGGCCACGCGGAGGCCAACGCCCGCGCCGTGGAGCGGATGGTGACCGCGCGCCCGCATCTGGTGGACGTGCGGCCCGCGCGGGAGGTGCTCGGGCTGGAGCCCGGCGCGTTCCTGCACGCCGGGCCGCCGCTGGAGTGGGAGCGGGCGTCCGGGCCGATGCGCGGCGCGCTGATCGGCGCGATGCTCCTGGAGGGCTTGGCGGAGACGCCGCCCGGGGCGGAGCGGGAGCTGGCGCGGGGCGGCGTGACGTTCGAGCCGTGCCACCACCACGGCGCGGTCGGGCCGATGGCGGGGGTGGTGAGCCCCTCCATGTGGATGCTGGTCGTCGAGGACGCCGAGCATGGCGGCACGTCCTACTGCTCGCTGAACGAGGGCCTCGGGAAGGTCCTGCGGTACGGGGCGTACGGGCCGGAGGTGATCGCGCGGCTGGCGTGGATGGGCGAGGTGCTCGGCCCGGCGCTGCGGGCGGCGGTGCGGGCGCACGGGCCGCTGGACCTGCTGTCGATCATCGCGCAGGCGCTCCAGATGGGCGACGAGCTGCACAACCGGAACCGGGCGGCGACGTCGCTGCTGCTGCGCGAGCTGGCGCCCGACCTCGCCGCCGCGTCCGAGGTGCCCCGCGAGCGGGCCGCCGAGGCGCTGAGGTTCGCGGCGGGCAACGACCACTTCTTCCTGAACGCGGGGATGGCGGCGGCGAAGGCGGCGGCGGACGCGGCGCGCGGCGTCCCCGGCTCCAGCCTGGTGGTGGCGATGGCCCGCAACGGCACCGACTTCGGCATCCAGGTGTCGGGGACGGGCGACCGCTGGTTCACCGGCCCCGCCGGCGTGCCCGACGGCCTCTACCTGGGCGACCACGGCCCGGCGGACGCCAATCCCGACATCGGCGACTCGGCCATCACCGAGACCGCCGGGATGGGCGGGTTCGCGCTCGCCGCGGCGCCGGCGATCGTCCGGTTCGTCGGCGGCGAGGTGCCCGACGCGGTGGCGGCGACGCAGCGGATGTACGAGATCACGCTCGCCGAGCACCCGGCGCTGCGGATCCCGCTGCTGTCGTTCCGCGGCACGCCCGTGGGCGTGGACGTGACCCGCGTCGTCCGCACCGGGATCCTGCCGGTGATCGACACGGGCATCGCCGGGCGGGAGGCCGGCACGGGCCAGGTCGGCGCGGGGCTCGTCGAGCCGCCGGGGGGCATCTTCACGGACGCGCTGCACGCGCTGGCCGAGACGGTGTGAGGACGCCCGGCCGGGGGGTACGTCGCGCACATGGCCGAACCGGATCGACCGCGGCCGGTACGCCTGCCGGGGCCGGGTCTACCGGCTCGACGTGTCGGAGCCGGACAAGGACTGCGCCGTCCATGGCCTGGTGCGCTGATCGCCCCGGACGGCCGATGTCAGGCGAGACGGCCCGCGATACGCGTGAGCAGGGCCGTCAGCAGGGCCAGGTCATCGCGTCCGACGGTGGCGCCGAGGCGGTCCCACTCGGCCTGGACGGCGCCGGAGAGCGTCTCGTGCGTCTCGCGTCCGCGCGGGGTCAGCAGGACCAGGACGCGGCGGCGGTCGGCGTCGTCCACGCGGCGGTGCACGCGGTTGGCGGAGACCATCCGGTCGATCAGCTTGGTCAGGGTGGGGGCCGGGAGCATCGCGTACTCGGCGATCTCCGTCATGGCGTGCCCGCGCCCGTCGGCCAGCAGCGAGAGCACGCGCCACTCGTCCACGCCGCAGCCGGCGGTGTCGAGTACCTCGTTCAGCCGTGCCACGACACGCCTTTCGGCGAGCGCCAGGAGCTGGGACAAGTCCCTTTCACGGCTTTCGGTGCTTATTGCCTCCATCGATGTCACAGGGTACCGTTCACAGACGATTTATTCACCTCTCACCCATTCGGACCAAGCGATGGTCACGTCGGTCGGACGCCCGGGGACGCTCACGATCGCGCTGGTGATACCGCTGCAGGGTCCCGCGGGGATCTTCGGTCCCTCGTGCGAGCTGTGCGCGCTGCTGGCCGCTGAGGAGGTCAACCAGGAGCGCGGCGTGCTCGGCCGCGAGGTGCGGTTCACCGTGGTGGACGGCGGCGCCGCGCCGGGCCGGGTCGCGGCCGAGGTCGACCGCCTGGTCTCCTCCGGCGCGGTCCAGGCCGTCACCGGCTGGCACATCTCCGCCGTGCGCGAGGTGCTCGCGCCCACCATCGCGGGCCGGGTGCCCTACGTCTACACGCCCCTCTACGAGGGCGGGGAGCGCGCGCCCTGGGTGTTCCTCACCGGCGAGACGCCGGGCCGCCAGCTCCGCCCGGCGCTGCGCTGGTTCGCCGGCGAGCTGGGCGTGCGGCGGTGGGCGATCGTCGGGGACGACTACGTCTGGCCGCGGCTCACCGCGGGCGCGATCCGCGGCTACCTGGACGGGCTCGGCGGCGAGGTGTGCGCGGAGTTCTTCGTCGGGCTCGGCACCCAGGACTTCCGCGGCGTGCTGCGGAGGCTGGCGCGCAGCGACTGCGACGGCGTGCTGATGCTGCTGGTCGGCGACGACGCCGTCGCGTTCAACCGGGCGTTCGCGCGCGCCGGCCTCGACCGCGACCAGGTCCGGTTCAGCCCGCTGATGGACGAGAACATGCTGCTGGCGACCGGTGCCGACAACACCCGCGGGCTGTTCGCCGCGGCGGGCTACTTCGAGTCGCTGCCGACCGCCGGCGGGCTGGACTTCGGCGCCCGCTACCACGGCCGCTTCGGCCCCGACGCGCCCGTCCTCAACAGCCTCGGCGAGTCCTGCTACGAGGGCGTGCGGCTGTTCGCCGAGCTGGCGCGCCGGGCGCAGAGCCTGGACGCGCGCCGGATGAGCACCGTCTCGGACGGGCTCGGCTACGACGGCCCGCGCGGGCCCGTCGAGCTCCGCGACCGGCACCTGCGGCAGCGGGTCTTCCTCGCCGCCGCCGACGGCCTGGAGTTCGACGTCATCCACCGCCTGTAACCGCCGCCCGCGCGCACGATCCGGCCTCCCGGACGGCGCGCCGGCGGCGCGGCGACCGCCGCCACCGCGGCGCTGTGACAGGTCTCTACCTGTGCGTACACCTCATCCGTCAGCCAAACCGGCCATTGACAGGTACTTCCGCACGAAATAGTTTCTGTAGGAAGTAATTCGGCTGGGAGGCCCGTCATGGTGACGTACCGATACCGCTGCTCCGGCTGCGGCCCCTTCGATCTCACGCTTCCGATGGGCCACGCCGGCCCCGAGCGCCCCTGTACGGAATGCGGCGGCGACGCGCGCAGGGTCTTCACGGCCCCGTCCCTCGGCCGCCCGGGCGACCCGCTGACCCGGGCCCTGGACGCGCAGGCGGCGTCCGCCCACGAACCCCGGGTCGTGTCCCGCCCGGCGCAGGCGCCCGCGCGGCCCGCGCCACCGCGGGACCCCCGCCACGCCAAGCTGCCGCGGCCCTAGGCGGGGGGCCGGTCATGGGAAACGTGGGCCTGCTGTACGTCGGCGCCGTCCTGTTCGTCAACGCCCTGATGCTGCTCGGCCGCGTCGAGGCGCGGGCGGCGGCGGTGCTCAACCTGTTCGTCGGGACCATGCAGGTCATCCTGCCCACGCTGCTGCTGGTGAGGGCGGGCGACGACCTCGCCGCGATCACCGCGGCCGCGGGCGTCTACCTGTTCGGGTTCACCTACCTCTACGTCGGCATCGGCCTGCTCGCCGGGCTCGACACCACCGGGGTGGGCTGGTTCTCGCTGTTCGTGTCCATCGCGGCGATCGTCTTCTCCGCGATCAACTTCTTCGATCTCAAGGACCACCCGTTCGGGGTCATCTGGCTCTGCTGGTCGTTCCTGTGGTTCCTGTTCTTCCTGCTCCTCGGCCTCAAACGCGAGGAGCTCACCCGCTACACCGGCTGGGTCACGCTCGTCCTGGCCTGGGGCACCTGCGTCCTGCCGGCGTTCCTGCTGCTGACCGACCACTACTCCACCTCGGCGGCGTTCGCCGTCACCATCGCCGCCTGCGCCGTGGTCGCCTTCGCGGTCCTGTGGCTCGTCACGGGCCCGCGGCGCACGCCCGAGCAGCCGTCCCCCGCCACCTGAACCGAGCACGCCCACGCATCGCAACGGAGGAACTGATGCCCGAAGTAGTGTTCAGCGTCGACCAGGCCCGGTCCATGCGCGACCAGGCCCACCCCGGCCACAACCGGTGGCACCCCGGCATCCCCGCGGCGGCGACCGTCCGCCCGGGCGCGGAGTTCCGCGTCGAGTGCCGCGAGTGGACCGACGGCCAGATCGGCAACAACGACTCGGCCAACGACGTCCGCGACGTCGACCTGTCGCCCTGTCACATGCTCAGCGGCCCGATCGCCGTGGAGGGCGCCGAGCCCGGCGACCTGCTGGTGGTCGACATCCTCGACATCGGCCCCGTGCCGCAGGAGACCGGCCCGTTCCCCGGCCAGGGCTGGGGGTACACGGGGATCTTCGCCAAGCAGAACGGCGGCGGCTTCCTCACCGATTACTACCCGGACGCCTACAAGGCGATCTGGGACTTCCACGGCCAGCAGGCGACGTCCCGCCACATCCCGGGCGTGCGCTTCACGGGCATCACCCACCCGGGCCTGTTCGGCACCGCCCCGTCACCCGATCTCCTGGCCCGCTGGAACCGGCGGGAGCAGGCGCTCATCGACACCGACCCGGGCCGGGTCCCGCCGCTGGCGCTGCCGCCGCTGCCGGAGGGCGTGCTGGCCGGGACGCTCAGCGGCGACGAGCTGGCCACGGTCGGACGCGAGGGCGCCCGCACCGTGCCGCCCCGCGAGAACGGCGGGAACCACGACATCAAGAACTTCACCCGCGGCGCGCGCGTGTTCTACCCGGTGCACGTCGACGGCGGCCTGCTGTCGGGCGGCGACCTGCACTTCAGCCAGGGCGACGGTGAGATCACCTTCTGCGGCGCGATCGAGATGGGCGGGTTCATCGACTTCCACGTCGACCTGATCAAGGGCGGCATGGAGAAGTACGGCGTCACCAACAACCCGGTCTTCATGCCCGGCAACGTCGAGCCCCGGTACTCCGAGTTCGTGTCGTTCATCGGCATCTCGGTCGACCACGACAGCGACACCAACCTGTACAACGACGCGACCGTCGCCTACCGCAACGCCTGCCTCAACGCCATCGAGTACCTCAAGAAGTTCGGCTACAGCGGCGAGCAGGCGTACCTGCTGCTCGGCGCCGCGCCGATCGAGGGCCGGGTCAGCGGCGTGGTCGACATCCCCAACGCCTGCTGCTCGCTCTACCTGCCCACCGAGATCTTCGACTTCGACATCCGCCCGACCGCGGACGGGCCGCGCCGGGCCGACCGCGGCAGCTGCGCGGTCTCGTCCTGACCGAGCCGAACCGACCGCGCCGACTGACCGAGCCGGACTGACCGAGCCGGACTGACCGGATCGGCCCGACCGCGCCGGGCCGGCCACGCCGTCGTGATCCGACGCCCTTTGCAGGCGGCCTTCCCCGCACTCGGCACGGGAAGGCCGCCGTGTCCCACAAGCCTGGCCCGGGAGGTGAACCCTCCCGGGCCAGGCTCATGCGAGAAGGTCCCAGGCGGCTTCGCAGGCGACGGCGTCGTGCATCCGGTCGTCTCAGAGGGCCGACCGTCCTCCGGAGCCCCGCCGAACGGGTTCCCCCCACCCCGTGACATGGGGGATCATGGTGGGGTGAACCTCAGCGTCTCCTCGTTCGACGACCTTTCCGCGCGCATCGCCGCCGCCCGCGCCGAGCACGGCGAGCGCCGCCCGGGGCCCGCCGAGGGCCGCCAGCCGGTGCACACGGTGTACGTCCCGGCCGACCGGTTCTCCCGGTCGACGCCCGCCGACTTCGGCGCCGAGGCGCTGCGCCTGCTGAACACCCACACGCCCGGCGCGGGCTCGTTCGGCGCGGCCTTCGGGCTGGACCCGGAGATCGCCGCCCCCGTCCGGGAGCGGGTCGCGGCGAAGCTGGCGGCCGAGCCGGTCGAGGACGTGCGGATCGACTTCGAGGACGGCTACGGCGTGCGCTCCGACGAGGAGGAGGACGCGCACATCGCCCAGGTCGTCGAGGCCGTCGCCGCCGCGTACCAGGTCAAGGGCCTCCCCCACTACTGGGGCGTGCGGATCAAGTCGTTCGCCGACGGCGGCCACGACCGCGCGATGCGGACGCTGGACGGGTTCCTCACCTCGCTGCGCGACCGGCTGGGACGGCTGCCCGGCGGGTTCACCATCACCTTCCCCAAGGTGGTCACGGCCGGGCACGTCACGCTGTTCACCGAGTACCTGGAACGGCTGGAGACCGCGCTCGGGCTGCCGTCCGGCATCCTGCGGTTCGAGGTCCAGGTGGAGACCCCCGAGGCGGTCATCGACCCGGAGGGCCGGGCGGCGCTGCCCGCGATCGTCTCCGCCGCCGCGGGCCGGCTCACCGCCGCGCACTTCGGCGTCTTCGACTACACCGCCGCGCTCGGGCTGCCCCCGGACGAGCAGCGCCTCGACCACCCGGCCTGCGACTTCGCCCGCCACGTCATGCAGGTCTCGCTCGCCGGCACCGGCGTCCGCCTCTCCGACGGCTCGACCAACGTGATCCCCCGCAACGACGGCCCGGACGAGGTCAACGCCGCCTGGGCGGTGCACGCCGCGCACGTCCGGCACTCGCTGCGGCACGGCTTCTACCAGGGCTGGGACCTGCACCCCGCGCACCTGCCGAGCCGGTACGCCGCCGTCTACGCATTCCACCTGAGCGGCGTCGACGACGTGATCGGCCGCGTCCGGGCCTGGCACGAGCACGCGGTCCGCCCGGGGGGCGGCGTCCTGGACGAGCCCGCCACGGTCTCCGCGCTGGTGGCCCGGCTCCGCCGCGCGGTCGACTGCGGCGCCCTGGACGAGAGCGTCCTGCCCGCGTCCCAGCCCGGCTGAGCGTCCCCGCACCCTCCGGCGGCCGCCTCCGGCGGTTGCCGGTGAGCGCACACTCGGCTAGATTGAGTGAGTACTCACTCAATGGAGGGATCATGGCAACGGGAACGGCGGAGGAGCAGCAGGTGCGGACGGCCGGCGAACGCTGGGCGGACGCCGAACGGCGGATGGACACCGGAGCGCTGGCGGACCTGCTCGACGAGGACTTCCGCGGCGTCGGCCCGGTGGGCTTCGTCCTCACCAAGGAGCAGTGGCTGGCCCGGTACGAGGGGGGCCTGTCCATCACCGGGTTCGACTGGCGGGACGTCGGCGTTCGCGTCTTCGGCGCGACCGCCGTCGCCATCGGCACCCAGGTGCAGGAGGCGACCTATCAGGACCACCCGTCGTCGGGCAGGTTCCGCGTGACGCAGGTCCTCGTGCGCCGCGACGGCGCCTGGCGCGTCGCCGGCGTCCACCTCTCACCCCAGCAGGCGCCCTAACCGGGACGGCCCGCCCGTGCGGGCACCGTCACCGGGCCAGGCACCGTCACCGGGCCCCGTCGCGGCGGGTGAGCGCGGCGAGGTCCTCCGGGGTGTCGATGTCGGCCGGGGACGCCACGTCGTCGCACGGCACGCCGGTGACGAGGTCCGGATGCGCGCGCAGGAAGGCCCGCGCGCCCCGGTCGCCCTCCGCCGCCGCCGCGACGTCCGCGAAGTGCGCGGACCGCAGCAGCACGGGGTTGCGCGGGGCGCCGCCGTAGGTCGCCGCGGCGATCCCGGCGCCCGCCTCGTACGCGGCGATCAGCCGGGCGGCCGCCGCCGCGGTGACCAGGGGCTGGTCGACGAGCGCGACGACCACGGCCGGGCAGCCGGGCGGCAGCGCGGCGAGACCGGCCCGCAGGGACGAGCCCATCCCGTCCCGCCAGCCCGGGTTCGGGACGACGACGGCGCCGATCACCTCGACCTGCGCGGCGCCCGCCACCACGAGCACCGGGGAGCAGCCCGCGTCCCGCAGCATCCGCACGCCCCGGTCGACCAGGCGCTCGCCGTCCAGCTCCAGCAGCGCCTTCGGGCGGCCGAACCGGCGGCCCTCCCCCGCGGCCAGGAGCAGGCCGGCCGGGGGCTCCGCCCCGTGGGGGCCCAAACCGTGCCGGCTCATCCGGTGCCGCGCCCTCTCCCGCCGTGCTGGGTCATCAGGCGAGGGTAACCCCGTCAGCCCGGCCCGGCGTGGATCCTGCCGGTGGTGTCGGTGAGCGGGCGCCCCGAGCCGCCCCAGCGGAGCTGGACGAGCTCGGCGGCGATCGACACGGCCGTCTCCTCGGGCGTCCGGGCGCCGAGGTCGAGCCCGATGGGCGAGCGCAGCCGCGCCAGCTCCGGCTCGGCCAGCCCCGCCTCGCGGAGCCGGGCCAGCCGGTCGTCGTGGGTGCGGCGCGAGCCCATGGCGCCGACGTACCCGGCGCCGGCGCGGAGGGCCACCTCCAGCAGCGGCACATCGAACTTGGGGTCGTGGGTGAGGACGCAGATGGCGGTGCGCCCGTCGATGACGGTGCCGGGGTCCTCCAGGAACTTGTGCGGCCACCGCACCACGACCTCGTCGGCGTCGGGGAAGCGCTTGGGGGTGGCGAAGACGGGCCGGGCGTCGCAGACCGTCACGTGGTAGCCGAGGAACTTGCCGATCCGCGCGACGGCGGCCGCGAAGTCGATCGCGCCGAACACCAGCAGCCGCGGCGGCGGCGCGAAGGAGTGCACGAACACGGCCAGCTCGTCCAGCCGCCGCTCCCCCTCGGGGCCGTAGTGCCGCTGCCCGGTGAGCCCCTGGGCGAGCATGCCGCGCGCGTCGTCGTCGACGGCGGCGTCCAGGCGGGCCGCGTACGGGGCGCCGGGCGCGAGCGTCCCGGACGCCCGGTCGTCCCACACCACCCGCCGCGCGCCGATCCGGCCGGGGCCGGCGACGACCGTGGCGACGGCGACCGGCTCGCGCGCCCTGATCGAGGCGGCGACCTCGCCGAACTCCGGGAACGTCGCGGGCCCGACCGGCTCCACCAGCACGTCCAGGATGCCGCCGCAGGTCAGTCCCACGGCGAACGCGTCGTCGTCGGTGACCCCGTAGCGCTGGACGACCGGCTCGCCGCTCTCCAGCACCGACCGCGCCAGCTCGTACACCGCGCCCTCGACGCAGCCGCCGGACACGCTGCCCGCCACCTCGCCGCCCGCCGACACCGCCATCGCGGCGCCCGGCGGCCGGGGCGCGCTCCTGAAGGTGTTCACGACGGTCGCCAGGCCGAACGCCTCCCCCGCCGCGTACCACCCGGCGATGTCCTCCAGCACGTCACGCATGCGCGTCTCCCCTTCCGGCGCCCGCCACCAGGCGCGCGAGATCCTCCAGTGCGGCGAGGCTGTGCCCGGACGTGAAGTCGTCGACGTGCGGGAGGGCCGCGGCCATGCCCGCCGCCAGCGGCTCGTAGCCGGGCCGCGCCTTGTGCGGGTTGGCCCACACCACCCGGTGCGCGAGCCGTCCCAGCCGCGCCATCTGCTCCCCGAGCAGGGCCGCGTCGCCGCGCTCCCAGCCGTCCGACGCGATCACGACGACGGCCCCGCGGGCCAGGCCGCGCTGCCCGAACCGGTCGAGGAACTCCTTGAGCTCCTCGCCGAGCCGGGTGCCGCCGCTCCAGTCCGGGACGGCCTCCGACGCCGCCGCCATCGCCGTGTCCGGGTCCCGGTGCCGCAGCTCGCGGGTGAGCCGGGTCAGCCGCGTCCCCGCGCTGAACACCTCCACGGCCCGCCCGCCGGAGCGGGCGGCGGCGTGCGCGAACCGCAGCAGGGCGTCGGCGTAGGGGCCCATCGACCCGCTGACGTCGACGATCAGCACGACGCGGCGGGGCCGGGTGCGGTGCGCCCGGTGCCGCAGCAGCGCGGTCTCGCCGCCGCGGCGGAGCGTCTCCCGGACGGTCCGGCCGGGGTCGAGGCGCCCGGCGGGCGCCGGCGCGAACCGGCGGGAGCGGCGCCGCTCGGCGCCCGCGTCCATCAGCGCGATGAGACGGGCGACCTCGGCGCGCTCGGCGGCGGTGAGCCGCGCGACGTCGCGCTCGCGCAGGACCTCGGCCGCGGACGCCGCGGCGGCCTCAGGCGCGCCGGGCTCACCGGACGCGCCGTCCGGGGCGCCCGGCAGGGCCGTCCGGCGCACCACGGCGGGCGGCGGCCTGCGTCCCGGGCGGGCCGTCGCGCCGGAGAAGTAGGCGGCGAAGCAGCGGTCGTAGCGGGCGAGGTCGCCGGGGTCGGCGCACAGCGTCAGCCGCCCCGCCCAGTACACCGCGGACGGGTCCAGGACGTCGAGGTGGTCGAGCGCGGCCAGCATCGCCTGGACGCGCTCGGGCCCGGCCGTGCCGCCCGCCGCGCGCACCGTCCGCGCGAATCCGACCATGGTCTCGGTGACGTCCCGCATCGCCTCACCCGCCATCGAGCAGGGCTTCCAGGCCGCCGGCGAGCACGCGCTGCTGGTCCTCGCGGTACTTCAGGACGGCGCCGAGGGTGACCGCGGCCGTGCCCGGGTCCAGTTCGCGGGCGCCGAGCGCGACCAGCGCGCCGGTCCAGTCCAGGGTCTCGGCGACGCCGGGCGGCTTGAGCAGGTCGCGCTCGCGGAGCCGCTGCGCGGCGCGGGCGACCTGCCCGGCCAGCCGCCCGGCCGCGCCGGGCAGTCGCCGCCGGATGATCGCCACCTCCCGCTCGAACGAGGGGTGCTCCAGCCAGTGGTAGAGGCAGCGCCGCTTGAGCGCGTCGTGCACCTCGCGGGTGCGGTTGGACGTGACGACCACGACGGGCGGCCGCTCCGCGCGGATCGTGCCGAGCTCGGGGACGGTGATCGTGAAGTCGCTGAGGACCTCCAGGAGGAACGCCTCGAACTCGTCGTCGGCACGGTCCAGCTCGTCGACGAGCAGGACGCTCGGGGTGGTCTCCAGGGCCCGCAGCAGCGGCCTGGCCAGCAGGAACCGCCGGTCGTACAGCTCGCCCTCCAGCCGGGCCACGTCGGCGACGCCCGCGGCCTCGGCGGCGCGCAGGTGCAGCAGCTGGCGGGGGAAGTCCCAGTCGTAGAGCGCCTGGGAGGCGTCCAGGCCCTCGTAGCACTGAAGCCGGATCAGCGGCGCGCCGAGCACCCGCGCCAGCGTCTTGGCCAGCTCGGTCTTGCCGACCCCGGCCTCGCCCTCCAGGAACAGCGGGCGGCCCATGCGCAGCGCGAGGAAGCACGCCGTCGCGAGCCCGTCGTCGCAGAGATAGGCGTGCCGGTCCAGCAGGCCCGCCAGCTCCGCGGGCGAGGCGACCTCTTCCGCCGTCGTCGGCGCGCTCTCTCCCACGCCCCTCAGGCTACTCAGCCGGACGGTGAACTCGCATGTCAGCATATTTCAGCGTTACCCAGTAGGGAATATTGACTTTCATCCCGTCACTCACCAGCATCGTGCACATGCGATTCGGTGACCGGGACGACGCCGCCCTGACCGACGAGGCGGCCTACGAGCACGTCCGATCCATGACGCGGCGAGGTGTGCTGCGCCTGTCCGCCGGCGCCGGGCTGGGCGCCGCCATCGGAGCGGCGCCCGCCGCGGCGGGCCGGGCGCCCGCGGTGGCGGCGGCCACCACGGCCGCGGACGTGGCCGCCACGGGTATCGTCAAGCCGCTGCCGCCCGAGCTGTTCATCGAGCACGGCACCAACGCCGAGATGCGGTGGGAGGCCATGTCCGGCCAGGGCCACCTCACCCCGGCCGACCGGTTCTTCGTCCGCAACCACGTGTCCACACCGCTGATCGACCCGCGCACGTGGCGGCTCAAGCTGTGGGGCACGGGCCTGCACGGCGCCCCCGCCGAGGACCGCCCGGTCGAGTTCTCCTACGCCGACCTGCTCGGACTCCCCTCCGAGACCCTCACGGCGGCCATCGAGTGCACCGGCAACGGGCGCGGCTTCTACACCACCCAGCAGGGCCAGCAGGTGTCGGGGACGCCGTGGCGGCTGGGGGCCGTGGGCGTCGCCCGCTGGCGCGGGGTGCGGCTGGCGCACGTCCTGAGGCGCGCGGGTCTCACCCGCGGGGCCGTGGACATCCTGCCCCGCGGGCTGGACGCTGACTACGTGGACAAGGGCGAGAACCTCGGCCGCGTCCGGCGCCCGCTCCCGGTCGCCAAGGCGCTCAAGGACGTGCTGCTGGCGTACGAGATGAACGGCGCGCCGCTGCCGCCCGACCACGGCTTCCCCGTCCGGCTGGTCGTCCCGTCCTGGGTCGGCATCGCGTCCGTCAAGTGGGTCGGCGACATCCAGGTCGCCGACGAGCCGCTCTTCTCACCGTGGAACACGCGCTACTACCGGCTCTTCGGCCCCGGCTACCCGCCGGAAGGCAGCGCGCCGCTCACGCGCATGAACGTCAAGGCGGCCTTCGAGCTCCCGTGGGACGGAACGCTCCAGGCCGGGCGCCGCCACGTCCTGAAGGGCCGCTCCTGGTCGGGCAACGGCCGTGTGCACCGGACCGAGGTCAGCGTGGACGGCGGCAGGTCGTGGCACCGGGCCCGCCAGCACGACGCCCACGCCGCCGACACCGGATGGGTCCGCTGGGAGTTCCCCTGGCGCCCGGACGCACCGGGCCGCCACGAGCTGCTCGCGCGGGCCACCGACGTGACCGGCGCATCCCAGCCGTCCACCGCGGCCTACAACACGCTCGGCTACCTATTCGGCGCCGTCGTCCGGCACCCGGTCACCCTCGTCTGACAGCCCGTCTGAAAGGAAACCCATGGCACTGTGGAAGCCCGACCCGACGTTCTACGCCTCGCCTCGCGACGCGGTCTCCGCCCCGCCCGAGAAGCTGGCCTACGTCGCCGCGTTCGACCGTGCCGCGGAGAAGCCCGACGCGATCGCCGTTCTGGACGTGGACCCGGACTCGGGCTCCTACGGCGACGTCGTCGGCTGGACGGAGCTGCCCTACCTCGGCGACGAGCTGCACCACTTCGGCTGGAACGCGTGCAGCAGCGCCCTGTGCCCCTACGCCCCGCACCCGCACGTCGAGCGCCGCTACCTGATCGTGCCGGGGCTGCGCTCGTCGCGGGTCTACGTCATCGACACCAAGGACGACCCGGTCACCCCCAAGATCGTCAAGATCCTGGAACCGGACGAGCTGGCCAAGCGCGCCGGGTACTCCCGCCCCCACACCGTCCACTGCGGGCCCGAGGGCCTCTACCTCACCGCGCTGGGCGGCGCGAACGGCGAGGACGGGCCCGGCGGCATCGCCCTGCTCGACCACACCTCCTTCGACGTCCTCGGCCGCTGGGAGGTCGACCGGGGGCCGCAGTACTTCGCCTACGACGCCTGGTGGCACATCGCCCACGACGTGCTCGTCACGTCGGAGTGGGGCACCCCGTCGATGATCGAGGACGGGGTCGTCGGGGAGCTGCTCCTCGGCCGCAAGTACGGGCACGCGCTGCACTTCTGGGACCTGCGCAAACGCCGCCACGTCCAGACGGTGGACCTCGGTGACGAGCACCAGATGGTCCTGGAGCTGCGGCCCGCGCACGACCCGACCAAGCAGTACGGGTTCGTGGGCGTCGTCGTCAGCGTCGAGGACCTGTCCGCGTCCGTCTGGGTCTGGCACCGGGACGGGGACGCGTGGGCGGCGAAGAAGGTCATCTCGATCCCGGCCGAGCCCGCGGACGCCGCGTCCCTGCCACCGGTGATCGCGCCGTTCGGGGCCGTCCCGCCGCTGGTCACCGACATCGACCTGTCGGTGGACGACCAGTGGCTGTACGTCTCCTGCTGGGGCACGGGCGAGCTGAGGCGCTACGACGTCAGCGACCCCTTCCACCCGGTCGAGGCCGGCTCGGTGCGCCTCGGCGGCATCACCGGCCGCGTCCCGCACCCGGCCGCGCCGGACCTGCCCCTCGCGGGCGGCCCGCAGATGGTCGAGGTCAGCCGCGACGGCAGGCGCGTCTACGTCACGAACTCCCTGTACGGCGCCTGGGACGACCAGTTCTACCCCGACGGCGTCGGCGCCTGGATGGCCAAGCTCGACTCCTCTGCCGACGACCGCGGCCCCGGCGGGTTCACGCTGGACGAGCGGTTCTTCCCGAACGGCGACGCCTTCCGGGGCCGCCGCCCGCACCAGACGCGCCTCCAGGGCGGCGACGCGTCCTCCGACTCCTACTGCTATCCGTGACCGACGGCTCGCTCGCCGCCCTCGTCGCCCTGGGCGCCTTCCACGGCCTCAACCCCGCCATGGGCTGGCTGTTCGCGGTGGCCCGCGGCCTCCAGGAGCGCAGCAGGGCCCTCGTCCTGCAGTCGCTCCCGGCCATCGCCGCGGGCCACGCCGCCTCGGTCGGCACGGTCGCCGTGCTCGTCGCACTGACCCGCTCGGTGGTCGCGACGCGGATCCTGGCCGCGGCGGGCGGCGTCCTGCTCGTCGGCTTCGGCCTCTGGCGGCTGCTGTCGTCCCGCCACTTCCGGTGGGTCGGCATGCGGATCTCGCTGTGGCAGCTCGCCGGATGGTCGTTCCTGATGTCGTCGGTGCACGGCGCGGGGCTGATGCTCCTGCCCGTCCTCACGTCCCCGGGGACGGCCCCGGCGGGCCACGACCACGGCCTGTCCTCGTCGGGGAGCGCGCTGACCACCGGGTTCTTCGTGACGGCCGTCCACACCCTGGCGATGTTCGCCGTGGCGGGCGCCGTCGCCGTCGCCGTGTACGAGATCGTCGGGCTGGCGGTCCTGCGCCGCGCCTGGTTCAACCTGGACCGCCTCTGGGCCGCCGCGCTCATCGGCGCGGGCACCTTCACCCTGCTGACCGCCGTGTGATCGCGAACCGGTTGCGGCGCCCCCGCCGTGCTGGGAGCCTCGTGGGGGCTTTGTGCGATCTACGGGAAACGGGGATGCGATGCGGCGTTCGGCGCGGTCTTCAGCACGGTGGACGGGACGATCCGCGATGGCCGTCGCCGTCGCGGCACCGCTCGTGGCCTTGCCCGCCGCCCCGTCGCAGGCGGCTCCCGCGGCACGCGCCGCCGCCGGGCCCGCGGGCGTCGCCGCGAAGTCGGCGTACCTGTTCGACTCCGGCACCAGGAAGACCCGGTGGTCCCGCGCGGCGACCACCAAGCGTCCCATCGCCAGCATCACCAAGGTGATGACCGCGCTGGTCGTCCTGCGCGCCGGGAAGCTCGACCGCACCATCACGGTGAAGCAGAAGTACATCGACTACGCCGTCCGGCAGGGCGGCAGCATGGCGAACCTCCGCGCGGGCGACAGGCTGACCGTCCGGCAGCTCCTCAACGGCCTCATGCTCCCGTCCGGCTGCGACGTCGCGTACGCCCTCGCGGACGTGTACGGGCCGGGCTGGAAAGGGTTCGTCACCAAGATGAACAAGACCGCCGCCCAGCTCGGCATGAAGCACACCAAGTACGCCAACTTCGACGGGCTGCCCTGGCCGACGGCCACGTCCACCTACTCGACGGCCTACGACCAGACCCGGCTCGCCTACTACGCCCTCAAGCGCGCCGACTTCCGCGCCGTCGTCGCCCGCCGCGCCTACAAGCTCGCCAAGAGCACGACGCACGGCGCCTACTCCTGGACGAACACCAACCGGCTCCTCGGCTCCTACACCGGCGCCGCGGGCGTCAAGACCGGCACCACCGACGCCGCCGGCTACTCCCTGATGTTCACCGCCCGCCGCGGTACCCGCACGCTGGTCGGGATCGTCCTCAACAGCTCCACCACCGACGAGACGGCCCGCTTCACCGACGCGGCCCGCATCCTCGACTGGGGCTTCGGCGCCAAGTCCGCCGGCGTCCTGCGCGTCCCGCCGGTCCCCGCCGGCGCCAACGTCGACTGATGCGCACTCCCCCGGCCCTGGCCGCCGCGCTCCTCGCCGTGCCCCTCCTCGCCGCCTGCGGCGGCTCCGAAAAGAAGGAGCCGCCGGGCCACCCGTTCGCGGGCACCTGGCGCAGCGGCGGAACGGCCTCCGCCGGATCCGGCGGCACCACCCTCACCGTCGCCGCGGACGGCGCCGTCCGCTTCAAGAGCAGCCTCGACTGCAAGGGCACCGCCGCCCCGTCCGGCGGCGGCTACCGCTTCAGCATCGACTGCGGCACCTCGAAGTTCACCGGCACCGCCCCACCCCCGAGGTCCGGCACCTTCACCATGACCTGGACCGACGGCGACACCACCGAATACCACGCCACCTGAAGATTCACCCCGCCCGCCGCCCCACCGCCGTGAGGTCGATCTCGATGTCGAACGGCACGGTCACCTTGAGGGAGTCGTGATGGATCCCGGTCAAGGCGTACCCACCGGTGGCCGGATCGAGCTCGTACACGTACGCGACCGTCTTGCCGGCCTCGTTCTCTACACGCCAGAAATGACGGATGCCGGCGGCCGCATACTTCAGCGGTTTGGTTTCGCGGTCACGCTCGACCGACTCCGGCGAGACGGCCTCCACGGCGAGCACCACATCCGCTGGAAAGTAGAACGTGGACGGATCATCACGGTCGAACGCCTCGGCACTCACCACCAGGACGTCCGGCTCGGGCACCTGACGCTTGGCCAGCTTGACAGCCATCTCACTGTCGCCGCGGAGACCCTGCGGGGCCTGCCTGTCCAGTTCATGGGCGAGCATGTGTATGA
Source organism: Actinomadura graeca (assembly GCF_019175365.1). Lineage (NCBI taxonomy): Bacteria > Bacillati > Actinomycetota > Actinomycetes > Streptosporangiales > Thermomonosporaceae > Actinomadura > Actinomadura graeca. The sequence continues at coordinate 7,702,301 of NZ_CP059572.1, read as the reverse complement.
CGCGCTTATGCCACTTCTCTTGCGGGCTCACGAAGACGAGGCTCCCGTCGATCAGCTCCGTGTGCCGGGGGGTGTCCATCCGTAGGAAGTGATCGGCGGTAAAGCCGCCCGGCGGGGGGAACACCCAGTCTGGCAGTGAGTCGGCACTCATGTGGCTACTTTCCGCAGTTACCTCGACACTCTGAGCGCTCATAGTCACACTGTCGCACAGAGCCAGAGTCCGGGTACTCAGCTTAGGACAAGTGCCTCAGGTGGGGTTGGGGGCCTCGCCTCGGGTGTGGACGAGGGCGCGCAGTTCCGCGAGCTGGCGGGCGGCGAGGGTCTTCTCGGCGCCGTTGATGCCCATGGCGCCGATGGACGTGCCGTCGGCGAGGTCGAGGGTGGGCCAGGGCTCGCCGGCGGACATGGTGACGCCGAGGACCTCGGGCCATTCGAGGCGGCGGGTGCGGAAGGCGTTGACGACCGTGAGGCCCGTCTCGTCGGCGAGGACGCGGCAGCGGGCCAGCATGTGCAGGATCCAGGCGACGAAGAGGCCGAACGCGACGAGGAGGACGCGGTCGAGCACCTTGAAGCGGGGTGTCACCACCACGGCGAGCACGATCATGCCGAGCACGATGGTGCCCGCCGTGGCGTAGGCGACGATCCGGGTGGTGCGGGGACGCCACACGACCGGCAGCGCCGGGACGTCAGTCAACGATCTTCGAGATGGGGATTTCGAGGATGTCGTGGGCGCCGGCGGCCTTCAGCGCCGGGATCAGGGTGTTGACGCCGCGCTTGGCGACCACGGACTCCACGGCGCTGGACTCGCCGCCGGCGAGGGAGGTGACCGTGGGCGAGGACATCGCGGGCATGATGTCCAGGACGGCCCGCAGGTCGGCCTCGGCGACGTTCAGCTTGAGCAGCACGTTGCCGCGGGCGCGGATCGCGCCCTGGAGCAGGAGGGAGACGTCCTCCATCGCGGCGCGCTTGCCGGCGTCCTCGTACGCCTCGCGGTTGGCGACCAGCTCGGTGTAGCTGGTCAGGAGCGTGTCGAGGATGCGCAGGCCGTTCTTGCGCAGGGACGACCCGGTCTCGGTGAGGTCGACGATCGCGTCCACGATGTCGGGGACCTTCGCCTCGGTGGCGCCGTAGGACGGGACGACCGTCGCCTTCACGCCGTGCTCGTCGAGGAACCGCTTGGTCATCGCGGGGAACTCGGTGGAGATCCGCACGCCCTCGGGCAGGTCGGACACACGCTGCCAGGGCGCGTCCTCCGGCACCGCCATGATCACCCGGACGGGGTTGGAGGTCGCCTTGGAGTACTGGAGCTCGCCGAGGCTCACCACGTCGGAGTCGGTCTCGGTGATCCAGTCGCGGCCGGTGATGCCGAGGTCGAACAGGCCCTGCTCGAGGTAGGTCGGGATCTCCTGCGGGCGCAGGACCCGGACCCGGTCGATGCGGGGGTCGTCGATGGACGCGCGGTAGTCGCGGTCCGAGGCGCGGCGGACGGTGAGGTCGGCGGCGTCGAAGAGTTGCAGGGTCGCCTTCTCCAGGGAACCCTTGGGCAGGACGAGTGACAGCACGGAAAAGCCTTTCGATGGGTGCGGACGGGGATCCGGGGTCGTTCAGGAGCCGGGATGCTCCTGGACGTGCCCGGTGTGACCGTGATGCCGCAGACCTCGCAGGGTCAGTGCCGTGTCGAGTGCGGCCACAGTCGCCTCCCATCCCTTGTCCTCGTGGCTGCCGGGCAGCCCGCTGCGGTCCAGTGCCTGCTCAATGGTGTCACATGTGAGCACCCCGTTGCCCACCGGAGTCGCCTCGTCGAGCGCGACACGGGTCACACCGGCGGTGACGGAGTCGCAGACGTAGTCGAAATGGGCGGTCTGACCGCGGATGACCGCGCCGAGGCAGACGACGGCGTCGAGGTCGCGGGCCAGCTGCTGGGCGACGACGGGGATCTCCAGCGCGCCGGCGACGCGGGCGACGACCGGCTCGTCGACCCCGCACGCCTTCGCGGCGGCGAGGGCGCGGTCGAGCAGGCGGCCGGTGACCCGCTCGTGCCAGCGGGTGCAGACGATCCCGAGCGTGAGCCCGGCCGCGTCGACGGTGGCGTCCTCCGGGCGTCCCGCGCCGCTCATGCGATCCCCTCGATCCGGTGTCCGAGACGGTCCCGCTTGACCGTCAGGTACCGCCGGTTGTGCTCGGTGACGACCACGGGCATCGCCTCGCGGCCCCGCACCTCCAGGCCGAAGCCCTCCAGGCCCCTCAGCTTGGCGGGATTGTTGGTGAGCACCCGGATCGAGCGTACTCCCAGGTCGCGCAGCATATGGGCGGCGTTGGAGTACTCGCGGGCGTCGGCGGGCAGCCCGAGCTCCAGGTTGGCGTCCACGGTGTCGGAGCCGTTGTCCTGCAGGGCGTAGGCGCGGAGCTTGGCGAGCAGGCCGATGCCGCGCCCCTCGTGCCCGCGCAGGTAGAGGACGACGCCGCGCCCCTCCTGCGCGATCCGCTCCATGGCCGCGTCGAGCTGGGTGCCGCAGTCGCAGCGGTCGGAGTGCAGGACGTCGCCGGTGAGGCATTCGGAGTGGGCGCGGATCAGCACGTCCTCCCCGTCGGACAGGTCCCCGAGCACGAGCGCGACGTGCTCGCCGCCGTCGATCGAGCTGGAGAAGCCGACGGCGCGCCAGGTCCCGTAGCGGTTGGGGACGCGCGTCTCCACGACGCGGGTGACCATGGGCTCGCTGCGCTTGCGGTGCTCGGCGAGCTGCTCGATGGAGATCAGCTTGAGGCCGTGCTCCTTGGCGAACACCTGGAGCTCGGGCAGCCGCGCCATGGTGCCGTCCTCGTTGACGACCTCGGCGAGGACGCCGGCGGGGGCGAGGCCCGCGAGCCGCGCGAGGTCCACGGCCGCCTCGGTGTGGCCGCGGCGGCGCAGCACGCCGCCCTCGTGGTAGCGCAGCGGGAAGATGTGGCCGGGCCGCACGAGCTCGCGGGGCTCCGTCGCCGAGTCGCACAGGGTGCGGATGGTCCTGGCGCGGTCCGCGGCGGAGATGCCGGTGGTCACGCCGTCCCGCGCGTCCACGCTCACCGTGTACGCGGTGCGCATGCGCTCGGTGTTCTGCGCGGTCATGAGGGGGATCTGGAGCCGGTCCAGCTCCGAGCCCACCATCGGGACGCAGATCACGCCGCTGGTGTAGCGGATCGTGAACGTCAGCAGCTCGGGCGTCGCCTTCGCGGCGGCGAAGATGATGTCGCCCTCGTTCTCGCGGTCCTCGTCGTCGACCACCACGACGGGACGTCCCGCCGCGATGTCGGCGACCGCCGCCTCGATGGAGTCGAAGATCCCCTCGTCGATCCCCTCGTCGTTCATGACGCGCCTCCCGCGTTCCTCATACCGCCACCGCCTTGTTCCGCGGGACCCGGGCGCCCCGGGACTCCCTGAGCCAGTTCCTGAAACCGGCCATCACCAGCACGAAGAAGATCCCGTAGACCGCGCCGGAGACGTACAGCCCGGACTTGAGGGCCAGCGGGACGCCGACGAGGTCGACCAGCACCCAGACGACCCAGAAGTCGACGAGGGCGCGGCTCTGCGCGAACGTGGCGACGGCGCTGCCGACGAAGATGTAGGCGTTCGCCCACGGCGACCAGGCGATCTTCAGCCAGTCCAGGTGGACGAACAGCTGGGCGACGACGGCCGTGCCGAGGACGAGCGCGCCGATGAGCAGGGCCCGCTCGCGCGGCGTGGCCTGCCGGACGGCCAGCCCGTCCCGCGCCGCGCGGCCCCGGCTCCAGGTCGCCCAGCCGTACACGGCGAGGACGCAGAAGAGGACCTGCTTGAGCGCGTTGCCGGGCACGTGCGCGTGCAGGGACGCGGCGAGCAGGAGCGCGGCGCCCGCCATCTGCACCGGCCACGTCCAGAGGGTCTTGCGCATGGCGAGCCAGACGACGGCGAGCGAGAGCGCGTTGCCGGTGAGGTCGGTCCACAGGACGTGCTCGCCGAACAGTGTGAAGCCGGCGTCGAGGCCGCTCACGGCCGGTCGCCGATCATGCGTTCGACGTACTTGGCGACGACGTCGACCTCAAGGTTCACCGGGTCGCCGGGCTTCTTGTGGCCGAGCGTGGTGAGGGAGAGCGTGGTCGGGATGAGCGCGACGCTGAACCGGTCGCCGCCGGCCTCGACGACGGTGAGGCTGACCCCGTCCACGGTGATCGAGCCCTTGCCGACCAGGTAGCGGGACAGCCCGGGCGGCAGGGAGACCGTGACGACGTCCCAGCGCTCGCCGGGCTCCCGGGAGACGATCTCGCCGACCCCGTCGACGTGGCCCTGGACGAGATGGCCGCCGAGCCGGTCGGAGAGCCGCAGGGGCCGTTCCAGGTTGACCTTGGCGCCCGGTCCCAGCCCGCCGAGGCTGGACCTGTCGAGGGTCTCCTTGACGGCGTCGGCGGTGAAGACCTCGCCCTTGACGTCGACCACGGTGAGACACACGCCGCTGACGGCGATCGAGGCGCCGTGCACGGCGTCCTTCGTGACGAGCGGACCGCGGACGGCGAGGACGGCGGAGTCGCCGTGGTGCTCGATCGCCACGATCTCGCCGAGTTCCTCGACGATGCCGGTGAACATCTCCCGGGGCCTCCTAGCTAGGGCTCCGGGGATCATGCGTGTGTGACGACAGCTCCCCCTGTGCAGGGGTGCACGGCGCGCTGCCTCCCATCCGGACTTTCACCGTCGGTCCCGGAGTTCCACCGGGTCAACCGGCCGATGGCTTCGGCCGGGTCGCGGACTGTCACCGCCGGTTCGGAATTGCACCGACCCCGGAGCACGCGTTCACTGCTTGGCAACCAGTGTGCCACGCCCGTCATTCCCGCTCCCATGTGAGGAAGGCCACGGTCGCGCGGCCCCGGACGGTCCCCTGCCGTCTCACCGGCCGGGCGGCGACCGGGCGCCGGGCTCCGCGCAAGGGGCCGTTCCCGGAAGCTGTCAAGGGCCGCGGTGTGCCGGAGCCTCGCCGTCGCGGCCGTTGGCGGCGGACCTTGAAGGGGGCGGCGGACGGGAGTCAGACTCGGTGTGGAGTCCCCCCCGTCCACCCGGAAGGCCCCATGGCGAAACTGATCCTGTCGCCCAAGATCCTCAACGTGCTCGACTTCGGCACCCCGTCCGCGGAGCGCGACATCTCCCGCGGGCTGGAGAAGTACTTCGTCGAGTCCGCCGCCTACCAGCGCCTCCGCTCGGGGGCCAAGACGATCCTGATGGGCAACCGCGGGGCCGGGAAAAGCGCGATCTTCAAGGTGCTCGCCAAGCGGGAGCGCGCCGCGGGCAGCCACGTCATCGAGCTGTCGCCCGAGGACTACTCCTACGAGCTGCTCAGCTCGACGCTGGCCGCCGAGTCCGCGGGCTCGTGGGTCAAGCAGGGCGCCTACGCCGCCGCCTGGAAGTACCTGATCTACATCCTGGTCATGAAGGAGCTGGCGAAGAAGGGCATGCGGCTGACCAAGGGCGGCGGCCGCGAGATCCACCGCTACATCCGCGACCACCACGGCGCCCGGCAGCTGGGCACGCTCGCGCTGCTCGTCTCGTATCTGAAGCGGCTGGAGGCGGTGAAGCTCGGCCCGATCGAGGCCGGGCTGCGGACGCACGAGCTGGACCGGCTCTACAAGCTCGAAGAGATCCACGACCTGCTGCCCTCGCTGTGCAGGGTCCTCGACGACCAGCGCGTGGTGATCTTCGTCGACGAGCTCGACCGTGGCTGGGACTCCTCCGAGGACGCCAAGGCGTTCGTGTCGGGGCTGTTCCAGGCGTGCGTGTCGATCAACGGGCTGCATCCGAACATGCGGGTCTACGTGTCGCTGCGGCAGGAGCTGTACGACGACATCCCCGCCCTGTACGAGGACGCGCAGAAGCACCGCGACCTGATGGAGAAGATCTCCTGGACGGAGGAGTCGCTCCTGGAGCTGATCGCCAAGCGGATCCGGTACTCGGCGCGCGAGAAGGGCTTCGAGGCCGACGCGCTGGAGCGGGCCGAGGATCGCGTCTGCTGGTCGGCGGTGTTCGCGCCGCCTCCGGGCACGTCATGGGACGGGTCGTTCGCCTACATGGTCGACCGGACGCTGTACCGGCCGAGGGAGCTCATCCAGTTCTGCTCGGAGGCCCTGGAGCAGGCCAGGGAGCGCACCACGAGGCTCCCCGTGCCGCACTCGGCGATCGAGCGGTCCGAGTACGGCTACTCCGCCGAGCGTGCCAAGGACATCGCCGCCGAGTACCGCTCCCAGTACCCGGGCCTGCTGAGCGTGTTCGAGGTCTTCCGCGGCCGCCCGCCCGCGTTCGGCCGCGACGAGCTGGAGCTGCTGTGCCTCGAGCTGGCCTGCGGCGACATCCCCACGCGCGGGACCGCGTCGTGGCTGGCGTCCTGCGACCCCGACGACCTGATCGAGATCCTGTGGCGGGCGGGCCTGCTGGCCGCCCAGCCCGCCCCCGGCGGCCGGTTCCTCGGGAGCCACCAGGTCCAGCACCTCAACCTCGGGGCCGTCCGGCGCTTCCGTGTCCACGAGATGTTCCACGCCTCCCTCGGCATCGCCGAGCGGACGGGGTGACCGGGCCGCGCGGTGGCGGCCCGGCCGGGGAGGACGGCCTCAGCCGGTGGTGAGGGCCAGGCCGGACGGCGTGAGGGCGACCCGGGTGAGGTCGCGGACGCGGTGGTGGGCGGCGGTGAGGGCCCCGCCGGGGTGGCTGGTGGCGACGGCGACGACGGTGGCCCCGGCGGCGCGGCCCGCGGCGATGCCCGCGGGGGCGTCCTCGATGACCACGCAGCGGGCGGCGTCCACCCCGAGGCGCCCGGCGGCCAGGAGGTAGCCGGACGGGTCGGGCTTGCCGCGCGGGACGTCCTCGGCGGTGACCACGGTGGCCGGGGGCGTGATGCCGGCGGCGCGGGCGCGGGCGGCGAGCTGGCCTGCGTCCATCGAGGTGACGAAGGCGCAGGGCAGGCCGTCCACGCTCGCGAGGAGGTCCAGGGCGCCGGGGAGGGCGGTGACGCCGTCGGTCCCGGCGGCTTCGAGGGCCTCCAGGTGCTCGGTGGCGGCGCGGACCCGTCCGGGCGGCAGGAAGTCGGCGACGCGGTCGGCGGTGCGGCGGCCGTGGGCGCCGGAGAGGAACTCCTCGGCGTCGATGCCGTAGCCGACGGCCCACTCGCGGGCCGCGCGCTCGATGAGCGGCGTCGAGTCGACGAGCGTGCCGTCCACGTCGAGCAGGAGGGCGGCGCAGGGGATCACCACGTGGCCGCGGCCTCGGCCTGCGCGCGCAGCCCGCGGACGGCCTCGGCGGGGTCGTCGGCGCCGTAGACGGCGCTGCCCGCCACGAACACGTCGGCGCCCGCCTCGGCGCACCGCTCGATGGTCGCGGCGCTGACCCCGCCGTCCACCTGGAGCCAGACGGGCAGGTCGCGGCCCTTGATCAGCTCGCGGGCCCGGCGGACCTTGGGCAGGACGACGTCGAGGAACGGCTGGCCGCCGAACCCGGGCTCGACGGTCATCAGCAGGAGCATGTCGATCTCGCCCAGGAGGTCTTCGAAGCCGTCGACCGGGGTGGCGGGGTTCACGCCCAGCCCGGCGCGCGCGCCCGCGGCGCGGATGGTGCGCAGCGTGCGGACGGGCGCCTTGGCCGCCTCGGCGTGGATGGTGACGCTGCCCGCGCCCGCCTCGGCGTACTGCGGGGCCCAGCGGTCCGGGTCCTCGATCATCAGGTGGCAGTCGAGCGGGAGGGCGCTGTGCTTGAGGAGCGCCTCGACGACCGGCAGGCCCAAGGTCAGGTTGGGCACGAAGTGGTTGTCCATGACGTCGACGTGGACCCAGTCGGCGGTGTCGGCGATGAGCGCGACGTCCTCGGCGAGCCGGGCGAAGTCGGCGGACAGGATGCTGGGTGATATCTGCGGAGCCATGATGACCCGAGTCTATTGGCGCAGTTCGGCGGGCTCGCCACCCGGCCGTGTGACGGGACGGGTGGGACGGCGCGCCAGGCCCAGCCGTACGAAGACCTCCGGCGCGCCTGCGGTGGCCCAGAGGCCGATCAGGGTGTGCACGGCGAACGCCTGCACGGGATGGGAGCCGCCGTAGTGCTCGGGCAGGTAGAGGACCACGGCTCCGGCGATGCCCACGGGAAGGCGCGCCATGCGCCGCCATGGCGCGCCGCCGGGGTCGAACCAGCCGCGGGACGACAGCAGGGACACGCCCGCGAGGACGCCGCAGAGGCCCCCGCAGGCGGCCGACACCTCGTTCAGGGTGATGGGGCGGGTGCTGCCGCCCGCCCGCTCGATGGCCCGCGCCCAGACGTCCGGCCAGTGCCAGCCGCTGAGCGAGTCGACTGCCGTCCAGGCCACGCCCACGCCGATGAGCGACACCGCGAGCGCCATGGCCATCTGCGCGGCCAGCGGACGGCGCGTCCACCACGGGACGACCATGGGCTCCAGTCCCAGCGCGGCGACGAGCAGGACGAGCCCGGCCGCCCAGCCCGCGAGGACCTGGCCGGGCGAGTGGACGCCCAGGTACACCCGCGAGACGCCGATCAGGACGATGGCGGCCGCGGCCGCCGCCCACAGGATCCGGCGGCGCGTGCGGGTGGCGAAGAACCCCCACACCGGCACCGCGTTCTGCGCGTGGCCGGACGGCATCCCGAAGGAGACCTTGGACTCCCGCCCGGTGACGCCGGGATCCGTCCAGTAGGGCCTCGGCGCGTGGAACACCAGCTTCAGGACGGTGTTGGCCACCGACCCGAGCGAGAGGATGACCGTCGCCCGCGCCGCGAGACGCGGGTCGAAGCACCAGTACAGGACCACAAGCAGCGGGATGTAGAACCCGGCGCTTCCCAGGTCCGACACCACGTGCATGAAGCCGGTGAGCATGGCCTGCCGGTCAGTCCTTCCGTCGGAGGAGTGCGAGGAACATCGCGTCGGTCCCGTGACGGTGGGGCCAGAACTGCGCGTGCGGGCCGTCGCCCAGGCCGGTCAGCCCCGGGACGGCCGACGTGAGGACCGCCGGGGAGTCGAGGCTCTCGACGTCCTGGCGCGCGCGCAGGACGTCGTCCACGACGACGCGCGTCTCGGCCAGGTGCGGCGAGCAGGTGACGTAGGCGACGACGCCGCCCGGCCGGACCGAGTCCAGCGCCGCCGCCAGCAGCCCCCGCTGGAGGGGCCCGAGCTCGGCGACCGCCTCGGGTCCGCGGCGCCAGCGCGCCTCGGGACGGCGGCGGAGCGCGCCCAGGCCGGTGCAGGGCGCGTCGACCATGACGCGGTCGAACGCCCCGGGCCGCCACGCGGGCGCCGTGCCGTCCGCGACGACCACACCGGCGCGGTCGTCGACGGCGCGGGCGACCAGCCCGGCGCGGTGGGGCTGGACGTCGGCGGCCAGCAGCCGCGCGCCGCGTCCGGTCGCGAGGGCCGAGAGGAGCCCCGCCTTGCCGCCCGGCCCCGCGCACAGATCCGCCCAGCGGGCGTCGGGCCCGTCCAGGGGCGTCTCCGCGAGCGCGAGGGCGACCAGCTGGCTGGCCTCGTCCTGCACGGCGGCGCGCCCTTCGCGGATCGCCGCGATGCCCGCCGGGTCGCCCTCGGGCAGCAGCGCCGCGTAGGGCGAGTAGGGCGACGGTTCCGCGCCCGCCTCGTACAGCTCGTCCACGGTGGCGCGGCCGGGCCGGGCGACGAGCGTCACCCGGGGGCGCGCGTTGTCGGCCGCCAGGAGGGCGTCGATCTCGTCGCGGTCGGGGCCGAGGGCGTCCCGGAGCGCGGACACGATCCACTTCGGGTGGCTGTGCGCGATCGACAGGCGGGTGGTGGGGTCCGCGTCGGGAGGCGCGATGATCGCGAGCCAGGCGTCCAGGTCACGGCCGGCGACCTTGCGCAGGACGGCGTTGGCGAACTTGGCCTGGCCCGGCCCCGAGACGGTGCGGGCCAGCTCCACGGCGGTGCCGACGGCGGCGTGCGGGGGGATGCGGGTGGCGAGGATCTGGTGCGCGCCGAGCCGCAGCACGTCCAGGAGCGGGGCGTCGACCCGGCGCAGCTCACGGTCGCTGCACAGGGCGAGGACCGCGTCGTAGGTGCCGCGGCCGCGCAGGGTGCCGTAGGTCAGCTCGGTGGCGAGCGCGGCGTCGCGGCCGGTGAGGCCCCGGTCGCGCAGGCGGGCCGGCAGCAGGAGGTTGGCGTAGGCGTCGCGGGTGGCGACCGCGCGGATCACGTCGAACGCGGTGCGCCGCACGAGGTCCTGGGGACGGCCCGTGTGGCGCGGCCCTCCCGGCCTGCGGTTCCCGTCGCGGCTGCCTCGGCGGTGGCGAGTGGGGGGCATCAGTGCAGCGCGTCCTTGCCGATGAGGTTGACGCCGCGGATCCAGTCGGCCGCGGCCATGCGGCGCTTGCCCTGCGGCTGGACCTCCCCGAGCGCGACGGGATGCGTGGCGGTGCCGACGAGCACCGCCTTCTTGCCGGGGAGGATCTCGCCGGGGCTCAGCTTGCCCGCGTCCGGCATGGGACGGACCGGACCCAGCTTCAGGCGCGTCTCGCGGAAGTTCGTCCAGGCGCCCGGCGCCGGCGTGCAGGCGCGGACCAGGCGGTCGATGTGCAGCGCCGGGGAGCGCCAGTCGACGTGGCCGTCCTCGGGGCCGAGCTTGGCGGCCTGGGAGACGCCTTCGGCGGGCTGGGGGCGCGGCTCCAGGACGCCCGCCTCGATCCCGTTCATCGTGTCCAGCAGCAGGCCCGCCCCGGCCGTGGCGAGCCGCCCCAGGAGGTCGCCCGTGGTGTCGTCCGGGCGGATGGGCTCGGTGAGGACGCCGTAGACGGGGCCGGTGTCCAGGCCCTCCTCGATCTCGAACGTGGCCGCGCCGGTCACCTCGTCGCCGTGCAGGATCGCCCGCTGGACGGGCGCGGCGCCGCGCCAGGCGGGCAGCAGCGAGAAGTGCAGGTTCACCCAGCCGTGCCGGGGGATGCCGAGCGCCTCGCGGGGCAGCAGCGCCCCGTAGGCGACGACCGGGCAGCAGTCGGGCGCGATGGCGCGCAGCCGGTCGAGGAATTCGGGGTCGCGGGCCTTGACGGGCTTGAGCACCTCGACGCCCGCCTCCGCGGCCCGCTCGCCGACCGGGCTGGCCACCAGGTGCCGCCCCCGGCCCGCGGGGGCGTCCGGGCGGGTCACGACGGCGGCGACCTCGTGCGAGGACTCCAGAAGCGCGTTCAGGGAGGGCAGGGCCGTCTCGGGGGTCCCCGCGAAGACGAGCCTCACTCAGATCGCCTTCCCGAAGGTCCGGTGCGGCGACTCCCGCACCACGGGGGCGGGGTCGCCGAACCACTCGGCCTCCCGGATCGCCTTCATCGCCGCCTTGCGCTGCTCGGGGTCCATCCGGTCGATGAAGATGATCCCGTCGAGATGGTCGGTCTCGTGCTGGACGCAGCGCGCCAGCAGGTGCGTGCCCTCCAGCGTGATCGGCTCGCCGTGCATGTTGTGGCCCTTGGCCACCACGCCCACCGACCGGGGGGTGGGGAACGCCAGCCCGGGCAGCGACAAACAGCCCTCGTCGTCGGTCTCCTGCTCGTCCGACAGGTCCAGGGTCGGGTTGACCACGTGCCCGAGACGGTCGTCGACGTAGTAGGTGAACACCCGCAGGCCCACGCCGAGCTGGGGCGCCGCCAGGCCCACGCCGGGAGCGTCGATCATGGTGTCGGTGAGGTCCTTGACGAGCTGGCGCAGCTCCTTGTCGAAGTCCTTCACCGGCTCCGCGGGCGTGCGCAGCACAGGGTCGCCGAAGAGGCGGATGGGCTTGACGGCCAACGAGGGCTCCGTTTTCTGCGGTGGTTTCCGGACCGGGCGCTGTGAACGCGACCCCAGTCTACGGAGGCGGCACGGCTTCCTCACACGCCGCCGCGCTCACTCTGGCGCGCCGACCGCGCCTTGTAGGCGGCGGTACGGGCGGCCTTGGCGGTCCCCTTGTCGGGGTGGTGGTCGCCGAGGGCCTCCAGGACGTCGGCGACGTCGCCGTGCTGGGTGCGCCACAGCTCGTCGATCATGGCGACCAGCTCGGCGCCCGGCGGCGCGTCGGCGAGGGCGGCCTCCACCGCCTCGGCGGGCTCGGCCGTCTCCAGCATCCCGGCGACGGTGTCGACGAACACCCAGAGGTACTCCTCGCGGGCCAGCTCCCGCCCGGACGGGTCGTCCACCGCGTTCAGCCAGAGGACGGCGTAGGGCGACACGAGCGGATGCTCCCGCGCGGCGCGGACCACCGGCGCGGCCTCGGGGCCGATCCGGTGCAGGACGGCGGCGGCGAGGTTGCGGGCGCCCGGGCCGCCGGTGCGCATCACGTCCAGCAGGTCGGCGGCGGCGTCCTTGGCGTCGTGGGAGGCCAGCCAGCCCGCGATCTCCTCGTCCGCGGTGTCGGGGCGGTGCCAGGTGAGGCCCTCGACCAGCTCGGCGGCCCGCGCTCCCGCCAGCTCCCCCACCAGCGGCGCGGTGAAGCCGTCCGCGAGCAGCAGCTGCCGCACGGCCCACACGCCGAGCGGGGTGAGCGCGCGGCCCCCGTCCCCGGCGGGGACGAGGACGCCCCACTCCTCCAGGATGGCCAGCTCCAGGGAGAACGCGTCGGTCACCAGCGCCGACATGGCGTTCTGGTCGGAGAAGTCGTAGCTCTCGGCGACGTGGTCGCGCAGCGCCTCCAGCAGCTCGCGCGGCGGGGTCGGCGCCTCCTGCTCGTACAGGTGGATGAGCACGCCGGTCAGCTCGTTCTGGACGAGCTCGATCGCGTCCAGGCCGTCCTCCGGGTCGTGCTCGGGCACCACGACGGCGTCGAACAGCGGCAGCCACGCCGCGAGCAGCTCCGCGTCGTCGGCCGACCGGAGGCCCTCCAGCGCCGGGCCGGGCGCGGCGGCGCCGCCGGCGGCCGTGATCACCTCCGCCTCGACGGCGGCCCACCACAGGCGCTCCAGCGCGGCCTCGTCCTCGACCCGGCCCGAGGAGCGCGGCTCCTCCAGCCCGAGCGCGCGCCTGGCCTCCCGCGCGTCGGCCTCGGTGAGCTGGTCGTGCTCGGTGAGCGGCCGCTCGCCCGTCCAGTCCGCCAGCGCGAGCACCTGCGCGGTCAGCGCGGACGCGCGGGCGGCGGCGGCGAGGTCGGCCTCCGGGGCCAGCCGGACGGGCGGGACGACCAGCTCCTCGGCCTGCCGCAGGTACTCCTCCGTGCGGGTGTAGCGCTCGTCCTCGGGCAGCGCCTCGAACTCGCGGACCCACTTCTCGACGGCGTCCTGGTCGTCCAGGGGGACGCCGTCGGCGCGCATGAGCCCGGCGATGACCTCGGCGGCGACCTGCCGCTCGGCGGTGTCGGCCTCGGCGACCGCCTCGGCGAACCCGGGCGCGGCCCCTTCCACCGCATCCGCCAGCTCCGCCGCCGCGGCGGCGGGGACGGCGCCGGTGTCGCGCAGGAACGCGACGATGCCGCGCAGGGTGTCCAGGACGGCGGGGACCTCGTCCGTGCCGGCGACCACCGACTCGGGGAACACCTCCAGCAGGAGCTCGCGGACGCCGTCCGGGGTCAGCTCGCCCGGGCCGGCGAGCCCCATCTCCTGCCGGACGAGGTCGAGCAGGAGCCGCGCGCCCTGCTCGTCGAGCGTCTCGCCGCGCTCGTCCGCCCACAGCCGCAGTTCGCCTGCGGTCGTCTCCACCCAGTTGTCGGCCACGCGAAGAACCTTATTGGTCAGATCAGCTCCAGGGGGTCGATCTGAACACGTACGGTTTCTGCCACTTTCCGGGCACTCCGGACACCCTGGGCCTCCTTCAGCGCGCGCGCCAGCGCGAACCCGGCGGCCCTCGGCACGCGGATCAGCGCACGCTCCTTGTCCAGCCCGTTCCTGCCCGGCCCGTCCGCGGCGCCCGCCTGAGGCGCGGGGACGGGCCCGAGCACCTCCGCCCCATCGGGCAGCCTCGTATCTGCCAGAAGCTCCCGTATCGCCGCCGGGGACGCGGTGAGCGAGGCCATCAGCGCGGCCGGGGGGAATCCCACCTCCCGGCGCTCGGCGAGCTCCCGTTCCGCGTAGGTCACCGGGTCCCACCGGACCAGCGCCTGCACGGCCGGGAGGGAGCCTTCTGCCGCGACCACCACGGGACACCGGGCACGGACGAGCGACGCCGCGTTCATCCACCGCCTGAGCGTCTCCTCGCCTGCGCGCAGGTCCGGACGCCCTAGCAGCACCCAGCCGTCCAGCAACAGCGCGGCCGTGTACCCGCCCTCTGCGGGCGGCTCCGCACCCGGTGTGGAGACCACCAGGGCCCGTTCGGCGCCCACCCCGCCCAGGACGGCCTCCCGTCCCGACGTGCGGACCTGCACGCCCGGGAACGCCCTGCCCAGTTCCTCGGCCGTGCGCTTGGCCCCCACCACGAGGGCCCGCACTTGGAAGAACCCGCATTCGGGACAGTGCCAGTCGCCCGCGATACGGCCGCACCACCGGCAGTACGGTGCGCCATGGGAGGACGGCAGCGACAACGGCCCCTGGCACGCCACGCACCGCGCGGGGGTCCGGCACCGGCCGCAAGCGATGCCCGGCACGTAGCCGCGCCTGGGCACCTGCACGAGCACCGGGCCCTCCTCCAGCGCGCTCCGGGCCACCTCGAACGCCACGTTCGGCAACCGGGCCGTGCGGGCGGCCGCGTCGCGGGCGAGCTGCCCGTCCTCGCCGACATAGCGGACGCGGGGCGCCGCCTCCCTGACGCGTGCCCGGGCGGCCGCCAGGGAGTGAGCCCAGCCGCTCTCCACCAGCCGCATGGCGTCCGTGGTCCGGGTGAACCCGCCGAACAGGACCGCCGCGCCCGCCCTGTGGGCGCGCAGCGCGAGCACCTCCCGCGGATGCGGGTACGGCGCGTGCGGCTCGGAGTGGACGTCGTCGCCGTCGTCCCACAGCACGACCAGGCCCAGGCCCGCGACCGGCGCGAACATCGCCGCCCGCGTCCCGACCACCGCGCGCGCCGAGCCGCGCAGCACGGCCAGCCACCGGCGGTACCGCTCGGCGGGGCCCAGCTCCGCCGTCAGGGCGACGTGCCGCCCCTCCCCCAGCTCGCCCTCCAGCGCCGCGTCGACGCGCGCGACGTCGCGTCCGTCCGCCATCACGACCAGCGCGCCGCGCCCGGAGTCCAGGACGACCGCCACGGCCCGGGCGATGTCCGCCGCCCACCCGGGGCCGGGCAGCGCCGTCCACACCGCCCGCGGCGCCCTGCCCGTCTCCAGCGCCGTCAGGAACGACTCCCCCGCCGGATACTCCCCCCAGCCCCCGGGCTCGCGGCGGACCGGCGCCTCCGGAGGCGCCTCGGCGTCCACCCCAGCCTCCGGGACGGGCTCGGCCTCGACCCGCGCGTGGCGGGGCGGGACGGCCAGGCGGACCACGTCGGCGAACGTCCCCGCGTAGCGGTCGGCGACCTCGCGGGCCAGCGCCGCGACCTCGGGCGTGAGGACGGGCTCCGGCGAGGTCACCCGCTCCAGGTAGGACAGGCGGCCCTCGTGGTCGCTCTCCGCGGCACGCTCCAGCAGGAAACCGTCGACGAGCTGGCCGGCGAAACGCACCCGGACCCGGCATCCCGGGACGGCCTTCGCGGCGAGTTCCGACGGCACCAAATAGTCGAAGGGACGGTCCAGGTGCGGCAGCGACATGTCCACGGCGATCCGGGCCACGGGCAGGTCCTCCGCGGGGCTCCGCGCGCCCTTCCGCGCCTTGCCCCCGGCCTTCTTCCCGCCCGCGGCCCTGCCGTCCGCAGGCTTCGCCACGGGGGCGCGGGGGAGGTCGTCCAGCCCCGGGATCAGCCCCGTGGCCCGCTCGGTCCCCCCGCCGTCCTTGGTCACGCCCCCGTCCTACCAGATCAACCCGACAGTCACCGCCGCGCGCTAGTGTGAATGGTCCGCCCAAGGGGCCGCGTGATCGCCGGACCGCCGTCCGGCAGCCCGCGCCCCCTCGCCGTCCGACGAGCCCGTGCAGGCGATGTGACCACAGCACATACCCCAGAACGGACGGACGCACCGGTCCAGCACGGACCGTCGCGCCGTCCTCCGCGTCCCTCCCCGCCCTCCTGGCGGCGGTGGGCGAACCCTCGCCACCCCGTGGTCGCCGCCACCGTGGCCGCCGCCGTCATGCACCTGGTGTGGGCGCTCGCCCTCGCGACCGAGGGCGGCGACCTCGCCGCCCAGGCCGCCTGGACCGACTTCGCCTGGAAGCACCCCGACACGGCCTACAACTTCGCGTGGTACGGCGGGATGCACCCCGCCTCCTACAGCGTCCTGTCGCCGTACCTGATGGCCGTGTTCGGCATCCGGACGGTCGCGGTCCTGACGGGCACCCTCTCGGCGACGCTGACGGCGTACCTGCTGCGGCGGTTCCGCGCCCCGGTCGCGCTGCCCGCGTCGCTGTGGGCGGCGTTCGCGCTGTCCTGCAACAGCGCGTCCGGGAGGGTCACGTTCAGCCTCGGCCTGCTGTTCGCGCTCGCGGCGGTGATCCTCGCGTTCACCGGCCGCGGGACCCCGGCGCTGCGCGCGGCGGGCATGGTGCTGCTGGGCCTGCTGGCCACCCTCGCGAGCCCGGTCGCGGGGCTCTTCCTCATGGTGCTCGCCGCCGCACTGATCCTCACAGGGCGCCGCCGCGCCGGGATCTGCATCGCGGCCGGCCCGCCCCTGGTGGTGGGCACGACGAGCCTGCTGTTCCCGTTCAGCGGCGTCCAGCCGATCTCGCTCACCGCGATCGTGCTCCCCACGATCACCAGCGTCGTCGCGGTGCTGCTGTGCGCCCCCCGCGAATGGAGGATCGTCCGGGTCGGGGCGGGCGTGTACCTCGCCGGCATCGCGCTCACCTGGCTCATCCCGTCGCCCGTCGGCAGCAACGTCGAGCGGCTCGCGCTGCTCTTCGGCGGGATGTTCCTGCTGTCCTCGGTGGCGCGCGCGCACGGACGGGTCCGGATCGCGGTGCTGTCGCTGGCGTTCATCGTCACCGCGTCCTGGCAGGTCGTGAAGCCCGTGGACGACGTGATCCACACCGAGCCCGCCGCCGCGGCCGCCCGGCATGCCCGCGGGCTGATCGCGGAGATGGACGCGCTCGGCGCGAAGGGCTCCCGCATCGAGGTCGTCCCGCTGCGCTCGCACTGGGAGGCCGCCGGCCTGAGCCGCCACTTCGTCCTCGCGCGCGGCTGGAACCGGCAGGTCGACGCCGAGCGGCACGCGCTGTTCTACGAGAAGGGCGCGCTGACCGCCGCCTCCTACCACGACTGGCTGCACAAGTGGGCGGTGCACTACGTCGTGCTGCCCGCGCAGGAGGCCGACTGGTCCGCGCGGGACGAGGCCGCGATCGTCAAGGCCGGGCAGCCGTACCTGACCGAGGTCTGGAGCGACGAGCACTGGCGCCTGTTCCGGGTGTCGCGTCCCACGCCGCTGGCCGGCCGCCCGGCCCGGGTGACGCGCCTCAACGCCGGTGAGATGGTCGTCGACATGCCCGCCGCCGGGTCGGCGCTGCTGCGCATCGCCTGGTCGCCGTGGCTCGGCGTCACCGGCGGGGACGGCGCGCCCGGCTGCCTCGCGCGCGACGGCGAGTTCGTCCGGATGACCGTGCGGGGCCCCGGCCGTTACACCATCGCCGCGCGTTACGGCCTGCACCGCGGCGCCCACTGCCGGACATAGGAAGGCCCCCGGACCGGCCGGGGGCCTCCTCAGAAGCGGGTCAGAGTCCGGCGGCGCGGGCCAGGTCCTTGGCGCGGTCGGTGGACTCCCAGGAGAAGTCGGGCTCCGGCCGGCCGAAGTGCCCGTAGGCGGCGGTCTGCTGGTAGATCGGCCGCAGCAGGTCCAGGTCGCGGACGATCGCGGCCGGGCGCAGGTCGAAGACCTCGGTGACGGCGGCCTGGATCTTGTCGACGGGGAGCCGCTCGGTGCCGAAGGTCTCCACGAACACCCCGACGGGGTGGGCCTTGCCGATCGCGTAGGCGACCTGGACCTCGGCGCGCTCGGCGAGCTGCGCGGCGACGATGTTCTTGGCGACCCACCGCATCGCGTACGCGGCGGACCGGTCGACCTTGGAGGGGTCCTTGCCGGAGAACGCGCCGCCGCCGTGCCGGGCCATGCCGCCGTAGGTGTCCACGATGATCTTGCGGCCGGTGAGCCCGGCGTCGCCCATCGGGCCGCCGATCTCGAACCGACCGGTGGGGTTGACCAGCAGCCGGTAGCCGTCGGTGTCGAGGTCGAACTCGGCGAGCACCGGGTCGACGACGTGCTCCTTGACGTCCGGGCTCAGCAGTTCCTTGAGGTCGATGTCGGGGGCGTGCTGGGACGACACCACGACCGTGTCGAGGCGGACGGCGCGGTCGCCGTCGTACTCGATGGTGACCTGGGTCTTGCCGTCGGGGCGCAGGTAGGGGACGTCGCCGGTCTTGCGGACGTGCGAGAGCCGCTGGGCGAGCTTGTGCGCCAGCGTGATCGGCAGCGGCATCAGCTCGGGGGTCTCGCCCGTGGCGTACCCGAACATCAGGCCCTGGTCTCCGGCGCCCTGCCGGTCCAGGTCGTCCAGGCCCTCGCCCTCGCGGGTCTCGTAGGCGTCGTCGACGCCCTGCGCGATGTCGGGCGACTGCGCGCCGATGGACACCGACACGCCGCAGGAGTGCCCGTCGAAGCCCTTCTTGGACGAGTCGTAGCCGATCTCGAGGATCTTCTCCCGGATGACGCCGGGGATGTCCACATAGGTCTCGGTGGTGACCTCACCGGCCACGTGCACCTGGCCGGTCGTGATCATGGTCTCGACGGCGACCCGGCTCTTCGGGTCGTCCTTGAGCATCGAGTCGAGGATCGCGTCGCTGATCTGGTCCGCAATCTTGTCCGGGTGTCCTTCGGTGACGGACTCGGAGGTGAACAGGCGGCGAGACACGTACGTGAACTCCTTGCAGCGGCTGCTGACTGACGTCGCAGGACGGATGTCTTGTCGAGTCCGGCGGAGGGACGCCGCCCCTCCCCCAGGTAATTCCCTACAGGTCTGGTGGCGAGTCTAGCGGGATCGGGCTCGGGCACCGCCAAAGCGGCGCCAGAGCGGCGTGCGCCCCGTCACACGGGCGGTGACCCGTCACTCGCACCCCGGGGTTCCAGGCGCGCCGCGACGAGGTCCCACACGGTCTCGGCGAGGGCCTCCTTGGCACCGCGGGGGACGTCGGTGCGTGATCCGTCCGCGCCGAGGACGACCGCGGCGTTGTCGGGCCTGCCGAAGGTCAGGTCCTCTCCGACCTGGTTCACCACGAGGAGGTCGCTGCCCTTGCGGGCGAGCTTCGCGCGTCCGTTCTCCAGCACGTCGTCGGTCTCGGCGGCGAAGCCGACGATCACCTGCCCGGGGCCCCGCACACGGCCGAGTTCGGCCAGGATGTCGGCGTTCCTGCTCAGCCTGATCGGCTCGGGCCCCGCGTCCTCGCTCTTCTTGATCTTCGAGCCGCGGTACTCGGCGGGTCGGAAGTCGGCGACGGCGGCCGCCATGACGACCGCGTCCGCGTCCGCGGCGGCCTGCAGGACGGCCTCGCGCATCTCGGCGGCGGATCCCACGGGCATCACGCGCACTCCGGCGGGGTCGGGCAGCGCGACGTTGGCGGCGACCAGGGTCACGCGGGCGCCGCGGGCGGCGGCGGTGCGGGCGAGGGCGTAGCCCTGGAGCCCGGAGGACCGGTTGCCGATGAAGCGGACCGGGTCGATGGGTTCGCGGGTCCCCCCGGCGGACACGACGACGTGCCGCCCGGCGAGGTCGCGCCCGTCCGCGCCGCGTGCGAGGACATGCCGGGCGACCTCGAACAGCTCGGCGGGGTCGGGCAGCCGCCCGGGACCGGTGTCCTTGCCGGTGAGCCGCCCGGAGGCGGGGTCGATGACGACGGCGCCGCGCGAGCGCAGCGTCTCGACGTTCGCGCGGGTGGCGGGGTGCTCCCACATCTCGGTGTGCATCGCGGGGGCGAACACGACCGGGCAGCGCGCGGTGAGAAGGGTGTTGGTAAGGAGGTCTCCCGCGAGACCGTGCGCGGCCTTGGCGAGCAGGTCCGCGGTGGCGGGCGCGACGAACACGAGGTCGGCCTCTTGTCCAAGCCGGACGTGCGGCACCCCGGCGACTCCGTCCCACACCTGCGAGGAGACCGGGTTGCCCGACAGCGCCGCCCAGGTGGGCTCCCCGACGAACCGGAGCGCATCGGCGGTAGGCACGACGTGCACGTCGTGCCCGGACTCGGTGAGCCGCCGCAGGAGCTCGCACACCTTGTAGGCGGCGATCCCGGCCCCCACCCCCAGCACCACACGCGGCCTAGCGGAACTCACACGCCCTCAGCCCTCTCCGAACACCCACGCCACACATTCTCACCCGCCACACGACCACAGGTCACGCCAGCCCGCCCAGAAGCACCCCAGCACACCTCACCCGCAACGACCAGCGAGCCGGGACACGGAGCGAAGCGACCTGGCCCACAAGGTACGTACCTGAACTCAAGCGGACCGGACACGTTGCGATCGCGTGCGAAGCCAGATCCGAGCGAAGCAAGGATCTGATCGCGCAGCGAGCCCTCTGTGGCGAGTTCGGAGCGATGCAGCGATCGCCGCAGTGCCCGTGGAAGGAAGGCGCGCCAGCGCCTGACGCCAAGGGCACTGCAATAAAACCTAACTACCCCTCGATGGGCTCGGCGTTGAGGAGTCCTTCGCGGGTTTCGCGCAGGGCGATGGAGAGGGGCTTCTCCTGGACCTGCGTCTCGACGAGGGGGCCGACGTACTCCAGCAGGCCCTCGCCGAGCTGGGCGTAGTAGGCGTTGATCTGCCGCGCGCGCTTGGCCGCGATGCTGACGAGGCCGTACTTGGTGTCGACGACTTCGAGGAGCTCGTCGATCGAGGGGTTGGTGATGCCCTCACTGCTGGCTGCCACTCGGTGGCCTTCCACTAGACGGCGATCCCCGTCCGCCGACGAGGCGGCGGGTCACTGACGGTCAGCCATCAAGGCTAGCAGCTCATTGCACACGTCCTGGACGGAGGTGTTGACGAGCGTGACGTCGAACTCCTTCTCGGCGGCCAGTTCGACGCGGGCGGCGTCGAGGCGGCGTTCGATGACGTCGGGGGGTTCGGTGCCGCGGCCGGTGAGGCGGCGGACGAGTTCGTCCCAGGAGGGGGGCGCGAGGAAGACCAGGCGGGCTTCGGGCATGGTCCGGCGGACCTGCCTGGCGCCCTGGAGGTCGATCTCCAGGAGGACGGGCTCGCCGCGGGCGAGGCGGTCCTCGACGGGGCGGCGGGGGGTGCCGTAGCGGTTGCCCGCGAACTCCGCCCATTCGAGCAGCTCCCCCTCGGCGACGAGCCGGTCGAAACCGGCGTCGTCGACGAAGAAGTACTGCACACCGTGGCTTTCACCCGGCCGGGGGGACCGGGTGGTCACCGAGACCGACAGCCACACCCGGGGGTGTGAGCGCCGGATCTCGGCGACGACCGTGCTCTTGCCGACGCCTGACGGCCCGGAGAGGACCGTCAGCCGCCGGTGGAGCGGGCCTAGTGGCTTGGAGCCGTCCGGCGCAGGAATGGGTGCGCCGGAGCCGGACGGGATGGAGCCGGCCTGGGATGGACCCGAGCCGGCCGCGGCGGACTCGCCGCCGCGCCCGTCCGTGAGTCGCGCGTCAGCGGTTCGCACTTCCGCCGAACTCACGCTCCAGGGAGGCGCGCTGGTTCGCGCCGAGGCCCCGCACGCGGCGGGACTCGGCGATACCCAGACGCTCCATGATCTGCTTCGCACGGACCTTGCCCACGCCGGGCAGCGATTCCAGGAGGGCCGAGACCTTCATCTTTCCGATGACGTCGTCGGACTGTCCCTCCTTGAGAACCTCGGCGAGAGAGGTTCCCCCGTGCTTGAGCTTGTTCTTAACCTCGGCCCGCTCCTTGCGCGCCTTGGCAGCCTTCTCCAAGGCTGCGGCGCGCTGTTCGGGGGTTAGGGGCGGAAGAGCCACGCCGGGTCACCTCAGGTTTCCACTCGACGGAGTCGGACGGGTTGGGAAACTAGCGAGTTCACGCCCCTTTAGGCAACGTGAAGTGCCGTTTAGCCCGCCACAAATTCATGAAAATCACTCCCCGGAGTGTCCTGAATACGGATTGTACACAACTCAGGACCGTCGGCACCCCATCCCCATGCCTTGCTGGGACTTTCGCATGATCGTGAAAATCCCCCCTTTCTGACCCGATTTGCGGCACCAAGTACCCAATTGCCGCGGCGACCGGGCCGTGTACGGGGCCGCACGACCATGATCCCGGCACTCCCCCGGGCCCGCGCACCGGCCCCCGCGGAGGCGTGGATGTGACGTCGAACACACGTCGGGGACGGCTAGTGACGCTCGTCACGCCGGGCCGTTCCGCACGTCGGGGCCGCACCGCGCCTGCCATCCTCGTCACAATCCGCCCGCCAAGATCGTTTCGCCCCCTGGAGGCGCCGCCGCGTCCCGCTCCCCGCTCCCCTTCGCTCCCGCCCTCGGCCGCGCCTCCTCCGGAGGCCGCCGCCGCGCGGAAACGATTCCAACGGAACCGCCGTGACAACTCGGAGTAACGGTGCCGGCAAACCCCGTGTCCAGGTGAACGAGTTCGGCCGTTCGCCACGTACCGGATTGTGGAAGACGGCGCCGCCCCATTGGCATTGAGAAGAAACGACTAAGAACGATCCAGCACGCCTGAGTGGGGTCGGCGCTAAACGCTGCCCAGAAAGCAGAACCCACCATCCCGGCACACGTGCGCCACTCCCGTCCCGAGGGCTACGGGGCGCCGGCGGAGGTGCGCCGCAGCGCGGCCGCGATGCCCGCGGCGGCGGCGCCGGGGTCGGGCGCGCCGGTGATGGGCCGGCCGATGACCAGCAGGTCCGCGCCCGCGGCGAGGGCCTGCTCGGGGGTGGCGACCCGCGCCTGGTCCTGGGCGTCGGCGCCCGCCGGGCGGACGCCGGGGGTGATGAGCGCGATGTCCGGGCCGACCTCCGCGCGGACGGCGGCGGCCTCCTGCGGGGAGCACACGAGCGCCTGGGCGCCCGCCTCGACGGCGAGGACGGCGAGGCGGCGGACGGCGTCGGGCGCGGGGCCGTCGAGCCCGATCGCGGTGAGGTCGGCCTCCCGCAGGGACGTCAGGACGGTCACGGCGGCGATCGCGGTGGACGGGGCCGCCTCGACCGCCGCGCGGATCATGGCGGGCCCGCCGGCGGCGTGCACGGTCAGGTAGGCCGGCTTGAGCCGCGCGACGGCGCGGGCGGCGCCGCTGACGGTCGCCGGGATGTCGTGCAGCTTCAGGTCGAGGAACACCTGGACGCGGCTGGCGCCGCGGACGCTGGCGATGACGTCCGGCCCGTACCGCAGGTACAGCTCCAGGCCCACCTTGACGGTGGAGACGTGCGGGGTGACCAGGGTGGCCCAGCGCGCGGCCGTCTCCAGGTCGGGGGCGTCCAGGGCGACGGCGATGGGGGCGGCGGTCACAGGGTCTCCTTCTCGGGCTCTTGGGGGCGCACCTGGGGCGGCACGTAGCCGGCGGGCTTGTGCGCGAGGCCCACGGCGTCGGCGAGGCGCGCGATGCGGCGCGCCGCGAGGGCCTCCTCCAGTTCGCGGAGCACCCGCGGCCCGGCGTTCGGGTCGTGGAACAGCGCGGTGCCGACGGCGACCGCGGAGGCGCCGGCGAGGATGAACTCCAGAGCGTCCAGCCCGGAGGCGACGCCGCCGACGCCGACGATGGGCGTGCTGGGCAGGGCGGCGTGCACCTGGTAGACGCAGTGGACGGCGACCGGCCGGATCGCGGGCCCGGACAGGCCGCCCGACACGCCGGTGAGGCCGGGCCGGAGCGTCCCCGGGTCGATGGCCATGCCCTCCAGCGTGTTGATCAGCGTGAGGCCGTCGGCGCCGGCGTCCACGCACGCGAGGGCGATCGTGACGATGTCGGTCACGTCGGGCGCGAGCTTGGCCAGGACGGGCACGCCGGGCCTGGCGTGCGCGCGGACGGCGCGGACGACCGCGGCGGCGGCCGAGGGGTGCCGGGCGAACATCCGGCCGCGGTCCTCGACGTTGGGGCAGGCGACGTTGACCTCGATGCCGGCGACGCCGGGGACGTGGCGGAGCCGCAGGGCGAGGTCGCCGTACTCCTCGACGCTGTTGCCCGCGAGGGACACGATCACGCGGACGTCCTGCTCGATCAGCCACGGCAGGTCACGTTCCAGGAACGTTTCGATCCCGGGGCCGGGAAGCCCCATGGCGGTGAGCAGGCCGCTCGGTGTCTCGGTCACGCGGGGGGTGGGACGGCCCGCGCGCGCTTGGGCCATCACCGAGGTGGTGACGAACGCTCCAAGGCGGCTCAGGTCGAAGAACTGGGCGAGTTCCCGTCCCGTCCCACCGCAGCCGGAGGCCGTCAGGACGGGATTGGGGAGCTCCAGGGCCCCGAGGGTGGTCCGGACCCGGTCGCTCACTGGGAGCCCCCTTCGGAGACGCTGAGGACGCGCGGCGCGCCGAGCGCGTCGAACGGGATGGTGCCGAGGTCGCCCCAGCGGACGCGGTCGCCGCGCAGGACGGGCCCGTCCGCGCAGGCGCGCACCATGCGGGTCACGCCGTCGTCGCCGTGGACGGGGAGCATGCACGTCATGCACACGCCGGTGCCGCAGGCGCCCGTCCGCTGGAGGAACTCCTCGACCGACACCTGGGACGGCAGCCCGAACTCCCCGGCGGCCTGCGTGACGGCGCGCAGCAGGCCGGTGGGGCCGCACCCGTACACGACGTCGGCGCCGGTCTCGCGCAGGACGCGGGGCAGCACGTCGCGGACCGTCCCCCGCTCGCCCATCGAGCCGTCCTCGGTGGTGACGGTGGCGGAGTCGCCGATGCGCTGCGCCATGCGCGATCCGAACACGGCCTTGGCGTGGGGCCCGCCGAGGACGAAGTGGATCTGGCAGCCGCGCCGCAGGAGCGTGTCGGCGAGCGCGAACACGGCGGCGCCGCCGGGGCCGCCGCCGACGAGCAGGCAGGTGACGGGGTCGCGCGGGAGGCGGAACGGGCGGCCGAGCGGCCCGAGCAGGTCGACCTGGTCGCGGGAGCGGCGCCCGGCGAGCCAGGCGGTGCCGGGCTCGGTGTCGGCGAACACGATCTCGACGGTGCCGCCGTAGTCGGACTTGACCTCGTGCACGCCGAAGCAGCGGCGCGCCAGCCGGGAGGTGTGCTCGCCGCCGATGGCGAGCGCCAGGAACTGGCCGGGCCTGAACCGCTCGGCGACGGCGGGGGCCACCAGCGTCATCGCGTGGTAGTCCTGCACCTGGCGGACCGTCAGGACCGTCGCCGACGTCTGCACCGGTGTGTCGGACACCCGCTCTCCCTCTCCTCGTTGGGCCCGCCGGGCGGGCCGGGCCGACCGCCCGGCCCGCCCGGCGGCCGTCACCGCGTCCCGGAGCGGCCGTGGGCGCCGCTGAGCCGCTCGGCGTGCTCCTGGAGGGAGCGGACGCCGACCTGGCCTCCGGCGACGGCCTCGATGCCCTGGACGGCCGCTGCGAGCCCCTGGACGGTCGTCACGCACGGTACGCCCCGCAGCACGGCCGCGGTACGGATCTCGTAACCGTCGAGCCGGGGCCCGGACTGGCCGGGGCTGCCGAAGGGCGTGTTGACGATGAGGTCCACCTCGCCGTCCAGGACGCGCCGCACGATGGTGGGCTCCCCGTCCGGGCCGGGGCCTTCGCCGTGCTTGCGCACGATCTTGGCACGCACGCCGTTGCGGCGCAGGACCTCCGCGGTCCCTTCCGTGGCAAGAATCTCAAAGCCCAGGTCAGCGAGGCGCTTGACCGGGAAGATCATGTGCCGTTTGTCCCGGTTCGCCACCGACACGAACGCGCGTCCCTTGGTGGGCAGGGAGCCGTAGGCGGCCTGCTGGGACTTGGCGTAGGCGGTGCCGAACACCTCGTCGATGCCCATGACCTCGCCGGTGGAGCGCATCTCCGGGCCGAGGACGGTGTCGACGCCCTGCCCCTGCTCGTTGCGGAACCGGTCGAAGGGCAGGACGGCCTCCTTCACCGCGATCGGCGCGTCCAGCGGCAGGGTGCCGCCGTCGCCCGCCTCGGGCAGCAGGCCCTCCGCGCGCAGCTGCGCGATGGTGGACCCCATCATCACGCGGGCGGCGGCCTTGGCGAGCGGCACGGCCGTCGCCTTGGACACGAACGGGACCGTCCGGGACGCGCGCGGGTTGGCCTCCAGCACGTACAGGACGCCCGCGGAGAGGGCGTACTGGACGTTCATGAGGCCGCGCACCCCGACCCCGCGCGCGAGGGCCTCGGTGGACTCGCGGATGCGGCGGATGTCGTCGTGCCCGAGGGTGATCGGCGGGAGCGCGCACGCGGAGTCGCCGGAGTGGATGCCGGCCTCCTCGATGTGCTCCATGACGCCGCCGAGGTACAGTTCCTCGCCGTCGAACAGGGCGTCCACGTCGATCTCGATGGCCTCGTCCAGGAACCGGTCGACCAGCACCGGATGCTCCGGGCTCGCCTCGGTGGCCCGGGCCATGTACGACTCCAGCGTGACGTCGTCGTACACGATCTCCATGCCGCGCCCGCCCAGCACGTACGACGGGCGGACGAGGACGGGATAGCCGATCTCGCCGGCGATCTCGCGGGCCTCCGCGTAGGAGGTCGCGGTCCCGTGCTTGGGCGCGAGCAGCCCGGCCTTGTGCAGGACACGCCCGAACGCGCCGCGCTCCTCGGCCAGGTGGATGCTCTCCGGGGAGGTGCCCACGATCGGCACCCCGGCGTCCTTGAGCTTCTGGGCGAGGCCCAGGGGCGTCTGGCCGCCGAGCTGGACGATGATGCCCGCGACCTCGCCGGACTGCTGCTCGGCGTGGACGACCTCTAGGACGTCCTCCAGGGTGAGCGGCTCGAAGTAGAGCCGGTCGGAGGTGTCGTAGTCGGTGGAGACGGTCTCGGGGTTGCAGTTGACCATGACGGTCTCGTAGCCGGCCTCGGCCAGCGTGAACGACGCGTGGACGCAGGAGTAGTCGAACTCCACCCCCTGCCCGATGCGGTTGGGTCCGCTGCCCAGGATGAGCACCTTGGGCTTGGCGCCCGGGGGCACCTCGGTCTCCTCGTCGTAGGCCGAGTACAGGTACGGGGTCTGCGCCGCGAACTCGGCCGCGCAGGTGTCCACCGTCAAGTACACCGGGCGGACGCCCAGGGCGTGCCGCAGTTCCCGGACGACCTCCTCCGACAGGTTGCGCAGCTCACCGATCTGGGCGTCGGAGAAGCCGTGCCGCTTCGCGCGCAGGAGCTTGTCCTTGGTGAGCGCGTCGTCGGCCGTGCGGATCTCCTCGGCGATCTCGTTGATGGCCGCGATCTGGTCGAGGAACCACGGGTCGATGCCGGTCGCCTCGTAGACCTCCTGGATCCCTGCGCCCGCCCAGAGCGCGCGCTGGACGTCCCGGAGGCGCCCGTCGTGCGGCCTGCTCGCCGACTCGACGAGGGCCGCGATGTCGGTGTCGCCGGTCCAACTGAACGACGAGCCCTTCTGCTCCAGCGACCGCAGGGCCTTCTGGAGGGCCTCGGTGAAGCAGCGCCCGATGGCCATGGCCTCGCCCACCGACTTCATGTGGGTGGTGAGCGTGCCGTCCGCGCCGGGGAACTTCTCGAACGCGAACCGCGGGACCTTGACCACCACGTAGTCGAGCGTCGGCTCGAACGAGGCGGGCGTCTCGCGGGTGATGTCGTTGCGGATCTCGTCCAGGGTGTACCCGATGGCGAGCTTGGCGGCGATCTTGGCGATGGGGAAGCCGGTGGCCTTGGACGCCAGCGCCGACGACCGCGACACCCGCGGGTTCATCTCGATGACGATCATCCGGCCGGTGCCGGGGTGCACGGCGAACTGGATGTTGCAGCCGCCGGTGTCCACGCCGACCTCGCGGATCACCGCGATCGCGACGTCCCGCATGTTCTGGTACTCGCGGTCGGTCAGGGTCAGCGCGGGCGCGACGGTGATCGAGTCGCCGGTGTGCACGCCCATCGGGTCGAGGTTCTCGATCGAGCAGACGATCACCACATTGTCGCGGCGGTCGCGCATGACCTCCAGCTCGTACTCCTTCCAGCCGAGGATCGACTCCTCCAGGAGCACCTCGCTGGTGGGGGACGCGTCGAGCCCCGCGCCGGCGATGCGGCGCAGGTCGTCCTCGTCGTGGGCGAAGCCGGACCCGGCGCCGCCCATCGTGAACGAGGGCCGCACGACGACCGGGTACCCCAGCTCGCCGGCGGCGGCCAGGCACTCGTCCATCGTGTGGCAGATGAGCGACCGGGCCGACTCGGCGTTCAGGCCGCGCTCGCGCGCGACCTTGGCGACGACCTCCTTGAACTTCTCGCGGTTCTCCCCGGCCTGGATCGCGTCCACGTCGGCCCCGATCAGCTCGACCCCGTACCGCTCCAGGGCGCCGCTCTCGTAGAGCGCTATGGCGGTGTTGAGGGCCGTCTGGCCGCCGAGGGTGGGCAGCAGCGCGTCCGGCCGCTCCTTCGCGATGATCTTCTCGACGACCTCGGGCGTGATCGGCTCCACGTAGGTGGCGTCCGCGAACTCGGGGTCGGTCATGATCGTGGCGGGGTTGCTGTTGACGAGCGTCACCCGCAGGCCCTCGTCGCGCAGCACCCGGCACGCCTGGGTGCCCGAGTAGTCGAACTCGCACGCCTGGCCGATCACGATCGGCCCGGAGCCGATCACCAGGACGGACGTCAGGTCTTCACGGCGCGGCATTACCTCGACCCCTCCATGATCTCGCAGAAACGGTCGAAGAGACCGGCGGCGTCGTGCGGGCCCGCCGCCGCCTCCGGGTGGTACTGGACGCTGAACGCCGGCCGCTCCAGGAGCCGCAGCCCCTCCACGCACCCGTCGTTGAGGTTGACGTGGCTGACCTCGGCGCGCCCGTAGGGGGTGTCGAACGGCCCGTCGGTGGGCGCGTCCACCGCGAAGCCGTGGTTGTGGGCGGACACGTCGACCTTGCCGGTCGTCCGGTCCTGGACGGGCTGGTTGATGCCCCGGTGCCCGAACCTGAGCTTGTAGGTGGGCAGGCCCAGCGCGCGCCCGAAGATCTGGTTCCCGAAGCAGATGCCGAAGAACGGCTTGCCCGCGTCCAGGACTCCCCTCAGCGCGTCCACCGCGTACCCGGCCGCCGACGGGTCTCCGGGGCCGTTGGAGAAGAACACCCCGTCCGGGCCGAGGGCGAGGATGTCCTCGGCCGTGCTGGACGCCGGGAGGACGTGGACCTCGCAACCCCGCTCGGACATCCGGTACGGGGTCATGGACTTGATGCCGAGGTCCACGGCGGCGACCGTGTAGCGCTTCCCGCCGTGCGCCGGGAGCACGTACGCCTCGGACGTGGAGACGTGCTGGGCCAGGTCCGCGCCCTCCATGGACGGGCTCTTGCGGACGCGTTCCAGAAGCGCCTCCTCGCCGGGGGCGAGCGCCTCGGGGCCGCTGAAGATGGCGGCACGCATCGCGCCCTTGTCCCGCAGGTGCCGTGTCAGCGCGCGCGTGCCGGGCATCGCGATGCCCACGACGCCCTGGTCGCGCAAGGCGGATCCCAGCGAGCCGGTGGCGCGCCAGTTGGAGGCCACCCGCGCGGGCTCGCGGACCACGTAACCGGCGACCTGGATGCGGCGCGACTCCGGATCCTCGTCGTTCACTCCGGTGTTGCCGATGTGGGGGGCGGTCATGGCCACGATCTGCCGTGCGTACGACGGGTCGGTGAGCGTCTCCTGGTAGCCGGTCATGCCGGTGTTGAAGACGATCTCGCCGAAGGTCTCCCCCTCGGCCCCGTACGCGACCCCGTGGAACACCCTGCCGTCTTCCAGAACGAGCAGAGCAGGGTTCATTGGAGCTTCCCTTCGAGGACGGTCGGCCTGCCGCGCAGGAACGTGGCGACGACCCGTCCGGGGAGCTCCAGCCCCGCGAACGGGGTGTTGCGGCTCTTGGAGGTCATCGCCGACGCGTCCACGGCGCGGCGCGGCGACGGATCGTACAGCGTGATGTTGGCGGGCGAACCGGCCTCCAGCGGACGACCCTGTCCAGAGAGGCGGCCGATGCGCGCGGGGGCGGACGACATCCGGTCGGCGACGCCGGCCCAGTCGAGCAGGCCGGTCTCCACCATGGCCTCCTGGACGACGGGCAGCGCCGTCTCCAGGCCGATCATGCCCATGGCGGCCACGGCCCACTCGGTCTCCTTGGCCTCGACCGGGTGCGGGGCGTGGTCGGTGGCGACGCAGTCGATCGTCCCATCGGCGAGGGCGTGCCGCAGCGCGGCGACGTCGTCGGTGGTGCGCAGCGGCGGGTTGACCTTGTAGATCGGGTCGTAGGTCCCGGCGCGGCCGTCGTCGAGCAGCAGGTGGTGCGGGGTGACCTCGGCGGTCACCGGGCAGCCCTTGCTCTTGGCCCACCGGATGATCTCCACCGACCCGGCGGTGGAGACGTGGCAGACGTGCAGCCGCGACCCGACGTGCTGGGCGAGCAGCACGTCCCGGGCGATGACCGCCTCCTCGGCGACGGCGGGCCAGCCCGCCAGCCCGAGCGCCGCCGACATCTCGCCCTCGTTCATCTGCGCGCCCTCGGTGAGCCGCGGCTCCTGCGCGTGCTGGGCGACGACGCCGTCGAACGCCTTCACGTACTCCAGCGCCCGCCGCATGATCACCGCGTCGGAGACGCAGTGCCCGTCGTCGGAGAACACCCGCACGCGGGCGGCCGAGTCGGCCATCGCGCCGAGCTCGGCGAGCTGCTCACCCGCGATGCCCCGCGTGACGGCGCCGACCGGCTGGACGTCGCAGTACCCGGCCTCGCGGCCGAGCCGCCACACCTGCTCGACCACGCCCGCCGTGTCGGCGACCGGGTCGGTGTTGGCCATCGCGTGGACGGCCGTGTAGCCGCCCATCGCGGCGGCCTTCGTGCCGGACTCGACGGTCTCGGCGTCCTCCCGGCCCGGCTCGCGCAGGTGGGTGTGCAGGTCGACCAGCCCCGGCAGCGCGACGAGGCCCGCGGCGTCCACGACCTCGGCGCCGGAGGCGTCGAGACCGGACCCGACCGCGGTGATCTCCCCGTCCCGCACGAGGATGTCGGCGGGCGCGCCGCCCAGGATCCGGGCGCCCCTGATCAGGTGGTTCATTCGGAGACCTCCTTGCCGATGGCGGGCTCGGAGCCCCCGAGCAGCAGGTAGAGCACGGCCATCCGGGCGCTGACGCCGTTGGCGACCTGCTCGACGATCGTGGAGCGGACGGAGTCGGCGACGTCCGCCGCGATCTCCACGCCCCGGTTCATCGGGCCGGGGTGCATGACGATGGCGTGCTCGGGGAGCGCCGCCATGCGCTCGCCGTCCAGCCCGTACCGGCGGCTGTACTCGCGCACCGTCGGGAAGTAGGCGGCGTTCATGCGCTCCTGCTGGACGCGCAGCATCATGATGACGTCGCTCTTGGGCAGGACGGCGTCGAGGTCGTAGGAGACCGCGCACGGCCAGGTGTCGATGGCGACGGGCAGCAGCGTCGGCGGCCCGACCACGGTCACGTCGGCGCCGAGCGTGTCCAGCAGCAGCACGTTGGATCGTGCCACACGGCTGTGGAGGACGTCGCCGACGATCGTGACCTTCCGGCCCTCCAGGTCGCCCAGGCGCTTGCGCATCGTGAACGCGTCCAGCAGGGCCTGCGTCGGGTGCTCGTGGGTGCCGTCGCCCGCGTTCACCACGCTGCCCCGCACCCAGCCCGCGAGCCGGTGCGGCGCGCCCGAGGCGCCGTGCCGGACGACGACGCCGTCCGCGCCCATCGCCTCCAGGGTCAGCGCGGTGTCCTTCAGGCTCTCGCCCTTGGACACGCTGGACCCCTTGGCCGAGAAATTGATCACATCGGCGGACAGCCGCTTGGCGGCGGCCTCGAAGGAGATGCGGGTGCGGGTGGAGTCCTCGAAGAACAGGTTGACCACCGTCCGGCCCCGCAGGGTCGGCAGCTTCTTGATCGAGCGGCCCGCGACCTGGGCCAGCTCCTCGGCCGTGTCCAGCACGAGCAGCGCGTCGTCCTTCGTCAGGTCGGCCGCCGAGATGAGATGGCGCTTCATTTCACTCCTCCGGCCGGGCCCAGCAGCACCGCGTCGCGCCCGTCGTTCTCGCTCAGCAGGACGCGCACGGTCTCCCGCATGGAGGTGGGCAGGTTCTTGCCGACGTAGTCGGCGCGGATCGGCAGCTCGCGGTGCCCGCGGTCCACCAGCACGGCCAGCTGGACGGCGCGGGGCCGCCCCAGGTCGTTCAGCGCGTCGAGCGCGGCGCGGACCGTCCGCCCGGAGAAGAGCACATCGTCGACGAGGACGACCACACGGTCGTCGACGCCGCCGGGGGGAACCTCGGTACGTCCCAGGGCGCGCGCGGGACGCATCCGCAGATCGTCCCGGTACATGGTCACGTCCAGGGAACCCCAGGGGACCTTCCGGCCCTCGACCTCGCCCAGGAGGCCCGCCAGCCGCTCGGCCAGCGTCACCCCTCGGGTCTGGATGCCGAACAGCAGGACGTCGTGCCCGCCTTTGGTGCGTTCGAGAATCTCGTGCCCGATCCTCGTGAGCGCGCGTCGGATGTCCGGTTCCTCCAGGACGGCCTTCGGCCGGGGGTCACCGTCTGCCACGCGCGCCTCCGCCGGCCCGTCCGGCCGGGAGGCAGCATTCACCACCGAAACCTCCTTTCCCGCCTCACAGGACGGGTCTTAAAGGACGCCTTGTCCCCGACACCGTAGCAGCCGGGCCCCGCTCGCCCGCACCGGGCGTCCCCCCGTCTTCCCTGGTGAGAGGGGTCACACTCGAACAGGCCGCGCTCTCGGAATGGGGCACGGGAACGGTCCGCCCGGCCGTGCCCGCCGGGCTTCCGGGCGATCCGGGCGGCCCGGATCGAGACCGGTTGATTCGACCGCTTTTTTCCAATCGGCTTGACCTGAAGCCGTCCCCGTTTTACCGTCACTGTCCGTAACCATCCCTGGGGGCGGATTCCCGAGGCCAATGGCTTCGAGAAGCCGTCCACTCCCGGC
Organism: Actinomadura graeca; assembly: GCF_019175365.1. NCBI lineage: Bacteria > Bacillati > Actinomycetota > Actinomycetes > Streptosporangiales > Thermomonosporaceae > Actinomadura > Actinomadura graeca. The sequence goes on along the minus strand of NZ_CP059572.1, from coordinate 7,669,318 downwards.
GACCGCCGGGGTCCGACGACGACGAAAGTGAGCCTGGGGGGCCGCAGAATGCCGTCTGAATACGCTAAGGCTCTCGGCGCGCGCCTGCGCGCCATCCGCACCCAGCAGGGCCTGTCCCTGCACGGTGTGGAGGAGAAGTCCCGCGGCCGCTGGAAGGCCGTCGTCGTGGGTTCGTACGAGCGGGGCGACCGCGCCGTCACCGTTCAGAAGCTGGCCGAGCTCGCCGATTTCTACGGCGTGCCGGTTTCCGAGTTGCTGCCCGGCGGAGCCGCGCCGAGCCCGCTCGGGCCTACACCCAAGCTCGTGATCGACCTCGAGCGGCTGCAGCAGCTTCCGAAAGACAAGGCCGGTCCTCTCGCCCGTTACGCCGCGACGATCCAGAGCCAGCGGGGCGACTACAACGGAAAGGTTTTGTCCATCCGCCAGGAAGACCTGCGTTCACTCGCGGTCATCTACGACAAGTCCCCGAACGAGCTGACCGAAGAGCTCATCACCTGGGGCGTCCTCGACCCGGAGGCGCGCCGCGCCGTCGAGTCGTTCTGATCCGCCCGCACCTTCGCACCAACCGGGGCCTGCCGTATCGCGGCGGGCCCCGTTCGATTGCGCCACTACGGGCCGATCGGACATACCACCCCGTGTCGGACGATGACGGGGTCCGCGGCCGGTGACGGCGGGCCGGAAACGCCCTCCCCGGCCCGCAGAGGCCCCCAGGCGCCCGACAGCCCCCGCGGGCACCACTGGGATCACCCGGCGCGCTCAGACGGCTCCTACGGCCGCTCTGCGGCTTCTCCGCGTCCCCCGGGGCCGGGACGCCGCCGGATGAACCACTCACGTCCCAGCAGGAGCCCGAAGACGGGCACGGGAAGCCGGACGGCCGCGCGCATCACCGCCGCGCCGCGTCCGTCCCCGCGCAACGCGGTGCCGTGCGCGGCGAGGGCCGCCTGCTTCTGCCGGGCGAAGCGGCCGACGTCCACCCGGTGCGTGATGGCCGAGGCCGGGCTGTAAGCGGCCCTGAGCGCCCCGGCGTCGTACGGGAACGGGATGCGCGCCAGCCGGATGAGGCGCGCGAGCCGCTCGACCGCGTCGCGCGGCATCGTCGCCTCCAAGACCGTCCGGACCCCCGCCATCTCGGCGGCGCGGTGGCCCACCTCGTGCACCTTGACGTGGTCCCGGTGGCCGTAGCCGCCGTTGGCGTCGTAGCCGAGGAGCGCGTCGGGCCTCTCCTCCCGCAGGACGGACGCCAGCCGCGCCGCGGCCTCTTCGGTGTCCGCGCGGACGAACCGCGTCCGCCCCGGCGGGTCGGGGTAGAGCACCGCGCCGTGGCCGCTGTCGGCGTAACCGAGGTGCTCGACCCGGTGGGCGCCGAGGATCGCCGCGCTCGCGCGCAGCTCGTCCAGCCGGACCCCGGACGCGGCGCCCATGACGCCGTCCGTGGCCACCACGATCACCACGCGATGCCCCTCCGCCGCCGCGCGGGCGAGGGTGCCGCCGGTGAGGAGCACCTCGTCGTCGGGATGGGCGTGGAACGCCACGATGGTCGCCATCGCCCCATTGTCAGGGCCCGGCGTCACGCCCCTGCGGCGTCCCCGCACGCCAGGACGTCCACGGTGTGCTCGCCCAACGCGGAAGCAGGAGCGCGGCGCGGGGAGCGCGGCGCGGGGAGCGCGGCGCGGGGAGCGCGGCGCGGGGATGATCCGGGGTCGGGTCGCGGCGGCGGGGCGGCTTGGTGGAGCGGGCGCCGCTGGGGCGATCGTCACGGGGGGCGCCGGAGACCGGGGGCGCCGCCCGTGGTGGGAGACGGCGGGGCGGCGGCCCCGGTCTTCGGCATGGCCGTCCCTAAGGAGGTCGGAGGGACGGCCCGGGAGCGGCTCAGCTCGCTTCGGGGATCGGGAGGGTGGGCTGGCTGGTGACGCCGAGGGTGTCCTCGACGAGGGAGACGAACACGCCCGCGTCGTGCAGGAGCTCCTCGGCCTCGCGCGGGGTCACCGCGCGCGGGAGGCCCGCCTCGGCGGCGGCGCGCTTGTCGGCGCCGGCGGCGAAGAAGGCGGCCCACTCGCGCAGTGCCGGCTCGGCCTCGGGCAGCAGCACCCAGACGCTGCGGGGGCGGCCGCGGCGGTGCGTCTCCAGCGGCTCCCTGGACGCCAGGACGGCCGCGGCGGCGCGCAGCGCCGCCAGGTGGGCGCAGACGTAGCGGACGGCGGGCGAGGTGGCCTCGGCGGCCTCGGCCAGGCCCATCCGGGCGGCCTGGATCTGCCCGACGGCGGTGTGGGCCGGGCGGGGTGCGGGCATCGGCCGGTGGCGCGGGCTCGGCGGGACGGACTGGGCGGCGGAGTGGACTCCGCGTGCGGTCGTCGTTCCGGACATGACTGCCTCCTTCCGGGGCTCGGGCCGGCCGGGCGGAGAGCTTCCCCTCACTCCGCCCGGCCGTCCGTCCCGCCCGGCGCATCGCGCTGCCTCCGGGCGGGGACGTCGCCCTGGCACGGGCCGCGAGTCCCGCACCACGTCGAACATAAGTTCGACGCATTCACAGTAAACCGTCCCCGGAGCGATTCGTCAACGTGTTCGAACAGGTGACGGTTTCCGCAGGTCAGAGGGGTGATGACGGCGCGTCACGCCGGGCGGCGGACGTGGACCGGGACACCCGTGCCGACCAGGCGCGGGAAGTACCCGGCGACGTGCATCGGCATCCGCACGCAGCCGTGCGAGGCCGGGAGGCGGGGCACGTCCAGGGCGCCGTGGAAGGCGATGCCGCCGTTGAAGTACACCGGGTTGTAGAGCCGTCCGAGCGGCGAGGTCTCCCAGCCCGAGGCGCGGCGGCCCGTCCGGAAGTCGCCCGTGCCGGTCGTGGCGTAGCGGCAGCGGGGGACGGTCGCACCGCGGTCCTTCGCGCAGTAGTACTCCCCCGACCCGGACGAGATGTGCGTGATGAGCCGCGGCTTCCCGTCCTTGTAGAGGACGAGGTACTGGCGGCGCAGGTCCACGTCCACACGGTCGGCCTCATGGCGCCTGGCCATGGGACGCGGTTGCCGTGGGTGGTCCAGGGCCTTCCAGAAGCTCTTGCCCAGCGTGCCCGTCTGCTTGAGGCGGTTGACGGCTTGGAACGCCCACACCGCGAGCCGTGTGGACGGCCCGTACTGCCCGTCCGCCTTGCCCGGGTCATAGCGCAGGTCTGTGAGGCGGCGTTGGAGGGCCTTGACGTCGGGGCCCTCCGCACCGGGCTTGAGCGTGCGATGCGTGGCCGGGCGCTTGGGCCGGGGCCGCTTGGAGGACGACCGTTCCGGCGCGGGCGAGGCGGCCTCGCCCGCCCTCTCCTTCACGGGCTCGCACGCGCTTGCCAGCAGGACGATCGGGATCAGCAGTGCAGCGCTCTTCCGCATACCCATCGGTCTCCTCGCTTACCGCTGACCTTAAAGTGCTTCCCATGCATCCGAATGCCGAACGTGTCGCGCGGGCGCTGGAAGGTCAAGGGGCGGCCGGGAAGATCGTGGAGCTGCCCGGCTCGGCCCGGACGGCGCAGGCGGCCGCCGACCAGCTGGGCTGCGAGGTCGGGGCCATCGCCAACAGCCTGGTCTTCGACGCGGACGGCGTGCCGCTGCTGGTGCTGACGAGCGGCGCGCACCGGGTCGATACCGCCCGGGTCGCCGCGCTCGTCGGCGCGGAGAAGGTGCGGAGGGCGACGCCGGAGTTCGTCCGGGACGCGACGGGGCAGCCGATCGGGGGTGTCGCGCCGCTGGGGCATCCCGCGCCGATCCGTACGCTCGTGGACGTCTGGCTGGACCGGTACACCGAGGTCTGGGCCGCGGGCGGGCATCCGCACACCGTGTTCCCGACCTCGTACGGGGAACTGCTGAAGATCACCGGGGGCACCCCGGCGGAGGTGGGCTGACGTGGGATCGGGCGGAGACGGCATGGAGATCTGGCACAATCCGCGCTGCTCGAAGAGCCGCGCGGCGAAGGCGGCGCTGGACGAGGCGGGCGTCGAGTACACCGAGCGCCGCTACCTGGACGAGCCGCCCGCCGCGCGGGAGCTGGACGCGGTCCTCACCCGGCTCGGCATGGAGCCGTGGGAGGTCGCGAGGCTGAACGAGCCCGCCGCCAAGGAGCTCGGGTTGAAGGATCTGGAGCACGACCGGACGCGGTGGATCGAGATCCTCGTGGCGAACCCGGTGCTGATCCAGCGTCCGATCGTCGTGACCGGCGGGGGCGCGGTGGTGGCACGTGATGCCGAATCGGTACGGCGGGCCCTCGACAGCCAGTGACGCCGGTGTGATTCTGGGGAACTGAGCCACGACGTCCGGTGACCTCGGAGGGGCGATGACCGCGCAGATGCGCACGGGCCCGGCCGCGCGCGACCCCGCGTTCCGCGGGATCGATCCGCCCGCGCTCAACCAGGTGATCAAACAGCTCCAGGACGCGCAGAACGCGATCCAGGGGTGGCTGAACGGGCACCGGCCGCCGCCGGGCGTGCAGACGACGGGGTACCGGCAGGCCGACCAGGTGGCGCAGTGGGCCGCGGACCAGCTCGGGATGCTGACCCGCCGCTACAACTACGCGATCACGCACCCGGACGGCGGCGGCCCCGACAAGCCGCCGGTCCCGGCGCCCTCGCCGTCGCCCTCGGCCGGTGTGCCGAGGCCCGGGAAGACGGGGGCGGCCCACCCGGTCCGCCCGCCGAGGCGCCAGGCGCCGCCCACGTCGAGGGGCGCCGGCGACCTGGGCAACTTCCCGGACCGGCAGACGGCGTCCAAGGCGGCCAAGAGCGACGCCTTGGCCGTGGCGGCGGCGATCCAGGACGGGCGGCCCGTCCCCGGCCAGGTGTGGAAGCATCTCAAGGCCAACAGCGACGACCCCGACTACACCGAGAAGCTGTACGAGCGGCTCGGCCCCGCCGCCACCGCGGACCTGCTGAAGGCCCCGCACGGCGACAAGGCGCTGGTCAGGGTCGTCCAGGAGTCGCTCGGCACGGCCAGCCACCATCTGACGATGGACGTGAAGTGGCTGCGGGCGTTCCTGGCCGAGGCCGACCGTGCCGGGGTGAGGCCGGTCGCCGTCCAGGTGCTCACCGGGGCGGACATGAGCCAGAGGACGCGCGAGGCCGTCGCGAAATTGCACCTCCGGCGAGAGGACGGATGACATGGCCGCTCCGCCACCCCCCGGCAGCCTGCCGCCGCCGATCGACGCCGTCACGGCCGTCCGGCTGCCCCCGACCGAGCGGCCCAACCCGGACTACGGGCGGCTCTACCAGGCGTACGCGGACGCCTACGGGAGCATCGACCGGCTCAGGCAGGCCCTGGACGCGCCGGTGCGGACACTGGGCGCGACGGACGCGTGGCTCGGACCGGAGGCGCGTCAGTGGGGCGGGCAGCTCGACACCAACCGCGGTGCGCTGAAGAAGGCCGCCGACCGCATCCTCTGGGACATCTACGACGTGCTTTCCGCCACACAGAGGACGGTCACGCGGGTCTAGTCTCTGTGTGGTGAGGGACCCGAAGCTGCGCGAGATCGACGAACGCGCCTTCCTGCGCAGGCTCAACCCGATGCTGGACGTGTACGCCGCCGCGATGGAGCCGCCGGCGGAGCAGCTTCCCGGCCGTCACGCCATCATGGAGCGGCACGCCGCCTACCCGGCCTTCCGCGCGTTCGTCGCCGAACGGCGCGGGGCGCTGCCGGGCCTGGCCGGACCGGTCCAGGGGTTCGCCTACGGGTTCCACGGCACCCGCGGCCAGTGGTGGCACGACGTCGTCTACCAGGCGCTGTGCGACGTCGGGGGGTCGGACCACGCGGAGATGTGGCTGGAGGACCCGTTCGAGGTGGCGGAGCTGCACGTCCACCCCGACGCGCAGGGCAGGGGCCTCGGCCGCGGGCTGCTGACCGCGTTGTGCGACGGCAGGCAGGAGCGGACGGTCGTGCTGTCCACCCTGGACCTCCGGCCCGACAGCCCGGCACGGCGGCTCTACCGGTCGGTGGGCATGGCGGACCTGCTGACCGGCTTCGAGTTCCCCGGCGGCGGGCCCCGCTACGCGGTCATGGGCGGGACGCTGCCCTTGGCCCCGTACCCGGCGCCGTCGAGCAGCCCGTAGACCTCGCGGGTCGCCGTCGACTTGTTGAACGTGATGAAGTGGATGCCGGGCACGCCCTGGTCGAGCAGTTCCCCGCACAGCTCGGCGGCGTGCTCGATGCCGAGCCGCCGCACCGCCTCCGGGTCGTCGCCGACGGCCTCGAACCGGGCGCGGACCTCGGCCGGGAACGGCGCGCCGGACAGCTGCTCGGAACGGTCGATGGTGCTGAGCTGGGTGACCGGCATGATCCCGGGGATGATCGGGATGTCGCAGCCGGCGGCGTCGACGCGGTCGCGCAGCCGGAAGAAGTCCTCCGCGCGGAAGAACATCTGGCTGATCGCGTAGTCGGCCCCGGCGCGGCACTTGGCGACGAAGTGCCGGGTGTCGCTCTCGACGTCGGGCGAGCGCGGGTGCTTGTAGGGGAACGCCGCCACGCCGACGCTGAAGTCGCCGTAGGACCGGATCATCCGGACGAGGTCCGCGGCGTACTCGACGCCGTCGGGGTGCTTGACCCACTCCCCCATGGGGTCGCCGGGCGGGTCGCCGCGCACCGCGAGGATGTTGCGGACGCCGACCGACGCGAACCGCCCGATCAGCTGCCGCAGCTCGGCCTGCGAGTGGTCGACGGCGGTGAAGTGCGCGACCGGCGTGAGCGTGGTGTCGGTGGCGATCCGCTCCACGATGTCGACGGTCTTGTCGCGGGTGCCGCCCCCGGCGCCGTACGTCACCGACACGAAGGCCGGGTGCAGCGGCTCCAGTTCGCGGACCGTCCGCCACAGGTTCCGCGCGCCCTGGTCGGTCTTGGGCGGGAAGAACTCGAACGAGAAGGACCGGCCGGAGGCCAGCAGCTCTCGGACGGTCGGGGGCCGGTCGGGGCGCAGGCGTCGCATCACCCCAGCCTACAGAAGCGCCGCGACCCCGGGGCAGGGGTGATCCCGGACACGTCCCTCACCCCGTAAGGCCCTGTTCCGCGCGATCTGGTGACATCTCCCGGTAAGGCCGCCCCGGCGCGCTGGATACGATCACGGCATGTCACCGAGCCGCGTCCGCAAGCAGGTCGACGGCGCGCTGCTGTCCTTCGTCGCCCGGCAGCGCCCCGGCCTGCTGGCCATCAGCGACGACCTCGCGCCGGTGATGGCCGCCCTGGACGCGCTCCTCGGCGAGGGCAAGCGGCTGCGCCCCGCGTTCTGCTACTGGGGCTGGCGCGCCGCGGGCGGCGACCTGGACGAGGGCATCGTGAACGCCGCCGCCTCCCTGGAACTGCTGCAGGCCAGCGCGCTCATCCACGACGACGTGATGGACTCCAGCGACACCCGCCGCGGGCAGCCGTCCGTCCACCGCCGGTTCGAGGCCCTGCACCGCGCCCAGGACTGGCCCGGCGACGCGACGGCGTTCGGCGAGGGCACCGCGATCCTGCTCGGCGACCTGTGCCTGGCCTGGTCCGGCGAGATGTTCGAGACCTGCGGCCTGGACGACGACCGCCGCCGCCGTGGCCGCGCCGTCTACGACCTGATGCGGACCGAGGTCATGTGCGGCCAGTACCTCGACATGCTGGAGGGCACCCGCGGCGGCGCGACCGTCGAGACCGCCCTGCGCGTCGTCGAGTACAAGAGCGCCAAGTACACGATCGAGCGCCCCCTGCACCTCGGCGCCGCCCTCGCCGGCGGCGGCCCCGGCGTCGCCGCCGCCCTGTCCGGCTACGGCCTCCCCCTCGGCATCGCCTTCCAGCTCCGCGACGACGTCCTGGGCGTCTTCGGCGACCCCGCCGAGACCGGCAAGCCCGCGGGCGACGACCTGCGCGAGGGCAAACGCACCGTCCTCGTCGCCCTGACCCTCGAACGGGCCACCCCCGCCCAGGCCACCGCCCTCCGCCGCCGCCTCGGCGACCCCGACCTCGACCGCCCCGGCGTCGCCGAGCTCCGTGCCATCATCGAGGAGACCGGCGGCCTCGCCGCCTGCGAATCGATGATCGCCGAATACGCCCACGAAGCCGACCGCGCCCTCGCCGCCGCCCCCATCACCCACGAGGCCCGCGACGCCCTCGCCGCCCTGGCGGTAGCCGCAACCGCAAGAAGCACGTGATCTACCTGGGGGGGCGCCCCCCACCCCCCGGCTGCGCGGCACGGGTCTCTTTCAGCGCTGCCCGTCCTGTGACCAGTGGCCCGGGTTGGCCTGCTGCGGCCTTACGTGGTGTTCGCGTTGAACGTCCTGGGAGTCCGGGTGGAGGGCGGCTGAGGCAAAAGATCGGGGTTCCGCTGCCGTGCGCGGCGGTGGCGCGGTACAAATGAGGAAATCTTCGTCCGTCCCCGCCGAGTCGGAGTCCCCCAGTGCCGCACGACACCTCCCGCGGGAGGACGAATCCCCATCCCGCGCGTCCCGCCTCCGCCCGTCCCGGCGTCAAGGCGGGTGGAGCCCAGGCCGCGCGCCCGGCGCGCGCGGCCAGGCCGGCGCGGACGCGGCGGCCCGAGTTCCCGCTCGGGCCGGACGATCCGCGCGGCCTCGGCGGGTACACGCTGCTCGGGCGGCTCGGCGAGGGCGGCCAGGGCGTCGTCTACCTGGGCCGCGACGCCGACGGCGGGCTCGTGACCGTCAAGCTGCTGCGCGGCGGGATCGCGGCGGGGCAGCGCGCACGGAGCCGGTTCGTCAAGGAGGCGGACGCGGCGCGGCAGGTCGCCGGGCGGCACACCGCCCGCGTGCTGGACGCCGACGTGACCGGCGACCGCCCCTACATCGTCAGCGAGTACGTCGAGGGGCCGTCGCTCCAGCAGGTCGTCGACGAGCGGGGGCCGCTGCCGGCGCCGCGGCTGCGCAAGGTCGCGCTGCGCACGGCGGGGGCGCTCGCCGCGATCCACCGCGCCGAGATCGTCCACCGCGACTTCAAGCCGGGCAACGTGCTGCTCGGCCCGGACGGCGCCAAGGTCATCGACTTCGGCGTCGCCCGGACCGCCGACGCGGCGCCGCTGACCACCGGGCCCGTCGGCACACCCGCCTACATGGCGCCCGAGCAGATCGAGGACGAGCCGGTCGGCCCGCCCGCGGACGTTTTCGCCTGGGGTGCGACGCTGGTGTTCGCCGCCACCGGGCAGCCGCCGTTCGGCACCGGGCCGAGCGCCGCCGTCATGCGGCGCGTCACCTCCCGGCAGCCGGACCTCGGCGGCCTGGAGGGGCCGCTGCGGGAGCTGGTGGCACGCTGCCTGGACAAGAACCCGGCCGCGCGGCCGACGGCGCGGCAGCTCGTCCGGGCGCTGCGGGACGGGCAGGCGCCCGCGCCGAAGCCGCGGCCCACGCGCATCCCCCGCTACCGGTGGCGGATGATGCTCGCCCTGGCCGCGGTCGTCGCCGCGGGGTTCGCGCTGGGCGTGCTGTTCTAGAAGGTCACCAGTGCGGCGGGCGCTCCTCCAGGAGGCGGTCGTCGTCGCTGCCGCCGCCGCGCCACTCGCCCCAGCCGGTGTCGGTGTCGTCGGACGTCTGGTCGGGCAGGACCTCCAGGTCGTCGTCCAGGTCCACGGGCCGGTCGTCGTCGGGTCCCTTGCTCATGATCCCCATTGTCGGTCATGCCGGGCGCCGCGCGGGCCGCGGGGTCAGGCGAGGCGGCGTGCGAGCGCGGCGGCCGCGGCGCCCGGGTCGTCGGCGCCGGTGATCGCCCGGACCACCACGACACGGGAGGCCCCCGCGTCCAGGACCTCGCCGAGGTTGCCGAGGTCGATGCCGCCGATGGCGAACCACGGGCGGGACCCGCGCCGCTCGGCGACGTACTCCAGCAGCTTCGGGCCGGGCGCGGCGCGGCCCGGCTTGGTCGGCGTGGGCCACACCGGGCCGGCGCAGAAGTAGTCGACGCCGGGCTCGGCGGCCGCGGCGGACGCCTGCTCGCCGGAGTGGGTGGAGCGGCCGATCAGGACGTCGCCGCCGACGACTTCGCGGGCGGCGGCGACGGGCAGGTCGCCCTGACCGAGGTGCAGGACGTCGGCGCCCGCGGCGCGGGCCACGTCCGCCCGGTCGTTGACCGCGAGGAGGGCGCCGTGCCGCTCGCAGGCGGCGCGGAAGACCTCCAGGTACTCCAGTTCCTGCCGCGCCTCAAGGCCCTTCTGCCGGAGCTGGACGACGTCCACCCCGTTGCCCAGCGCCGCGTCGAGGAACTCCGGAAGGTCACCCTGCCGCTCCCGCGCATCCGTGCAGAGGTAGAGACGGGCCCGGTCGAGCCGGGCGCGGAGCGCGACGGCCCGGTCGGAGGGGAGGTGCCTGGACACGGTGGGGCCGTCCTTCCGGATGCGGTTCGCGGGGCACGCACGGCGGCATGGTGCCGCCGCGCGTGACCCGCGACCTGTCACGTGCGTTCTGCTCCGTCGAGCCTAGGGCCTGTTCTGGCCGGTCAGAAGGCCAGCGCCTGGGCGCGGCGCCGCACCTCGGTGCCCCGGTTCTCGCTCAGCGCCTGGACGGGCGTGCCGGGCAGCGTGTCGTCGGCGGTGAACAGCCAGCGGACCGTCTCCACCTCGTCGAAGCCCGCGTCCGACAGGAGCGTCAGGGTCCCCGACAACCCCTTGATGACCTGGCCGTCCTTGATGAACGCGGCGGGCACCATCGGCTCGCCGTCGCGGCGGACCGACAGGAGCCGGCGCTCGCTGATGAGCTGCTTGATCCGGTTGGGCTTGATCCCGAGGCGCTCGGCGGTCTGCTTGAGGGAGAGCCACTCCCCGGCCAGGGCGTCGGTGCGGGGGTCCAGTGCGCTGTCAACGGCTGCGTGCATCTGCGTCACGCCCCCTGCCTACCACGCCTTCGGAACGCTCAAACCCGCCCGGCGCCCGTTCCGGCCGGTCGCCTTCCGCTACGCGCGAACAGCCTGGCGGACGGGCACGCCGGGGTCGGCTAGCGCGGACGGGTCGACGGGCGTTCGGGCGGCGATCACGCGCCTGGCCTGCACGAGGTCCCGGGGGCGGTTCACGGTCAGGATCGCGTCCAGCCGGTCGCCGGTGAGCCACGCCACGGCCCACCCGGCGCCCGCCGGATCCCCCCGGTGGACGATCCGCTCCGACCCGGTGTGGCCGCCCGCGTACTGCACCATGCGGCCGAACTGCTCGGACCAGAAGTAGGGCACGGCGTCGTAGACCGCGTCCTGGCCCAGCAGGGTCGCGGCGGCCGTCTCCGGCGCGTTCAGGGCGGTGTCCCAGTGCTCGACGAGCAGCCGCCGCCCGTACCGGCCCGACCACCAGGCGGCGCAGTCGCCGACCGCCACGATGTCGGGGCGGGGCGCCCCGTCCTGCGTGAGCACGCGGAACGAGGCGTCGGTGGCGACACCGCGCTCCAGCAGCAGGCCGGAGCCCTCCAGCCAGTCCAGGACGGGGCGGACGCCGATGCCGGCGACGACCTCGTCCGCCTCGATCCGGCCGCCGTCCGCGAGGGCGAGGCCGCCGTCCTCGACGGCCGCGACCTTGACGCCGGTGCGCAGCCCGACGCCCGCCTCGGCGTACCAGGGCGCGGTGAGCGCGCCGGCCTCGGGCCCGAGGGCGCCGGCGAGGGGGGTGTCCGCGGCCTCGGCGACGGTGACCGCGCAGCCCCGGTGCGCGGCGGCGGTCGCGACCTCCGCGCCGATCCAGCCCGCGCCGACGATCACGATGCGGGCGCCCGGGGTGAGCGCCGCGCGCAGGCCGCGGGCGTCGTCGATGGTGCGCAGGACGCGCTGGCGCCCGTCCCCGGGCAGCCGGATCGGCGCGGCGCCGGTGGCGATCACGAGGCCGTCGAAGGGCAGGTCGCCCGCCGTGGACGTGACGACGCCGCCCCGCGCGCCGGGGCGCAGCCCGGTGGCGCGCTCGCCCAGCAGCAGGTCGCAGCGCAGCGCGTCCCAGTCGGCGTCGACGGTGGTGTCGTCCGTGTCACCGGCGAGGACGGCCTTGGACAGCGGCGGCCGGTCGTAGGGCCGGTGCCGCTCCGCCGAGACGAGCGTGAGCGCGCCCGTGTGGCCCCGGGCCCGCAGCGCCTCGACGGCCCGCACGCCGGCCAGCCCGCCCCCTACGACGATCACCCTGTCCATGCCGGTCACCCTAACGAAGCGACCTAAGGGGACGAACGACGAGGTGTCCGGACAACTGCGTACATCGCGGGGGTCGTACAGTGGAGGGGCAAAGGCGCGGGAGTCCGGTGCGACCGGGCTGAGAGGGCGGCTGAACGGGCCGCCGACCGCCACGACCTGATCCGGATCATGCCGGCGAAGGGAGCGCGCGTGGAGATCGTCATCATCGGGGCCGGGGTCATCGGGCTCGCCACCGCCTGGCGGGCGGCCGCGGGCGGCGCCGCCGTCACGCTGGTCGACCCCCGGCCGGCGGGCGGGGCCTCGGCGGTCGCGGCGGGGATGCTCACCCCCGTCAGCGAGCTGACCTACGGGGAGGAGCCGCTGCTGCGGCTCGGGCTGGCGTCCCGGGAGCGCTACGGCCCGTTCGTCGCCGAGCTGGAGGAGGCCACCGGGCTCGGCACCGGCCACCGCACCGACGGCATCCTGGAGGTCGCGTTCGACTCCGGCGACCTCGGCTACCTCGACGACCTGCGGCGTTTCCAGGAGGGCCTCGGCATCCCGACCGAGGCGCTCACCGGACGGCAGTGCCGCGAGCACGAGCCGATGCTCGCGCCCGGGGTGCGCGGCGGCCTGCTCGCCCCCGAGGACGGCTCGATCGATCCGCGCCGCCTGACCCGCGCGCTGCTCGCGGCGGCCGAGGGCCTCGGCGTGCGGCTCGTGCGGCGGCGCGCCGCGGGCGTCCTCGTCGAGGCCGACGCGGCCGCCGGGGTGCGGCTCGACGACGGGACGCGGATCCGCGCCGACAAGGTTCTGCTGGCGGCGGGGGCCTGGTCCGGCGACGTCGAGGGCCTGCCGGACGGGATCGTCCCACCCGTCCGCCCCGTGAAGGGCCAGGTCATCCGGCTGCGGACGCCGGTGCCGTTCCTGCGGCGCTCCACCCGCGGCCTGGTGCGCGGATCGTCGGTCTACCTGGTCCCGCGCACCGACGGCGAGGTCGTCGTCGGCGCGACCCAGGAGGAGATGGGCTTCGACACCCGCGTGACGGCCGGGGGGCTGTGGGAACTGCTGCGCGACGCCCGCGAACTGCTGCCCGGCATCACCGAGCTGGAGTTTACCGAGGTCTCGGCGGGCCTGCGGCCCGGCTCGCCCGACAACGCCCCCGTCATGGGGCCCACGGCGCTGCCGGGGTTCCTCCTCGGCACCGGCCACTTCCGCAACGGCGTCCTGCTCGCCCCGGTGAGCGCCGACATCCTCGCCGCGATGCTGCTGGACGGGCCCGTCCCCGAGGTCGCCGCCCCCTTCACCCCCGACCGCTTCCCCACCGAGGTGCGCTCATGAAGATCATGGTCAACGGCGAGCCGCGCGAGGTGCCCGACGGCACCAGCGTGGCCGAGGCCGTCGCGTCCGTCACCGCGGCCGGGTCGGGGGTGGCCGCCGCGCTCAACGACGAGGTCGTCCGGCGGTCGGCGTGGGACGACACGCCGCTGCGCGAGTCCGACCGCCTTGAGGTCCTCACCGCCGTGCAGGGAGGCTGATGTGAACGCCACGGACACCGATGCGGGGGCCGGCGGCACCGGCCCGCTGGTCATCGCGGGCGAGGAGCTCGGATCCCGCCTGATCATGGGCACCGGCGGCGCGCCCAGCATGCGCGTCCTGCGCGAGGCGCTCACCGCCTCCGGGACGGAGCTGACCACGGTCGCGATGCGCCGCGTCGACCCGTCCGCCCGCGGCTCGGTGCTGGACGTGCTGAAGGAGTGCGGCATCCGGGTGCTGCCCAACACCGCGGGCTGCTTCACCGCCGGCGAGGCGGTCCTCACCGCCAAGCTCGCCCGGGAGGCGCTCGGCACCTCCTGGGTGAAGCTGGAGGTGATCGCCGACGAGCACACGCTGCTGCCCGACCCGATCGAGCTGGCCGAGGCCGCCGAGCAGCTCGTCGACGACGGCTTCACCGTCCTGCCGTACACCAGCGACGACCCCGTCCTCGCGCGCCGGCTGGAGCAGATCGGGTGCGCCGCGGTGATGCCGCTCGGCTCCCCGATCGGCTCCGGGCTCGGCATCCGCAACCCGCACAACATCGAGCTGATCGTCGAACGCGCGGGCGTCCCGGTCATCCTGGACGCGGGCCTCGGCACCGCCAGCGACGCCGCCCTGGCCATGGAGCTGGGCTGCGACGCGGTGCTCCTCGCCACCGCCGTGACCCGCGCCCAGTCCCCCGCCCGGATGGCCGCCGCCATGCGGCACGCCGTCGAGGCCGGACGGCTCGCCCGGACGGCCGGCCGCATCCCCAGGCGCCGCCTCGCCCAGGCGTCCTCCCCGTTCGAGGGCCTCGCCACGGGCGGCTGACCCCACCCCGGATGTAGCGGAACTAAAAGATCACCTGAAGAAATAGTCGCTGGACCTGAACAGTCGGGACACCCAGACTGGGGCCGTCCACCCCGGGCAGGCGCCGCCGCAACGGCGCGCCGTACTTCGGTGTTGATGGAAACGTCCCCGACCTAAGGTGCAGGACATGGATCAACCGGACGCCGCACCGGCCGCGGCCGCCCCGCCGCGCGTCGACAGGCTCGCGGTCGCCGCCGCCACCGTCACCGTCGTGCTCTGGGCGTCGGCGTTCGTCGCCATCCGCAGCGCCGGGGACGACTACGGCCCCGGCGCCCTCGCGCTCGGCCGCATGCTCGCCGGGACGGCCGTGCTCGGCGTGATCTGCCTCCTCCGGCGCGAGGGCCTGCCCGCGCGCGGGGCCTGGCCCGGCATCGTCACCGCCGGGCTGCTGTGGTTCGGCGCGTACATGGTCGCCCTGAACTGGGGCGAGCAGCTCGTCGACGCCGGCACCGCCGCACTCGTCGTCAACATAGGGCCGATCCTCATCGCGCTCCTCGGCGGCTGGCTCCTCAAGGAGGGCTTCGCGCCCCGGCTGCTCGCCGGCATGGCCGTGTCGTTCACCGGCGCCGCCGTCGTCGGCCTGTCGATGTCCGGTGAGGGCCGCGCCTCGGTCGGCGGCGTCCTGCTGTGCCTGGTCGCCGCCGTCACCTACGCGGCGGGCGTCGTCAGCCAGAAACCCGCCCTGCGGCACGCCTCGGCGCTGCAGTTCACCACGTTCGGCTGCGCGATCGGCGCCCTCGCCTGCCTGCCGTTCGCCGGGCAGCTCGTCACGCAGGCCGGGGACGCCTCGGCGTCCGCGACGCTCAACATGGTCTACCTCGGCGTCTTCCCGACCGCGCTGGCGTTCACCACCTGGGGGTACGCGCTGGCCCGCACGTCCGCGGGGAAGATGGGCGCCACCACCTACGCCGCCCCGGCGCTGGTCGTGGTGATGTCGTGGCTGTTCCTCGGAGAGGTCCCCGGGCTCGTCACCCTCGCGGGCGGCGTCCTCTGCCTCGCCGGCGTCGCCGTGTCCCGCAGCAGGCGCCGCCAGGGCCGCGGCGGCGCCGATCCGGCTCCGGCCGCCCCCGGCCACGCGGGCGCCGCGGCCCGCTGACCTCCGCCCCAAGGCGAATTCATGCTCATACTCGCGAGTGATGAGATCCGCGCCGATCACGGCCTAAACTCGCTCTGATGGACACGACGGTTGCAGATCTCCTCGTCGGGCGGGTGCTCGACGGGCGCTACCGCATTGAGTCCCGGATCGCGCGCGGCGGCATGGCCACCGTGTACGTGGCGCGCGACATCAGGCTCGACCGCATCGTCGCGATCAAGGTGATGCACTCGGCGCTGGCCGCGGACGAGGACTTCGTCGCCCGCTTCATCGGCGAGGCCAAGGCCGCGGCGGCGCTCTCCCACCCCAACGTCGTCGCCGTCTACGACCAGCGCACCGACGGCGAGCACGTCTTCCTCGTCATGGAGTACGTCGAGGGCGCTACGCTGCGCGACACGCTGACCGCCGTCGGCAGGCTCGGCCCCCGCGCCGCCCTGGAGATCATGCAGCCGGTGCTGGCGGCCCTCGGCGCCGCGCACCGCGCCGGTCTCGTGCACCGCGACGTCAAGCCCGAGAACGTGCTCATCAACGAGGACGGCCAGGTCAAGGTCGCCGACTTCGGCCTCGCCCGCGCCGAATCGGCGAGCAAGCTCACCAAGACCGGCGTGATCATCGGCACGGTCGGGTACCTGGCGCCCGAGCAGGTCGTGTCCGGCACCGCCGACGTCCGCTCGGACGTCTACGCCGCGGGCGTCATGCTGTTCGAGCTGGTCACCGGGCGGCTGCCCCACCAGGCCGACACCGCGCTCGCCGTCGCCTACAAGCACGTCAACGAGGTCGTCCCCCCGCCGTCCAGCGTCGCCCCCGGCATCCCCCAGGCGGTCGACGACCTGGTCACCGACGCCACGAGCCACGATCCCCGGCGCCGCCCGAGGGACGCCGGCCAGTTCCTCGCCGAGGTCGCCGAGGCGTTCAACGGCCTCCCCCGCGACTTCGACCGGCGCGCCGCCGAGGCGGCCGGCACCACCGCCGTCATGGAGTCCGCGGCGCCGCCGCACACCGCCGTCCTCGACGCGGGCACGCTCCCGCGCGAGATGGCGCCCGCGCGGACCCGGGCCGACCGCGCCGCCGGCGCCGCCACCGGCCGCTACGCCCTCGTCGCCGTCGGCGTGGTCGTCGCGGTGATCTTCGGCTGGGCCGTCTGGTACCAGACGTCCGGCCAGTACGACCACGTCCCCGAGAAGATCATCGGGATGCGGCTGGAGGACGCCCGCTCCGCGCTGCGCGACGGCGGGCTGGACGTCCGCGTCGCCAAGGCCGTCTACAGCGACCGCGTCCGCAAGGGCGAGGTGGCCCGGTCCGACCCGCCGGCCGGCGCCCGCGTCGCCAAGGGCGAGACCGTCACGCTGACGCCCTCCCGCGGCCGCACCCCCCGCGAGGTGCCCGACGTCGAGGGCAAGCCGCTGGACGAGGCGAGGCGCACCCTCCGCGACAAGGGCTTCACCCTCGGCCAGACCAGCACCAGCACCTCGCAGACCGTCGCCAAGGACCGCGTCATCGGCACCGACCCGCCCGCCGGCGAGCGGCGGTCGCCGGACGAGCCCGTCGACATCGTCGTCAGCAGCGGCATGTCCATGCCGGGCCTCATCGGCACCGGCGGCGACGCCGCCGCCAACCAGCTCCGGTCCATGGGCCTGGAGGTCAAGGTCGAGAAGCGCAAGGTCGACGGCAGGCCGGCCGACACGGTGATCAGCCAGGACCCGTCCGAGGGCACCGGCGTGTCCCGCGGCGACAAGGTCACGATCGTGGTCAACAAGCGCGACTGCATCGTGGACGCGGGCCCCTTCCAGTTCGGCTGCGACGACGACGGCGGCGCGACCCGGAACATCCCCGTCCCCGACATGACCGGCCGGGCCGTGGACGACGCCAGGGCCGCCCTGGAGGACTCCGGGTTCAAGGTCACCGTGGCGGGCTTCGGCGGCAAGGTCCGCTTCCAGAACCCCAGCAGCGGACAGGCGCCGCGGGGCTCGACCATCACGCTCGTCCGGGGCCCGTAGGCTTAACCGCCTATGACCTCACCGAAGAACCCTGTCGGCGCGCACGTCCCGGTGGCCGGCGGCCTCGCCACCGGTGGCCTGAAGTACGCAGCCGAGATCGGCGCCGAGGCGGTCCAGGTGTTCGTGGCCAACCCCCGCGGGTGGGCGCTGCCCGAGGGCAGGCCCGCCGAGGACGCCGCGCTGCGGGACCGCACCGACGTCCCCGTCTACGTGCACGCCCCGTACCTGGTGAACTTCGGCTCCCCCAGCGAGGACACCCTCGCCAGGTCGCTCGCGACCGTCCGCCACTCCCTGACCCGCGGCCGCGCCGTCGGCGCCCTCGGCGTCGTCGTCCACACCGGCTCCGCCGTCGGCCGCCCCTACGACGACGCCATGGCGCAGATCCACGAGCACGTCCTCCCCCTCCTGGAGGAGATCCCCGAGGACGGCCCGGACCTGCTCCTCGAACCCATGGCCGGCCAGGGCGCCATGCTCTGCGCCAAGGTCCAGGACCTTGGCCCGTTCTTCGACAGGCTCGAACACCACCCGAAGCTCGGCGTCTGCTTCGACACCTGCCACGCCTTCGCCGCGGGACACGACCTGGCCGCCCCCGGCGGCGTCAAGGAGACCCTCGACGCCCTGGTCGCCACCGTCGGCGAGGGCCGCCTCAAGCTCGTCCACGCCAACGACTCCAAGGACCCCTGCGCCTCCGCCAAGGACCGCCACGAGAACATCGGCGCCGGCCGGATAGGCGAACCCCCGTTCGCCGACCTCTTCCGCCACCCCGCCGCCGCGGGCGTCCCCTTCATCATCGAGACCCCAGGCCGCGCCCCCGAGCCGCACGCCAAGGACATCACCACCCTGAAGCGCCTAAGAGATCGTATTTAATGCAATCCCGGCCCAGAAGGACTCGCCTGGCGGCTGTGTTCACTGCAACCCCGGCCCAAAGGACTCGCCTGGCGGCTCGCCCTTTGACCATGCTTGGGCGGGCGCGGCATCGCTTCGCGATCAGCCCGGTGGGGGCTCGCCTCCGGCTTCGCCCCCACCGGCCTGGTAACGCGCCCGCGTGACCGCTGAGCCACACTCCCCCACGCGTACGAACTCAAAGGCGGTGAGTAGGACGGGGGGCTTACGCACAACCGGTGCATATTTGGGTTGTTGGTGAGGCTGGGGGTGGGGGGCGTGCGATCGCGTCCGAAGGCAGATCCGAGCGAAGCAAGGATCTGATCGCGCAGCGAGCCCTCTAGGGCGAGTCGAAGCGATGCAGCGATCGCCGCTTTTCTTAAGGTCGTCGGGCCCCCAAGGCCCGACGACCTTAAGAAAAGCAATAAACAAGACTCGGACGTCGCTGAACAACCCCCCGACTGTTCAGCGACGCCCGAGCCACAGGTCACCGGATCCCACCCCCCCGGTACGGGATCCAGCGACTCACGATCCGGCGTTCCACTTGCGTGCGCCGGATCTCCGGATTTGCTCTTGTGGGAGGTGCGGGGCGGCGGGTGGTGTGCCCGTGCCCGTCCTCCGGTGGCGGTGGTGCGTCTGGTGCCACTGAGAACACTAGGGGTCTGGTGCCACCGATCGGGAGGCGGAAAACGCGGGGCTCGATGAGCGGTACGTAGCGGGAGATGTACGTAGCGTGGTCGCGCGACGAGTGGTCGGAGGTGGGCGACGAGCGGTCAGGGCGAGCGGACGGGAACGGTCCACTCTCGGTGGGCGGGGGTGGCGGCGGGCTCCGGCACGTCCGGCGGGGGCCGTCATCGGGCCTGCACATCTTCGGGGAGGTGGAGGCGGGCCAGCGCCCGGTCGGCCCAGCGGGGGGTGCGGTGGCGGGTCAGCAGGGAGACGGCGGCCATGGTGGTGAAGGAGAGGGGGGCGAGGACCATGGCCGGGTGCGCGAGGAGGGCCGCGGGCCAGCCCGTCCAGGGGCCGCAGAACAGCCGGGCCACGCCCGCGGCGACGGACAGGCCGCCGCCGAGCAGGAGGCCCGCGGCGGCGCCGGAGGCGGTCAGGCCGCGCCACCAGATGCCGAGGACGAGCAGCGGGCAGAGGGAGCAGGCGGAGACGCACAGCGCCATCGTGACGAGGGTCGCGGCGCCCTGCGGGCCGACGCGCGGGAGGAGCGGCAGCGGCGCGGCCAGCGCGAAGACCACCCCGATGCGGAACGCGGTGATCCCGGTGCGGCGACGGGCGCACTGGGACAGCGTCCCGGCGATGGCGACGACGATCCCGCAGGAGGTGGAGATGAACGCGGCGAACGCGCCCGCGGCGACGAACCCGGTGAGCAGCGCCCCGGCGGCGCCGGGGACCATGCGCCGCGGGAGCAGCAGGATCGTCGCGTCGAGGTCGCCGGTCAGGAGCAGTTCGGGCGTGTAGATGCGTCCGAGCGTCCCGTACAGGACGGGGAAGACGTAGAACAGCGCGAGGAGGCCGGGGACGAGCGCGGCGGTTCGGCGGGCGGTGCTGCCGGAGGTGTTGGTGTAGAAGCGCATCAGGATGTGCGGCAGTCCCATGGTGCCGAGGAGGACGCCCAGCATCGCCGAGTAGCCGCTGTAGAGGCCGTGGCCCTCGCTGCGTCCGATCGGCATCGCCCAGGTGGCCCCGTCCTGGACGGGCAGCTGCCGGGCGTGCGGGACGGGCGCGCCGGAAGGGAAGACCACGTTCGTGCCGGGGCCGATGGTGTGGGGCCCTGCGGGCAGCCGTAGCGGTCCGCCGTCGTGGCGGGTGCCGTCCACGGGTCCCCGCGCGGCGACGACGGTGTCGGCGGGGACGGACACGGCGAGGCGGTCGCCGACGAGGACGCGGGTGTCGCGGGAGAAGTGCGGGACGTCGCCGCTCGCGGGGTCGCCTCCGTCCAGGCGCCACAGGGCGAGCAGCGCCACGGCGGGGACGGCCACCGCGGCGAGCTTCACCCAGAACTGGACGGCCTGGACGGCGGTGATGCTGCGCATCCCCCCGGACACGACCACGGCCAGCGCCGCCACGACGACGAGGACCCAGCCCGCCCAGCCGGGCGCGCCCGTCAGCACGCGCAGCGTCACGCCGGCGCCCTGGAACTGCGGCAGGAGGTAGAACCAGCCGATGAAGCAGACGCAGCCGGTGACGATCCGCCGGACGCACCGGGACCCGAGCCGCCATTCGGCGAAGTCGGAGATCGTGTAGGCGCCGGACCTGCGCAGCGGGGCGGTGACGAAGGCCAGCAGCAGGACGTACCCGGCGGTGGCGCCGACGGGCAGCCACAGCATGTCGGCGCCGTAGGCCAGGACGAGCCCGGCCGTGCCGAGGTAGGCGGCGGCGGAGAGGTACTCGCCGCTGATCGCCGAGGCGTTCCACCAGGGGGTGACGCCGCGGGAGGCGGCGATCAGCTCGGAGCCCGGCGCGCCGGTGCGGCGGCCGGGGCGACCGAGGACGGCCGTGAGGCCCAGCACCGCGGCAAGGGCGCCGAGGGCGGCCGCCACGGCCATCACGGTCACGAAGGGCCCGCCGGCCCCGTGAGGTCCCGTTCGGCCCGCTCGGCGCGCCGCAGGTGCAGCACGGACGCCGCGGCCCACAGCGGCTGGACGCCGAAGGCGAGGACGAGCCAGACGACGGGGACGCCGCACATCCGCAGCCGCCCGAGCGCCGGGGCGAGGGCCAGCAGCGCCGGCAGGCCGGTCACGACGGCCAGGACGGCGGCGCCCGTGGTGAGGGCCGTCCGCAACTGGGTGCGGATGAGCGCCCGCGCCTGGGCGGGCCCGGTGCCGTGCCACCCGCCGCCGGGGCCGTCGGACCCGCCGGGCGGGACGGGCCGGGACGGGCCTGCCGGATCGGGCGGGTCGGTGCCGGACGGCTCGCCTCCCGCCGGGTCGGAGCCGGAGGCGGAAGGCCCGGTGTCCGGCGCGGTGTCCGGGGCGGGGGCGGGCGCCGCGGCCTGGGCGCGCAGGACCCGGGCGCGGGCGGACGGGCCGGAGACGGCGGCGCGGCGCTCGTCAGTCATGGGGGCCGTCCTCGGGGTCCCCGGGGCCCTCCGCGTCCTCGGGCAGGTCCCCGGGCCGGTCCTCGGCGGGATGGTGGAACTTGCGGATCAGCAGGTCGCGGACCTCCCGGGTGTGGCGGCGGCTCACCGGGAGCAGCTCGTCGCCGATCTGGACGGCCGCCCGGCCGCCGTCGAAGTGCAGCTCGGTGATGTGCGCGGACGCGACGAGGGTGCTGCGGTGGATGCGGATGAACCCGGCGGCCTCCCACCGCTTGGTCAGCGCGGTCAGCGGCATCCGGACCAGGTAGCCGCCGTCGGCGGTGTGCAGCCGGACGTAGTCGCCCTGGGCCTCCACGTGGGTGACGGCGCGGCGGGAGACGAGCCGGGTGCGGCCGCCGAGCTCCACGGGGATCATCTCGTCGTCGGCGCGGCCGTCCTCGCCCGGCGGCCCGGCGCGGCCGACGGCCTCGGCGACCCGGCGGACGGCCTCGGCGAGCCGCTCGGGCCGGACGGGCTTGAGCAGGTAGTCCAGGGCGCCGAGCTCGTAGGCGGTGACGGCGCAGTCGTCGTGCGCGGTCACGAACACCACCTGCGGCGGCGCGGCGAAGCCGGTGAGCAGGCGGGTGAAGTCCAGCCCGTCCAGCCCCGGCATCCTGATGTCGAGGAAGACCGCGTCGAGGCGGTCGCCCGCCACGAGCATCCGGCTGAGGTCGCGCAGCGCCGACGCGGCCTCCCCCGCCCCGCAGACCCGCCCGATCCGCGGGTCCTTGCGGAGCAGGTAGGTGAGCTCCTCCAGGGCGGGGCGTTCATCGTCGACGGCCAGGACGCGAAGCATAGGGGCGACTTTGCCGCGATTACCGTCTGTCCGCAATCGGTTTCGAAATGTGAGTGGCGTGTCGCGCGCCGGTCGTCAGCCCGGAAATACTCCGGGCCGGTACTTCGGGACACGCAGATTCACCTTCGTCCCGGCGCCCGGCGCGGTTTCGACGGTCAGCCCGTACTCGTCCCCGTAGACCTGGCGCATCCGCTCGTCGACGTTGGCGAGGCCGATCCCGGCGCCGTCGCCTCCGGACTCGGCCCCCGGGGCGTACCCGCGGCGGCCGGAGGACGCGCCGCCGCGGCCGGGTGGGCGGGACCTGCCGGGCGGCGCGGAGAGGATCTGCTGGAGCCGTTCCGGGTCCATGCCTGCGCCGTCGTCCTCGACGCTGATGGCGGCCTCGGCGCCGGAGTCGCGGGCCACGATCGAGATGTGGAACGCGCCGGCCGCGCCCTGCATGCCGTGCCGGATGGCGTTCTCGACGAGCGGCTGGAGCGCCAGGAACGGGACCGCGACCGGCAGCACCTCGGGTGAGACCTCCACGCTGAACCGCAGCCGCTCGCCGAACCTGGCCCGCTCCAACAGCAGGTAGCGGTCGATGGAGCGCAGCTCGTCGGCGAGCGTGGTGAAGTCGCGGGGGTTGCGGAAGGAGTAGCGGGCGAAGTCGGCGAAGTCGAGCAGCAGCGCCCGCGCCCGCTCGGGGTCGGTCCGGACGAACGAGGCGATGGTGGTGAGGGAGTTGTAGACGAAGTGGGGGGAGATCTGGGCGCGCAGCGCCCGCATTTCTGCCTCGGCGAGGCGGATGCGGGACGCGTCGAGCTCGGCCAGCTCCAGCTGCCCGGTCACCCAGCGGGCGGCCTCCCCGACGGCCTTGACGCGGGCGGTGGAGGGACCCGGCCAGTACGCGGCGAGCGCGCCCTCCACACGTCCCTCGACGGTCAGCGGGGCGATCATCACGACGCGGATCCGGCAGCGGGGGTCGTCGCACGACAGCGCCTCGGGGACGACCACGCGGGGGCGGCCGGAGGCGAGGACCGGGAGGGCGTGCCGGACGGCGTCGCCGCCGTGCCGGTCGCCGCCCGCGCCGTCCCAGGCGAGCAGCCTGCGGTCGGGGGCGGGGCCGGCGACGGCGCGCCCGGGCCCCGAGCGTCCGGCGCGGGCGGCGGCGAGGGCGTCGCCGCGCTCACCGGGATGTCCTGCATGGCCGGAGTGACCGAAATGATCGGGGTGGTCGGGATGGTCGTCGCCCGCGTCGTCGTCGGAGGGCGGCCGGACGGCGATCAGGGCGACCGCCTCGGCGCCGAGCAGTGACCGCAGGTGCCGGGCGGATCTGCGGGCCGAGTCCCGGCTCAGCCCGGCGCGCAGCGGAGGGGAGGCGCGCGCCATCGTGTGCAGGGCCGCGAACCGCGCCTCGTCGACCGTGGCGCCGGGGCCCCGGCGCAGGGCCGGGAACCAGCGGCGCAGCGCGCAGGCACCGGCGGCGGCTCCGGCGGCGGAGGCGCACGCCAAGACGTCCACAACGGACGGTAGGACCATGACAACTCACGGTAACGGCTGTCTCGCCGTCAGGTCCGTCCGTTGCCCAGATACGAAGGTCTCGGATGGGCCACGCCGGGGTCAGGCGGGCGGGAACTCCCCCGCGTCCTCCTGGTAGGAGTAGCGCTGCTCGTGCCACGGGTCGGCGACGTTGTGGTAGCCGCGCTCCTCCCAGAAGCCCCGGCGGTCCTTCACCAGGTACTCCACGCCGCGGACCCACTTGACGCTCTTCCACGCGTACAGGTGCGGGACGACGATGCGGGTCGGGAACCCGTGGTCGGGGCTGAGCCGCTCGCCGTCGCGGTGCGTGGCGAACATCGTCCCCTCGGCGAGGAAGTCGGTCATCCGGATGTTGGCGCTGTAGCCGTACTCGGCCCAGACCATCACGTGCGTGACGTCCGGGGCGGGCGGCGCCAGCTCCACGATCGCCGTGCCGGGAACGCCCAGCCACTCGTTGTCGGGGATCGTGAACTTGGTGACGCAGTGGAAGTCCGCGACGGCGCCGGCCTTGGGCAGGGCGTCGAACTCCTCCCAGCTCCACCGGTACTGGCCGCCCGACTCGGTGGCCCCGAAGACCCGGAAGTCCCAGTCACCGGGGCGGAACTTCGGCACTGGCCCGTAGTGGAGGACCGGCCAGCCCCGGGGGACGTACTGGCCGGGCGGGAGGTCCCGCGGCTGCGGTGTGGGCTGCTCGGGTGGGGACATGACGCGGCCATCCTGCCATCCGGCGTGAGCTGAGCCATATTCGGCCCCCGCGCGTCCGGCGCTCCCGCCGCATCGGCTACGCTGACCCCGTGCGCGACGTCGTGTATTTCTTTTGGTTCGACCAGCCCGGGCGGCTGGTCTGCCAGACGTTGCGCTGACAGACCACAAGGCGACAAGCCCCGGGCCGGACTGGCCCGGGGCTTTCGTCGTTCCAGGGCACGGTCGCGGGACCGCGGGGCCCGTGTCACGAGGAGAGGCAGCACACCAATGGTCGTCGTCATGGCCCCCGAGGCCAGCGAAGCGGATATCCGGGCCGTCGTCTCACTGGTCGAGACGGCGGGGGGCGACGCGTTCGTCAGCCGCGGGGTGGAGAGGACCATCGTCGGGCTCGTCGGCGACGTCCAGCGGTTCGACGCGCTCAACCTGCGCGCGATGCGGGGCGTCAGCGACGTCGTGCGCATCTCGGTGCCCTACAAGCTCGTGAGCCGCGAGAACCACGCCGAGCGGTCGGTGGTGCGGGTCGGCGGCGTCCCCATCGGCGCCGGGACCATGACGCTGATCGCCGGGCCCTGCGCCGTGGAGACGCCCGAGCAGACGCTCGGCGCCGCGGAGATGGCGAAGGCCGCCGGCGCGACCCTGCTGCGCGGCGGCGCGTTCAAGCCCAGGACGTCCCCGTACGCCTTCCAGGGGCTCGGCGAGGCGGGGCTGCGCATCCTCGCGGACGTGCGGGCCGAGACGGGGATGCCGATCGTCACCGAGGTGGTGGACGCCGCGGACGTCGAGCTCGTCGCGTCCTACGCGGACATGCTGCAGATCGGCACCCGCAACGCGCAGAACTTCGCGCTGCTCCAGGCCGCCGGCGAGTCCGGCAGGCCCGTCATGCTCAAGCGCGGCATGAACGGCACCATCGAGGAGTGGCTGATGGCCGCCGAGTACGTCGCCCAGCGCGGCAACCTCGACATCGTGCTGTGCGAGCGGGGCATCCGCACGTTCGAGCGGGCGACCCGCAACACCCTGGACATCTCCGCGGTCCCGGTCGCCCAGCGCCTGTCGCACCTGCCGGTGATCGTGGACCCGTCCCACTCGGGCGGCAGCCGCGACCTGGTCCTGCCGCTGACCCGCGCCGCGATCGCGGTCGGCGCCGACGGCGTGATCATCGACGTGCACCCGCACCCCGAGACCGCCCTGTGCGACGGCCCGCAGGCCCTCGTGGACGGCGACCTGCGCGAGCTGGCCAAGGTCGTCCGCGAGCTGCCCCCGCTCGTCGGCCGCTCCCTCACCGAGGCCCGCGGCGACGCCCTCGCCCAGGCTCCCGGAGGCGCCACCGCCTGACCCGACGCCCGCGCGCTGACCTGCACCGCCCGCCCCGGTGCCGCTCCGGCCGTCACGCCGGCCGCCGTTCCGGGGCCCGCGCGCCGCAGGTCGGCGCCGACGGCGGCTGGTATCGTCGGCGCCATGGCGTACTGGACCTCGGACTGCGGCCCGCCCCGCTCCTGACGGGGCGCGGCGACACCACCCTCCGAGAACCCGCGGGGCCCGGCGTGTGATCACGCGCCCGGCCCGCCCTCTCCTGCGCCCCGAATCCGGATCCTCCCTTCCCGGTTCGAGCCCAGGAGCGTCCCCTCGTGTCAGCGCGCACGTCTAGGCACCGCACGTCCAGGCAGCACACCTCCAGCCGGCACACCCCCGAGCCGCACACTTCCGGACACATCCAGCAGGAGCCTTCCGCGGCCGTCCGGCGCGGGCCGCCGGGCGGCGGCAGCACCGACATCCTCGTGGCCGCGTCCCTGTGGGGGACGACCGGAACCGTCCGGACGCTCGCCACCGGGGCGTCCAGCGTCTCGGTCGGGGCGGTCCGCATCGTCCTCGGCGCGCTGGTCCTGCTCGCCTTCGCCACGCTCACCCGCCGCGGCGGCCTCCGCCGTGGCGCGGGGCTGCGCCGTCTCCTCCGCGACCGGCGGTCCTGGCCCGCGGTCGGGCTCGGCGCCGCCGCCGTCGCGGTGTACCAGACGGCGTTCTTCGTGGCCGCCGCCCGCACCGGAGTCGCGGCCGGGACCGTCGTCACGATCGGCGGCGCCCCCGCCTTCACCGGCCTGATCGGCGCCGTGACGCGGCGCGCGGCGCCGTCCGGGCGCTGGGCGCTCGCGACCGGCGGCGCCGTCGCCGGATGCGCCGCGCTCATCGGTGGCGGGCGGGACGCCGGGATCGAGCCGGGCGGCGTCGCGCTGGCCCTGCTGGCGGGCCTGTCCTACGCCGTGTACGCGACCGTGGCGTCCGCCCTCATCACCCGCGGCGAGGACGAGCGCGCCGTCGCCGGCGCCATGTTCGCGACGGCGGCGCTGATGCTGCTCCCCGTCCTGCTCACCTCACCGCCCGGATGGCTGCTGACCTGGCCCGGCGCGCTCATCGCGCTCTACCTGGGGACGGTGACGACGGGCGGCGGTTACATGCTGTTCGCGCGCGGCCTGCGCAGTACCCCGGCCACCACGGCGACGACGCTGACGCTGGCCGAGCCCGCCGTCGCCGCGGTCCTCGGGACGGCCGTCCTGGGCGAGCATCTCGGCGCCGTCGCGCTCGGCGGGCTGGCTTTGCTGGCCGCGAGTCTCCTCGTGCTCGTCCTGCCTGCCGGAGCCCCCTGGAAACGCGTACGCGGCCGTAACAAATTGGTCTGAACCACTCGCCAGACGGGGCCGTGGCGAGGATGATGTCCCGCATGACTATGGGCGATGGGGACGCCGGAGGGCGGCTCTTCCCGGACGACCTCGACGGCGTCGACCCGGTCGCCGCGGTGATGCTGGCGGACGCCTGCCGCTCCATCGCCGCCTACCCCGAGCTCGTCGTCGTCGGGCCGCTGTTCACCGCCGCCGAGCACGTGCCCGGCGGCTGGCAGGTCGTCTGCCCCTGCGACCCGCTGCCACAGGGCGCCCGGGAGCTGCTCGCCGACCACCTGGACGACCGGGCGGCCCTCACCGGCGGCCCGTCCGGCGACGAGCTGCGGGAGGCGGCGGCCGCCCTGCGGGACGAGCCCGCCGACGCCGTGACCGTGCCCGGCGGCCGCTTCCGCGTCGTCCGGATCGAGCAGCTCGTCCGCACCGGCCCGGACGGCCCCGAACCACCGCGCCCCACCGACCTGGACCCGCCGCCCGGTGACCGGCGGCCCGTCCCGTCCCGCCCGTACGACCTGCTCCCCGAGGACCGGCCCGCCGCCGACCTCACCACCGCCGAGCTGCTGTGCCAGGTGCTGGACGCGGCCGCCGCGACGGGCAACGAGCCGTCCGGCGCGTTCCTCACCCCGCTCGCGCTGGCACCCGCGTTCACCGTCGCCGAGCGCACCGGCGGCCGGTGGCGCCCGGTCGGCCGCCTGCACGAGACGCCGCGCCAGGCCCGCGCGGCGCTGGTCACCTACTTCCGCCACGTGGTGCCCGCGGTGGAGCAGCCCGGCACCGTCGACTCCGCCGCCTACGCCGAGGCGGCGGACCTGATGGCCGACGAGACCCGCCGCAACGGCATCGAGGTCGTCGGCCGCCGCTTCCGGATCGTCCGCATCGAACGCATCACCCTGATGGGCCCGGACGGCCCCGAACCCCCGCGCCCCGACGACTTCGACTCGTATTAATTAATTGCAACCCCGGCCCAAAGGACTCGCCTGGCGGCTGTGTTCACTGCAACCCCGGCCCAAAGGACTCGCCTGGCGGCTCGCCCTTTGACCGTGCTTGGGCGGGCGCGTCATCGCTTCGCGATCAGCCCGGTGGGGGCTCGCCTCCGGCTTCGCCCCCGCCGGGCTGGTAGCGCGCCCGCGTGGCGCCTGGGGTCGAGTGACAGGAATGCGTGGCGACGCGCGGACCTTGCGCGCCGGAGGACGGGTCAGGTGGACGTGTCGCCGTAGACGGGGCGGTGTTCCTGGACGGAGGCGGCCAGCTGGTCGGCCAGCTCCCCGACGTCGAGGCGCTTCTCGATCTGCCGGAGATCGTCGATCTTGGCCTTGGTCTCGGCGCGGCGGGGCGCCAGCAGCGTGCAGCAGTCCTCGTCGGGCAGCTCGGAGATCGTCAGGGTCCGGATCCGGCGGGCCTGGTCCATGATCTCGACCTTGTCCATGCCGACGAGGGGGCGCAGGATCGGCAGCTCCACCGCGTCGTCCAGCGCGGTGATGTTGGTGAGGGTCTGGCTGGAGACCTGGCCGAGCGCGTCACCGGTGATCAGCGCGGCGCCGCGCAGGCGGCGGGCGAGGACCTCGCCGGTGCGCAGCATCAGCCGGCGCTGCGCGATCACCGCGAGGCGGTCGGCGCCGGACGACTTGATCTGCTGCTGGGCCTTGCCGAACGGGACGACGAACAGCCGGGAGCCGCCCTGGAACTTGTCCAGCTCGCGGACCAGCGCGTACGCCTTGTAGATCGACTCGGGGCCGGTGAACGGCATGCCGGAGAAGTGCAGGTAGTCGACGCGCAGGCCGCGGCGCATCATCCGGTACGCGGCGACGGGCGAGTCGATGCCGCCCGACATCAGCACCAGCGCGCGGCCGCTCATGCCGACCGGGAGGCCGCCCTGGCCGGGGAGCCCGCCGGAGAACACGAACACCTCGTCCCGGTCGACCTCGATCGACAGGGTGTGGTCGGGGGCCTTGAGCCGCACCGGCTGCCCGTACCGGGCGGCGACGAGCGCGCCGATGTGGCGGTCCAGCTCGGTGGAGGTCATCGGGAACCGCTTGTCGCGGCGCTTGGACCGCACCGCGAACGTGCCCGTGCGGCCGTCCATCAGCTCCAGGGCGGCGCGCTCGACGCTGGCGAGGTCCTTGCCGACGCGCCAGGCGCGGTGCGCCCACACGATGCCCATGACGTCGGTGATCCGCTGCGCGATCCGGTCCATGGTCGCGAGGTCGGCGTCCTGCCTGCGGACGATGAACACGCCGTGCCGCCTGATCACGTCCACCCGGGCGATGGGACGGCAGGCGAGGCGGACGTTGTCGGCGAGGCGCCTTTCGAACAGCTCGCGGTTCTTGCCCTTGAGGACGACCTCGCCCAGCTTGAGCAGCACGCACGGCTCGCCGTCGACCGGCGTCTCCCGGACGCCCGCGGGCGCGGTGTCGAGCGTGGTCATGCGTGATCCTCCTGGCGGGAACCGGAACCGGGGCGGGTCTCTAGTGTGGCCCAGACAGAGCAACGCCGCGACCGTGAATCCCTGTTCCCGCCGGGAGGGGGCGTCAGCCGAAGAAGACCTCGGACTCGGAGTAGCGCTCCAGCGGGACGGTCTTCAGCTGCTTGGTCGCCTCGTCGAGGCCGACCCGGACGATGCCGGTGCCCTGGAGGGCGACCATCTTGCCGTAGTCGCCGTCGCGGACGGCGTCGATCGCCTGCAGGCCGAAGCGGGTGGCGAGGACTCGGTCGAACGCGGTCGGGGTGCCGCCGCGCTGGATGTGCCCGAGGACGGTGGCGCGGGCCTCCTTGCCGGTGCGCTTCTCGATCTCGTCGGCGAGGTTCTGGCCGATGCCGCCGAGGCGGACGTGGCCGAACGCGTCCCGCTCGCCGGTCTGGAGCTCCATCTGCCCGTCGATCGGGTGGGCGCCCTCGGACACCACGATGATCGGCGCGTAGCGGGTCTTGAAGCGGCTCTCGACGTACTGGCAGACCTTGTCGATGTCGAACGGGCGCTCGGGGATGAGGATGACGTTGGCGCCCGCGGCCATCCCGACGTGCAGCGCGATCCAGCCCGCGTGCCGTCCCATGACCTCGCAGATCAGCGCGCGGTGGTGGCTCTCGGCGGTGGTGTGCAGCCGGTCGACCGCCTCCATGCCGATGTTGACCGCGGTGTCGAAGCCGAAGGTGTAGTCGGTGGCGTCGAGGTCGTTGTCGATCGTCTTCGGCACGCCGACGACGTTCACGCCGCCGGCGTACAGCTCGCGCGCGACGCCCAGGGTGTCCTCGCCGCCGATGGCGATCAGCGCGTCCACGCCGAGCCCGGCCAGGTTGTCCTTGATCCGCTCGACGCCGCCCTCGACCTTGACGGGGTTCGTCCTGGACGAGCCCAGGATCGTTCCGCCGCGCGGCAGGATGCCCCGGACGGCCTGCACGTCCAGGGGCACGGTGTCGCCTTCGAGGGGGCCGCGCCAGCCGGCCCGGAACCCCACGAACTCATAGCCGAAGACCTGCACGCCCTTCCGGACGACCGCGCGGATCACCGCGTTCAGTCCCGGGCAGTCCCCGCCGCCGGTCAGCACTCCGACGCGCATGCCGTCTCCCTCTCCCGCCACCGGGCTCCTCCCTCGCTCCACGGCCAGACTAGTGGCCCCCACATGGCCCCACACGGCATTCACCGGGCACACCGGCGTGCCGCCATTGGTCTAGACCATAGCCGTCCGGGGCCCTACCCGCCCTCCTGATCGAGACCTTTCTCGATGGCATAGCGGACGAGTTCCACCCGGTTGTGGAGCTGGAGCTTGCCGAGGGTGTTCTGCACGTGGTTCTGCACCGTCCGATGGGACAGGACGAGCCGCTCCGCGATCTGCTTGTAGGTCAGGCCCTTCGCGACGAGCCGCAGGACCTCGGTCTCGCGGTCGGTCAGCCGCGGCGCGCCGTCGTCCTCGCGGGCGGGCGCGGCGGCCAGCCTGCGGTACTCGCCGAGGACGAGCCCGGCCAGGCCGGGGGTGAAGACGGCGTCGCCCGCGCCGGTGCGCCGGACGGCGTCCAGGAACTCCTCGCGCGCGGCGGACTTCAGCAGATACCCGGTCGCGCCCGCCTTGACCGCCTCCAGGACGTCCTGCTGCTCGCCGCTGGCCGACAGCACCAGCACCCGGACGGGCGGGTCGGCCGCGGCGAGGTGCCGCGTGACCTCGACGCCGCTGATGTCGGGGAGCTGGAGGTCGACCACGGCGACCCCGGGGCGCGCGGCGGCGGCGATGCGGACCGCCGAGCGGCCGTCGCCGGCGGTCGCGACCACCTCGTGACCCGCCTCGGCCAGGTCGCGCGCCACCGAATCGCGCCACATCGGGTGGTCGTCGACGACCATGACCCTGAGGGGAACGTCGTTCACGGTCTCACCCTACGGCCCCGCGCCGCGCCTCACCCCCGGCGGACGCGGCCGCCGGGCCGGGAACGGTCATCTCGATCTCCGTGCCCTCACCGGGCGCGGAGACGATCGACACCGAGCCGCCGAGGTCGCGGATCCGGCCCCGGATCGACTGGGCGACGCCGAGCCGCCCGTCGGCCGCCGCCGCGGCGAGCCGGTCCGCCGGCATCCCGGGCCCGTCGTCGCGGACGCTGACGGTGACCGCCCCGGCGCCGTCGTCCTCAAGCAGCACCCACGCGCGCGCACCGTCGCCGCAGTGCCGCCGGACGTTGTCCAGCGCCGCCGCCACCGCCGCCTCGACCTCCCGGGCGGCGTGCTCGGGCATCCGCACCTGCGTCGCGGGCGCCGACACGGTCACCGAGGTGGACCCGTGCCCGGCCAGCAGGGGCCGCAGGTCGACCGTCCGGCCGGGCCCGCCCGCCGCGTTCCCGTCCGCCGTGCCCGCCGCCGCGGTGATCGGTGCCGCGGTGCCGATCATGGCGCGCAGCGCCGCCTCCTGCTCCCCCGCGAGCCGTCCCAGCTCGGCCGCCTCGCCGCCCAGCTCCCCGCCGCGCCGCTGCACCATCGCCAGCACCTGGAGCACCGAGTCGTGGATGCGGCGCGCCAGCCGCTCCCGCTCCCGCGTCGCCGACTCCATCTCCACGGCCCGGGCCAGCCGTGCCTCCGCCTCCAGCGCCAGCCGCACCACGTGCCCCACGACCAGGCCCGTGAGCAGCAGCAGCACCACGCCGTTGAAGGTGCCCCGGCCCATCCCGGCGGTCGTCCCGGCGACGACGTGCACCAGCAGGTTCGCGACGCCCAGCGTCAGCGCCGCGGCGATGCCGGCCCGCCGCCCGCCCGCCACCGCCCACGACAGCACCGCCGCCGCGACCCACGAGATCGGCAGCGTCGGCCGCCCGTGCCCGATGTTCGACGCCGTCTCCACCCACGCGGTCGCGAGGATGCAGCCGAACGCGACCGCCAGGTCGGCCGCCAGCAGCGGCCGGCCCTTCCGGTGGCCGCCGCGGAACGCGGGCACCGCGTACACCGTCCAGGCCGTCATCACCGCGAGGACGGCCCAGCCGCCCCACGGACGCGCGTACCCGTCGGAGTTCACCGCGATCACCAGGGCGGCGTAGGCCAGCGACGCGACCCGGTACACCGCGACCGCGCGCCACAGCGCGGCCGCCAGGCCCGGGCCGCCCCCCGCCCCGTTCACCGCGGCCCGCCCTCAGCCATCGTCGCCCAGCCCGCCGTCGTCGTCCGCCGGGCGGACCTCCCGGCCCGCCATCTCGGCCTTCACCTCGGCCGCGTAACGGTCCACGTACTCCTGCCCGGACAGCTCCCGGATCGCCCGCATGATCTCGTCGGTGATCTCGCGCAGCACCTCGCGGTCGTCCTCCCGGCCGTAGTGGCGCGAGAAGTCCAGCGGCTCGCCGAAACGGACCCCCGGCCGGATCCCCAGCCGCGGGTACGGCCGTCCCGGCGGCATCAGCTCGAACGTGTTGATCATCGCCATCGGGATCACCGGCGCCCGCGACTTCAGCGCCAGCCGCGCCACGCCCGTCTTCCCCCGGTAGAGCCGGTTGTCGGGCGCCCGCGTGCCCTCGGGGT
The DNA here is from genome assembly GCF_019175365.1 of Actinomadura graeca. NCBI lineage: Bacteria > Bacillati > Actinomycetota > Actinomycetes > Streptosporangiales > Thermomonosporaceae > Actinomadura > Actinomadura graeca. The sequence goes on along the minus strand of NZ_CP059572.1, from coordinate 7,636,142 downwards.
AGATGCCGAGCAGCTTGCCCTCGCCGAGGATCCGCAGCCCCGTCTGCAGCGCCGCCTCGGCCGCCGACCCGCCCGTCCGGTCCACCGGCACCACGCCCACGCCGGTGAAGAACCCCCTGCTGATCAGGCCCTTGAGCCCCGTCCCGGTGAAGTACTCGCCCTTGCCGATGAAGAAGATCGGCCGCAGCAGCGGCAGCGGCCCGAAGAAGTGGTCGGCGAACGACAGGTGGTTGCTGACGAGCAGCGCCGGCCCCCGCTTCGGGACGTTGCGGACCCCCTGGTTCCGCGGCCACCACCCCAGATACAGGATCGGCGACAGAACGACCCTGAGAAGGATCCAGAACCAGAGCATGCGCGGGCCTTCCTCCGAGCGGCGGCCCAGGTGACGGGCACGTCCGGCTCCCTGTCGGACGGGAGATGATGGCACATCCTCGCACTCCCCGTCCCCCGCCTCTACCGGCCGGTACGCGCGGCGGCCGCCCGGCGGCCGCCCCGGCACGGCGCCGGTGCCGCCGGAATGAACGTAGGCTCTGAACGGTAAATCTCAATCGGGTGCGCCTCAGGGCTTGTCCCGCGCGGCGCAGCGAATACCGTGGGACACACGTTTCAGGGTGTCCGGGAGTGCCGCCGCGTCCGCCGGCGCGACCGGGCACACGTCAATTGGGGGAGCGGAGGCCGTCATGCCGGAGCTGTCGGTCACTCCGGAGTCGTCGAAGGAGCCGGCCCCGTGAATCGCCGTGGCAATGGACTGTCAGCCGACACCTACGCCCCACTGGTCGACCTCGCCCCGCATCTCGCCGACGCGATGCTCGCGGCGCTCGGCGAGGCCGGCGTGGCCGCCTACGCCGCCTCGCCGTCCGACCTCGCCGAACTGGCCGACCTGCCCGACCTCGCCGCCGCCGAGCCCCCGTCCGGCGACGTCCTCGACCGGCTCTACGTCGACGTCGACATGAAACCCGCCGCCGAGGGCATCCTGCGCGCCCACCTCGCCCACCTCCGCGACGCCTCCGCCCGCGGCGCCGACACCGACACCGACCTCGCCGGCGACCCGCCCGCGCCCGACGCCGAGACCCCCGAACGCGACGAGGACGCCATCTGGGCCGAGATCGTCGCCGGGTTCGACACCACCCCCGAGGACGGCGACACCCCCTGGCCCGATCAGGAGAACATCGACGAACCGGGCGAACCCCCGGACGAGGGCGACGACCGCACCGGCCGCCTCCCCCGCGTCCGCATGATCAAACCGACCGAGACCGCCGACCTGCCGCCCGACCCCGACGACGAGGGCCACTACGTCCCGCCCCCTCCCCCGCCGCTCCCGAGCGCCGACCCCCTCACCAAGGGCGCCTGGATCGCCCTCGTCGGCGGCCCCGTCTACCTCCTCATCACCGTCATCCTCGACTGGGAGGTCCCCGGCTGGGCCGCCTTCCTCGCCGTCGCCGCCTTCATCGGCGGCTTCGTCACCCTCGTCCTCCGCATGGGCGACGAACCCCGCGACCCCGACGACGGAGCAGTCGTCTGACCGGTTCTTTCGCGGTCAGGTCTTCGGGGGGTCGGGGAGGTTCAGGGTGGCTTGGACGGGGCGGTGGTCTGTGGCCTGGGGGTAGTCCTCGGCGGGGTGCGCCGGGACGCCGCAGGTGACGACCTCTATCGTCGTGTCGGCGAAGACGGCGTCGATGCGGCGGCGGGGGTTGCGGGAGGAGAAGGTCAGCTCCTCGCCTTCCGGGGCCACCGCGTAGGCGTCCTGGAAGCGGTCCGTGAAGAGGGTCCACGTGGGACCGCCGGGTTCCTCGTTGATGTCGCCGGTGAGGACGACGGGGGCGTCGTGGCGGCGGCGGGCGCGGTCGAGGTGGGCGAGGACCTCGGTGGCGTGCCTGCGGCGCGGGGCGGTCATCAGGTCCAGATGGGTGCAGGCGGCGACGAGGCGGGTGCCGGCCGTCTCAAGGACGGCGATGGCCAGGGCGCGGCGGTGCAGGCCGGGGACGGGGCTGAGCAGGTGGAACTCGCGGCCCACGCGGCGGACGCGGGGGGCCGTCAGGATCGCCAGGCCGCAGGCGCGGCGGCCCGCGGCGATGTCCATGCCGCAGTCGCGGGCCAGGCGGCGGCGTTTGACGCGCCAGTCCCAGAAGCGCGGGACCTCCTGCAGGCACAGGACGTCCGGGTCCAGGGCGCGGACGACCCGGGCCACGGCGGCGGGGTCGTCGCGCAGGGACCGGACGTTGTAGGTCAGGACGCGGACCGGGGTCACACGACCGCGTCCTGGCGGGGCCGGGCGCGGGCGAGGTCGGCGGCGCCGACGATGCCCGCGGCCGAGCCGAGCTCGGCGATGCGGATGTCGGGCAGCGGGCGGTGCCCCCGGCCGGTCAGCGCGTCCTCGAACGCGCCGCGGACCGGGTCCAGGAGAAGGTCGCCGGCGTCGGAGAGGCCGCCGCCGATGATGAAGGCGCCCGGGTCCAGGATGGCGCTGAGGTCGGCGAGGCCCTGGCCCGCCCAGTGCGCGACGGTGCGGAAGCACTCCAGCGCCGCCTTGTCGCCCTCCCGGGCCGCCTGCGTCACCTCGGGGCCGCTGATGCCGTCGGGACGGCCGTCGCCGAGCTCCAGGAGGCGGCCCGCCATCGCCGGGGCGACGCGGGCGAGGTCGCGGGCCTCGTGGACGAGGGCGTTGCCGCTGGCGTACTGCTCCCAGCAGCCCCGGTTGCCGCAGCCGCAGCGCCGCCCGTCGGGGACGACCCGGAAGTGGCCCATCTCCGCGCCGATGCCGAACTGGCCCCGGTAGAGCTCCCCGTTGATGATGATGCCGCCGCCGATGCCGGTGCCGAGCGTCACCAGGACGATGAAGTTCTCGCCGCGGCCCGCGCCGAACCTCGCCTCGCCCCACGCGGTGGCGTTGCCGTCGTTCTCGACCACGACCGGGAGCCCGACGAGGCTCTCGACCTTCTCCTTGATCGGCTCGTCCCGCCAGGCGAGGTTGGGGGCGAACAGCACGGTGGAGCGCGTCTCGTCGACGAAGCCGGCGGTGCCGAGGCCGACCGCGGAGACGTCCTCGAACTTGCCCTTGAGGAGGTCGACGACCTCGGCGATGACCTCGGCGGTCTCCTTGGGGTTCGTCGAGGGGGTCGGCCTGCGGACCTTCTCCAGGATCGTCCCCCGGTCGTCGACGACCCCCGCGGCCACCTTCGTGCCGCCCACATCCACGCCGATGGTCAGGGCCATGTAATGCTTCCTCCTCCTCACGTGCCCCTGCCGGAGCCCGTACCGCACTACTCGTTGGGGTCGCCGCCGGTGGCCGCCGACCACGCGTCGCCCCGCCCGGGGACGCGTCCGCCGGACGGCGGGCCCGACCGCTCGGACGTACCCGCCCGAGGGGGCGCCGACGCCTTCCCGCGCGTGCGGTCGAAAGCGGCCACGACGTCCAGCGCCGCCGCCAGCAGCGACCGGCCCGCCTCCCGCACATGGCGGCCGACGTCCGCGCCCGCCTCACGCCGGGCCGCAATCACTCGACATATCGGGCAATCACGGCATTCGGCGGCTCCGGTGGCGATGCCCGGGGCGTCCTCGGCGGTCGCCCGGCCCCACACGTCGCCGGCGGGATCGCCGCCGGGATCGCGTCCGCCCATCCGCCTGCGCAGCGCGTCGAAGAGCTTGGCCGCCTCGTCGAGGACGTCGCCTGGCTGCTCGGTCATGACAACATCTTCCATCCCTTGTCGGCGTGAAACGGTATCGCCCCCACGACCTGGCGAGAAGCGCTCAGCGCTCCAGGTGCCGCTTGAGTCCCTTGAGCGCGGAGTCGATGATCCGTTTCTCGCCCTTGCGCCGGACCATGCCGATCATGGGGACGCGGACGTCCACGGTCAGCTCGTAGGTGACCTCGGTGGCGCCGCCCGCGTCGGCGAGCGCGTAGGAGCCGTGCAGGCCGGTCACGACGTTGCCCTTCTCCACCAGGTCCCACGTCACCCGGTCGTCGCCCTCCCAGGTGTAGGCGAGGCCGACGGTGTCGCTGAACGGGCCGCCGTCGAAGGTCAGCCGGGCGCGGGCGGCGCGCCCGTCGGGGCCCGTCTCCTGGACGGTGAACTCCCGGATCCCGCTGGCCCACCGGGGGTAGCCCTCCAGATCGGCGATCACCGCCATGATCTCGGGCCTCGGGGCCTTCACCGTGATCGAAGAGCTCGTTCGGTCGGCCATCTGCATCCCTCCGGCTGTGTCCTCCCAGAATGTATCCCTCAGACCGACAGGACGTAGGGCGCCCCACTGGCCCTGAAGTGGCCCACGTTGACGCATTCGGTCCGGCCGATGCGGATCCGGCGTGCGAGCGGCTGGTGGACGTGCCCGAACAGCACGTACTTCGGCCGCGTCCGGCGGATCGCGTCCAGGATCGCCTCGCTGCCCCGCTCGAACCGGCGCGCCACCGTGTCGTACAGCAGCTCCGGGACGGCGGGCGGGATGTGCGAGCAGAGCACGTCCACCGCGCCGACCGCCTCGACCTTGGCCGCGTACTCCTCGTCGTCCAGCTCGTAGGGGGTCCGGTACTCGGTGCGCAGCCCGCCGCCCACGAACCCGAACGTCAGGCCGCCCAGCTCGGTGGTCTCACCGTCTAGGACGTGGTGGCCGTCGCGCAGGTGCGCGCCCCACATGCGGGGGATGTCGACGTTGCCGTAGGTGAGATAGGCGGGGGTGGGCATGGCCGCGAACAGCTCCGCGTACTGCCGGTCGACCGCCCGCTCGATGTGCGGCCACGCCTCGCCGTCGAGTCCCGCCCACAGCGCGCGGGAGAACTCGCGGGCCTCGCCGAAGCGCCTGAGCGTCCGCAGCTCGATGAAGCGGTCGGCGTTCTCCCGGCCGAACAGCTCCGCGAAGATCCCCTGCGCGTGGTCGGAGTAGTCGATGAACAGGAGCAGGTCCCCCAGGCAGATGAGCGCGTCGGCGCCGTCGCCGGCGCCGCGCAGCGCCTCCGCCCGGCCGTGGACGTCGCTCACCACGTGGATCCTCATGAACCGACTCTAATAGGGCCGGCCTGGGACGAATACGCCGCCGGAGTCAGCCGGCGGCGGCGGCGACCAGGGAACGCCAGTCGCCCACCAGCGCGGGGTCGACGGGGGCGTCCCAGCCGCCGTCGGGCCGGACGGCCGTGCCCACGTGGAACGCGGTGACGCCCGCCGCCGCGAGGAGCGCGACGTGCTTGCGGCGCAGCCCGCCCCCGGCCATGATCATGCGGGCGGAGTCACGGTCCTCGGCGGCGCGCCGGACGAGGACGTCCACGCCGGTGTCCACACCGCGCGGGGAGCCCGCCGTGAGGACGGTGTCGAGGCCGCCGCCCAGGTGCCGGACGGCGTCCCACGCCTGCGCGGGGTCGGCGGCGTGGTCCACGGCCCGGTGGAACGTCCACGGCAGGGGGTCGGCGACGGCGGCGAGCTTGCCGGTGGCGGCCACGTCGACGTGGCCGAGGGGGTCCAGGAAGCCGAGCACGAAACCGTCCGCGCCCGCCCGGGCGAGGGTGCCCGCGGCGTGCCGCAGCCGGTCGAGCTCGGCGCCGGTGGTGCGGAATCCGGCGTTGGCCCGCAGCATCACCCGCAGGGGCAGGGACGTGGCCTCGCGGATCGCCTCGACGACGTCCGGATCGGGGGTGAGCCCGTCGGCGGCCATGTCGGCGACGACCTCGATCCGGTCGGCGCCGCCGTCCTGCGCGGCGCGCGCGTCGTCGGCGGTCAGCGCGATCACCTCGAGCAGCGACATGGCGATCCCCCGAATCCCAGATGTCCGGCCAGACCAGGGTAGGCCAACCCGCGCCGCCGTCCCGGGGGCGACCGGCCCGTCTTTGCCCTGCCGTTAACCTGGGGCGCGAGGGAGCGGCGTGCGCGTGACCGGCGGACGTCTTCCCTACTCGTGGGTATCATCGGCGTCGGAGGAGCCGGAGAGGCTTGTCCGCCGTCCCGGAAGCCCGATGACAGGAGTGGGCCGTGCGCGAGCTCAGCGTCCCCGCGATGGTGGAGGTCCCCGACTCCGCCAATCTGACCGACGCGCCCTTCAGCCGTGCCGCCGAGGACCCCGGCGCCATCGTGCTCCGCCGCCGCGCCGTCGGCGCCTGGAGCGCCGTCACCGCCGCCGACTTCGCGGCGGAGGTGACCGGGGTGGCCAAGGGCCTGGTGGCCGCGGGGATCGAGCCCGGCGACCGGGTGGGGCTGCTGTCGCGGACGCGCTACGAGTGGACGCTGCTCGACTACGCGATCTGGGCGGCGGGCGCGGTCGCGGTGCCGATCTACGAGACGTCCTCGGCCGAGCAGATCGAGTGGATCGCCGGCGACTCCGGCGCCAAGGCCGTGTTCGCCGAGACCGCGGCGCACGTCACGGCGGTCGAGGAGGTCCGGGGTTCGCTCCCGGGTCTCGCCCACGTCTGGGGCATCGACACCGGCGGGGTCGCCGAGGTCGTCCGGCTCGGCAAGGAGGTCCCGGACGACGCGGTGGCCGAGCGCCGCGCCGCCCGCGGCGCCGACGACACCGCCACCCTCATCTACACCTCGGGCACGACCGGGCGCCCCAAGGGCTGCGAGATCAGCCACGGGAACCTCGTGCGGACCGCCCGCAACGCCATCCAGGGCGCGATCTCCGAGGTCACCGTCGAGGGCAGTTCCACGCTGCTGTTCCTGCCGCTGGCGCACGTGTTCGCGCGCCTCATCGAGGTCGCGTGCGTCGAGGGCGGCATCGTCCTCGGGCACAGCGACGTCCCGAACCTGCTGCCCGACCTCGCGACGTTCCGCCCCACGTTCCTGCTGGCGGTGCCCCGCGTGTTCGAGAAGGTCTACAACGGCGCCGAGCAGCAGGCCGCGGCGGGGGGCAAGGCCAAGGAGAGGATCTTCCAGGCGGCGGCCGCCACCGCCATCGCCTACAGCCGGGCGCTGGAGTCGGGCCGCCCGGGCCTCGGCCTGAGGGCCCGGCACAGGGTGTTCGACGCGCTGGTGTACCGCAAGCTGCGCGCGGCGGTCGGCGGGCGGGTGGAGTACGCGGTGTCGGGCGGCGCCGCGCTGGGCGAGCGGCTCGGCCACTTCTTCCGCGGCGTCGGGATCACGATCCTGGAGGGCTACGGCCTCACCGAGACGACCGCGCCGGTGAGCGTCAACCGCCCCACAGCGATCAGGATCGGGACGGTGGGCGGGCCCATCCCGGGGGTGGACGTGCGGATCGCCGAGGACGGGGAGGTCCTCGTCCGCGGCATCAACGTCCTGCGCGGCTACTGGAACAACGAGGCCGCCACCAAGGAGGCCCTGGAGGACGGCTGGTTCCACACCGGCGACCTCGGCTCCCTGGACTCCGACGGGTTCCTGCGGATCACCGGCCGGAAGAAGGAGATCCTGGTGACCGCGGCGGGCAAGAACGTGGCGCCCGCCCCGCTGGAGGACGGCCTCCGCGCGCACCCGCTGGTCAGCCAGTGCCTGGTCGTCGGCGACGGCCGCAGGTTCGTCGCCGCGCTGGTCACCCTCGACGAGGAGGCGCTCGGCCCCTGGAAGCAGCGGCACGGCAAGCCCGCCGCGATGACGGCGGGCGAGCTGCGCCGCGACCCCGACCTCACCGCCGAGATCGACGCCGCGGTCGCCGCGGCGAACCGGCCCGTCAGCCACGCCGAGGCGATCAAGAAGTACGCCGTGCTCGACGTGGACTTCACCGAGGAGGCGGGGCACATGACGCCGAGCCTGAAGGTCAGGCGCGCCGTGGTGATGCGGGACTTCGCCGACGAGATCGACGCCCTCTACGACACCTGATCCGCACCGGACCCGCCGGACCCGCCCTGCCCCAGGCGGGCGACGGCGTCCCGGATGGGCGTGTCCCCGTTGAGGAGGTCGAGGGTGCGGTGGCGGACGGCGGGCGCGTCGAGCAGCGCGACGACGGTGGCCGCCACGTCGTCGCGGGTGACCGCGCCCCGTCCGAGCGGCGGCCCGGCGAGCGCGACGAGGCCGGTGCCGGGGTCGTCGGTGAGGCGGCCCGGACGCAGGATCAGCCAGTCCAGGGCGTCGCGGGAGCGCAGGTCGTCCTCGGCCTCGCCCTTGGCCCTGATGTAGGCGGCCCAGACCTCGTCGCGGCCCGGGGCGGGCGGCGCGCCCGCGCCCATCGCGGAGATCTGGACGAAGCCGCGGACCCCGGCGCGCTCCGCCGCGTCCGCGAGCAGCACCGAGGCGGCCCGGTCGACGGTGTCCTTGCGCGCGGTGCCGCTGCCGGGCCCCGCCCCGGCGGCGAACACCACCGCGTCCGCCCCGGTCACCACGTCGGCGACCGCCCCGGCCACCGCCGACTCCAGATCGCACACGACCGGCCCGGCGCCGGCCGCGCGCACGTCCCCGGCGTGGGCCGGGTCGCGGATGACGCCCAGCACGGTGTCCCCCCGCGCGGCCAGCAGCCGCGACAGCCGCAGCGCGATCCGCCCGTGCCCGCCCGCGATCACAACGTTCATACCGGCGATCCTACGGACCGGGGCGGCCGGGGTCGCGCGGGCGCGGCCGGTGAGGGGCGCCGGGGGGACGTCCTCACCGGCCGCGGGCTCGGTCGGCGCTCGCGCTCAGCAGCGGCGCCCGGAGTTGATGCAGCCGACGGCCTGCTGCATCAGGTTGCGCGACATCACGTTGATGAAGTCGGCGTGGTCGGTCACCGGGTCGTGCAGCTGCTCGGGGAAGCTGTCCAGCGCGAACGCCTGCGCCCGTGCCGGCACGTTGTAGGTCAGCGTCATCTGCAGCTGCGGGACGGGCCGCCGTCCCGGCGGGCACGCGCCCGTCCGCTCGTCGGCGAACAGCACGTGGTCGCGGTGGTTGGCGCTGTCGGAGTTGCGGCCGTCCCAGCAGCTCGGGAATTCCAGGACCCGCGCCACCTGGCTGCCCTGCGGGCAGAGCGGGTACCTGTCGGTGAAGCCGCGGTTCAGGAACCCGGTGCAGGACCACAGGGCCTTGGCGTTGGCCGTGCCGTTCGTCCCCGCCTTGGCGTCTCCCATGAGGACGCGCATGAAGGGGGGCATCGCGGTCACCTTGCTGCGGGCGTTGCCGTTGAACTGCAGTTGAACCGACGACGGCGTGACGACCGAGCCGATGTTGCCGTCCGCCGTGCTCTGGCGCGCCGCGGCCGAGTTGTCCCGGCCGGCGCGGAGCCGCATCACCGGCCAGTAGTAGGTGGACTTGTCACCGTTGGTACAGGTCGTCCCGGACGCGGCGAGGCTCTCGTCGGTGGAGAATCCGTCGGTCGACTTGTTGCCCACGTAGTCGTGCGTGTGGTGCGCGCCGTTCTGGACGCCGGGGGCCACGATGACGTTGTCGGGGTTGCTGTGCTTCTGGCCCTCGTTCCGCCCGCACTTGGACGTGAACGTGCCGGCGGAGCCGCGCTGGCCGTTCGCCGCCCGCGGCAGCGCGGGCGCCTTCCGGATGTCGGCGAACAGGGCGCGGCTCAGGCCCTGGCCGCCTCCTCCCTGCCCGGGGCCGGCGAAGTTCTGCGGGTCCCGGCTCCGGCCGCCGTTCCACCGCCCGTTCCCGTCCTGGCCGTCGCCGGTCCGGCCGCCGTCCGGGTCCTGCCCGGCTCCGCCGGGGTCCGCCGAACCGTCGCCCGGAACTCGCGGGACGCCGCCGGGGTCGCCGGATCCGCCTCCGCCGGGGTCGGTGCCGCCTTCACCAGGCGGCTCGGACGGGTCGGCGGCGAGCCCGGCGCGCTCACCGGGCCGCGGGGCCGCGGCACCGGCGGGAGCCGTCTCCACCGCCGTCGCGACAAGGACGAGCGCCGGGATCATCACGGCGAATGCCTTTTTCTTTCTTCTCATTGAGAGAACTCCCTTTATGCGGGGTGGGATGTTCGTCGGTGCTGCGTCGGTGCTTCCGTCAGTGCAGGGCGTTCTTGTCCACCAGGCCCGTGCTCTCCAGCAGCGACATATGGGTGTTGACGAACTTCATTCCACGTTCGGCGAATGCGCGGATCTCAGTGTTCTGGGTCTGCGCGCGGACCTTGGCGATGATGCCGAAGACCTGCCCGTGCGCGGAGCGCAGCCGCAGCACCCAGGTGCGGTCGTAGTCCGCCCCGAACTTGGTCGACATCTCCCGCAGATAGCTCTGCTGCGTGCCGTTGGGCTCGTTGGGCAGCAGCACGCCCAGGCGCTGCGCGGTCAGGCGCGTGTCGGCGTCCAGCTGCATGTGCTGTTGCATGATCATGGCGCCGACCTCCTTCACCCTGGGGCTGGCGGCGCGCTGCTGCGCCTGCTGGCCCGCGGGCATCTCCCACAGGCCGGCCTGGCGGACCTTCACCAGCAGGCTCCGGTCGAGGGCGCTGAGCGGACCCCAGCGCGTCTGCGTGGTGCCGCCGTCCCGCGCGCCGTCGGCGGTCGCGCCGTCGGCGGGCGCGGTGCCGTAGACCGGGCGGAGCACCACTACGAGGGCCGCTCCGACGGCGGCCACCGCGGCCAGCGCCAGGAGGCCGCGGGCGGGGCGGCGGCGCTTGCGCGCCCCCGCGAAGCCATAACTGCCGCGTTTTTTCCTCAAGGGATGTTCCCTCCTCTCGGAATGTCACCGGACGGACCCGGCGCGGGTCGCCAGGAGGTACGCACCACGCGGGGTCGGGGGTTCATCGGGATCCGTTCTTTTTTATTGTTAATCCGTGCCCGGAATTCACCGCGCGCGTCGGTCAGGAACGGCGGGCGGGGCTTCCCGGGACGCCTCCGGTGACGCGCAGCGCGAGGGCGGGGCACATGGCGACCGCCTTCTGCACGTCGCGTTCCATCCAGGCGGGGATGTCGGTGCCGAGCACCACCGGGAAGCCGTAGCGGTCGAGCTGGATCAGCTCCGGCACGAGGTAGGCGCACAGGCCGTGCCCGTCGCACCGGCTCCAGTCGATCGCCACCCTCCCCTCGTCACCGGTCGGGACGGGCAGCGGCAGCACCCCGAAGGTCGGCTGCCCGCACGTCCCGCCGTACCGGTGGACGTCGATGTCGGCGGTGAACGCCTCGACCGCCGAGAGGACGAACCTGGCGGTCCCGTCGGGGTGGGTGCAGGCGCCGCGGCCGCGCCCGACGCTCGCGGCGCGCCGGACGTCCTCGACCGTCCCCGACCCGTCCGACAGCGAGTTCAGCGACCGGACGACGTCGGGCAGCCCGAGCCGGCACGGCCCGCACTGCCCCGCCGACTGCGCGGCGAGGTAGGACGCGATCCGCGTGACCTCGCCGAGCGGGCAGGTGCCGCGGGTGAGCGGCAGGATGATCCCGGCGCCGACGGTGCCGCCGACCCGCCGCATGCCGGCGCGCGACAGCACGGCCTGCTGGACGCCGGCGGGGTCCAGCCACATGCCGTGGTAGCCGCCGACGAGCACGCCCGGCGACGGCGGGACCTCGCAGCGTTCCAGGACGGCCCGCAGCGGCGTGCCGAGCGGCGCCTCGACGACCTTGGTGCCGCCGACGGTGAGCAGCGTCGTGCCCGGCTCGTCCTCGGTGCCGGCCGAGGCGTACAGGTCGGGGCCGAGGGAGACCAGCACGGCGAGCTGCGCGAACGTCTCGGTGTTGGACAGCAGCGTCGGGAACCCGTCGACGCCGGAGTCGGAGGCGCGGACCTTGACGCCCGGCGGGATCGGGATCTCCCCGTTGATCGCGCGGATCACCGCGCCGCTCTCCCCGGAGATGAAGCGCTCGGTCAGCCGGACGACCCGGGCCGGCATCCGCCGCTCGCCGATGGCGGCCCGGACGGAGCGGGCGGCCTCGTCGTCCTCGACGGCCACCACGATCCGCTGCGTGCCGAGCGCGGACGCGGCGATCTGCGCGCCGTCCAGCACCAGGTGCGGGGCACGGCTGAGCAGGACCTTGTCCTTGGAGCTGCCGGGCTCGCCCTCGGCGCCGTTGACCACGACCACGGCGTCCTCGCTGGAGCCGCGGTCGCCGCGCTTCTCCCCCGGCAGCAGCGCCTCGTCGGAGCCGGGGTAGTTCACGCGGGCGGCGACGGCCATCAGCTTCCGCGCGAACGGGAAGCCGGCCCCGCCGCGGCCGCGCATGTCGACCTGCTCGGCCATCCGGACGATGTCGTCGAGCACGGGCGCGCGCAGCTTGCCGTGCACGGCCATGTGCCGGTCGAGGTCGAGCCGGTCGAAGCGGTCGAACCCGAGCGTCAGCCGGGGGCCGCCGATGTTGGTGACGGCGATGGCGGAGCTCATCGGAACACCTCGGTGTCACCGCCGCGCCGCTCGCGGGGCACGCGCATCCCGCGGGGGTCGGCGACGGTCGCGCGCGGGTCCTTGTCGCGCTCGGCGGCGCGCTCTCCCGCCAGCGCGTGCTCGCGGGCGCGGTCGGCGGCCATGGCGCGCTCGCGGGCGACGGTGCGCTCGCCGACGTCGTCCCCGACGCGCCGGACGTCGCGCGGCTTGACCACGACGATCATCCGGGCGAGCAGCGCGAGCGCGACGCCGCCGACGCTCATCACGTAGCTGAGCACGACCCAGTTCGCGGCGACCCGCCCGGCGGTGAGGCCGTGCACGATCGCCAGCGGCCAGGAGACGTAGGAGACGGCGTGCATCGACCGCCACACCCAGGGGTGGCCGCGGAACGCGAACCGCGCGCGCATCATCCCGGTGATCACGATGAGGACCATCAGCTCGAACGCGAGCGTGCCGAGCCCCACCGGGCCGACCCCGGGCACGACGATCTGCTCCGGGGTGGCGAGCCCGCCGAGGACCTTCACCGCGATGTGGGCGACGACCATCGCCATCGCCAGCACGGCGGAGGCGCGGTGCACGCCCTGGGCCATGACGCGGTGCCGGATGCCGAGGATGAGCCTGTCGGTGGCCAGCAGCCCGCTCATCACGGCGGCGGTCATCGCCAGCAGGGTGAAGACGCCCGCGTAGAAGGACAGGAAGTACTGCACCTTCGCCGCGATGACGGCGCCCGGCGGGGTCGCCGCGCCGACCAGGACCAGCACCGCGGCGGCGAGCACCGCGCGCAGCACCCAGCTCGGGATCACGGGATCATCACTGTTGCGTGTTCGCACCGCTCGGACTCCTCTTCTGTAGCGCGGGGAGCGCCGGAGCGTCCCCCGGGTCTGCGCCGTCCCCCGGCTCGGGGCCGGGGTCGGGCGGTGAGGGCGGGACGTCTGTGGCGGGGACCGCGCCGAAGTTGGGCAGCCGACCGCCGGGAAGGACCTGGAGTTCGCCGCGCTCCGCGTAGCCGAGAAGGGGCTTGGCCCGTTCCCGGAACGTCCATCCGCCGAGCAGCGCCCCGTCGAGGGGGACGCGCTCGGCGCCTCTGCGCAGGTCGAACTCGATTTCGGGACGGGCGGCGGGCGCCCCTCCGCAGGGCCGGTCGGAGCCGGTCCGGCCGAGGGGCTCGCCGCGCTGGACGACGCTGCCGTCGCGCAGCTGCGACACCGAGCGCACCCGGTAGTAGGTGGTGGCGAGGCCGCTGCGGTGGATCACCATGACGAGCGCGCGGCCTTCCTGGTCGGCGCAGAACCGGTAGAGCCGGCCCGCGCCGGAGGCGAGGACCCGGCCGTCCCCGCCCCAGAAGGCGAGGGAGCCGAGGGGGCGGACGGACGCGCCGCCGTCGCCGGTGCCCATCGACCAGGTGGTGCCGGACTTCCACGGCAGCATCAGCCCGTCGCCCTTCGTCCCGGCGTGGGACTGGACGATGGCCTGCGGGGCCGTGAGCGCGCCGTAGCGGCGCAGCAGCCGGCCCTCGTCCGCCGACATCACGGTCGCGGGCAGCCGCGCCAGCAGCCCGTCGAAGCCGCCGCCGCCCGACAGGGCGACCTTCCACCGGTCGTGGCGCCACTGCGCCGCGAAGAACGCGACCTCGGGGTTGGCTCCGCTGGTGTCGGGCACCGGGATCGCCGTCGTCCCGAACGCCCAGGTCTTGTCGGGGCTCGTGCGGGCCACCTGAACGATCGGCGGGCGGGTGGGCGCGGCGCCGTAGGTCTGCCGGGCGGCCGCGCCGCGCTCGGCCTGCGCGAGCCTGCGGACCTGCGCGGTGAGCGCCTGGACGTCGGGGCCCGCCGGGGCCCCGGGGGCACCGGACGGGGCGGGCCGCCGCGGGGGGTCCTCGCGGCGGCCGGGGGCCGCGCGCTCCTTGCGGTTCTTGGCGGGCCGCTCGGCGCTCGCCGGGCCGGACGCGCCGATGGTCCCGCCTTCCAGCAGGGCCCGCTCGGCGAGGCCGAGCAGCGACAGGCCGACGACGCACGACAGCGCGATGGCGCCGACGCTCAGCCGGTCGACGGGGCGGCGGCCGCCGCGGGGATGGGTGCGCGGGCGCGCTCGGGGGCCGGGGGGCCGTGCCTCGGACCGGGTGGACGGGCGGCGCCGTGTCTCCGGGCGCTGCCGGGCATGCCGCCTGCCCGCGGCATGCGGGTTCTCACGCCGGCGTCGCGGCCCGGGCCGCGGGGATCGCTGCCCGTTCTCGGCCCAGCCGGACTGTTCCGCCCACCAGGACCCTTCGGGCCACTGGGGCTCCTCGGCCCGGGTCCCTGGCGGGGGCCCCGGTCTCGACGAGGGGCGCGCGGGCGTGTCCGCCCACGGTGAAGCATGCGGATAGCTCCGGGACGCATGCCGGGTCTCGCGTCGCGCCATGCCCTCTCCTGTGGAGGAGGTGGAGGGCAGGGTGAACGCAGCCAGGCTCCGTGCCGCCCGGGCGGGGAGCCCGGCGGCCTGTTCCGCTGAGACATCGGGATCACGGCGCCGGGAGCCCGCTCCGCTCCCACCGCTCACCCACGGGCCCTGAGGGGACCCGCTCGATCACCCGGGAGCATACGCCCCGAAGGCCCTTCGGATAGGCGATGGCGAAAAATCGTTTCAGTCGGTGCCTTCCGCCGGGCCGCTTCCGGTCCCGGTACGCGCGTGCGTCACGGCGCGTTCACCCGCCGTGCCGGGCGCGCAGGAACCTGGCGGCCAGGGGGGCGGCGACCTCCGGCCCGGAGCCGCCCGCGGGGACGAGGACGGAGAACGCGACGCCGTCCTGGAACCCGATGAACCAGGCATGGGTGCCCTCGCCGAACTCGGCGGTGCCCGTCTTCCCGGCCGTCCCGCCCGGAAGCCCGGCGCCCGCCGCCGTGCCATCGGTGACGGCGGAACGCATCATCGCGCGCAAGGCCGCCGCGCCGGGGACGGGACGGGGCGGCGGTGTCCGCCCGCCGCCTTCGCGGATCCGCGCGGGCTCCAGGAGCCGGGGCGGCCGCCAGGAGCCGTCCGCCACGGCCGCGGCGACGGTGGCCATCAGCAGCGGGCTCGCCAGGACCTCGCCCTGCCCGATCCCCGCCTCCGCGAGCGCCGCCCCGCTGCGGATGCCGGGGAACGCGGGGGACGCGGCCTGCACGCCGGGGGTGAGCCGCTCGCCCCAGCCGAACCGCCCGGCGCTCGCGGCGAGGCCCTTCGCACCGGCCTCCTCGACGGCGAGGCGCGCGAACGTGGTGTTGCACGACTGCGCGAAGGCGTCGCGCAGGGTGGTGCGGCCGAGGGCGCGGTTGCGGTCGTTGTGGATGGTGCGCTGCCCGGTGACGACGACCGCGGGGCAGTCGGCGCCGGAGCCGGGGTCCATCCCGTCCGCCAGCAGGGCGCCCGCGGTGACCACCTTGAACGTGGAGCCGGGCGGGTACTCGGAGACGAACGCGCCGAGCCCCCCGAGGCCGTCGGCCACCGCGAGGATCTCACCGGTGGACGGGCGGATCGCCACGATCGACGCCTGGCGGCCCCCGACCGCCTCCTCCGCCGCCGCCTGCACGCGCCGGTCCAGCGTCGTGCGGACCTTCTCGCCGGGCTTCACGCCGAGGACCTTCACCCGCTGCGGCGGGCCGCCGCCGTCGCGGAGCTCGACGGCCCACCCGGTGCCGTCCTCGCCCTCCAGCCCGTCGGTGAGCGCGGTGAGGTAGGGGGCGAGGGGCCCGTCGCCGGAGAGGGCCTTGCCGTCGCGGGCCACCAGTGTCAGGGAGGGGACGGTCACCTGCGTCAGCGACCACGTCCCCTTCCCCTTCAGCCCGGGGTACAGGGTGGAGGGCGTCCACAGGACGCGCCAGCGGCCGTGCACCCGGCCGAGCCTCAGCACCGAGCGGAACGACCAGTCGCCGTGGAGGCCCACGTCCCGCGTGACCGTGAACTCCGCCTGCGCCGCGCCGGGGCCGGACCGGACGACGGGCCGGGGGGCCAGCGAGATCCTGGTGACCGACAGCCCGCGCGACAGCGCCCGGTGCTGGTCGGCGAAGTCGGCCGGCGGGTCGGCGACCAGCCCGCCCATGGTCTTCAGCGCTCCCCGGCCCCAGGCGTCGAAGTAGTCGGCGGCCGTCTTCTCGGGGCTGCCCTCGTCCTCGCCCGGCCAGAGCCAGACCGTGGCCGTGCCCGCCGCCAGAACCCCCGCCACCAGCACCGCGAGCGCGGCGGTACCCCGTGATCGCACGCGTCGTCCCCCCGCTCTGTCTGGGCGGAACTCGATCATCTCAGCTCCCGCCGCCGGTGCCTATGCCCCAAAAGTCGGACATTCGGCGCGGCAGGGGCGGACGGCTTAGCGTTGACTGATCCGTCCCTTAAGTCCGGTTTAACGCGGGTGCCGGGAGCCCCCCGGGCGCCTAGCTTCTGACACGTCGGCGACCGAACGGTGGCAGGAGGTGCCCCGCGATGTTGATCCCCCCGCCGGGGCCCGCCCACTCCGCCGCCCGTCGCCGCACACCCGGCCGTGCCGCGGCCGGGTGCCCGGCCGGGGCCGCGCCCCGCACTCCCGTCCACGCCGCATCCGATCCGGCCCCCAGGCCGGCCCTCCCACGGCGCCCAGGGGCGCCGGGCCGGCCGGCGCCCGGATCGCCTCCCCCCTCGGCAGGGGCGGCGCGTGGAACTGGTCTCCGGGAGCGGCGCGCGACCCCGGCCGGCCCGCCGGCCCCGAGCTGGGGGCCCCGCCCGCGGCGCGGGGGTGGGGTCCCCGTCCCGGGGCCGTGCGGGAGGCGGCCCGGCGTGCCGCGTCCCCGCGGCTGACGGCAGCGGGTCAGCAGGTCCAGGGCAGCCGGACGCCTTCCAGCTCCGGATCGGCCAGGACCGCCTCGACCAGCGCCGTCGGGCCGACCACCTTCGTGCCCCACAGGTCCCAGTCGCAGTACACGACCCACGACCGGTCGGCCGACCACAGGTCGGACGGGCAGCTCGACATCGCCGGATGGTCGTACAGGCGGGCCGCGTCGCCCAGCCGCCCCGCGAGCACGGTCTCGTTGTCCCAGTCGGCGGTGACGAGCGGGCAGTAGTAGGCCAGGCAGCGCGTGTCCGCGCCGGCCGGGCTGTGCCGCAGCAGGACCCTCATCAGCCGGTGCCAGCTCTCGCGGTCGAGGCAGCCCTCCGCGGGCGGCTGGATCGCCGCCGACCAGCTCCCGGCCGGGTGCCCCTGGCGCAGGCAGCGGTTGCCGGGCAGCTCCCCCTCCGGGACGACCGGCTCCCCGAACCCCCGCGCGAGCTCCCGCCACCGCAGGCGCCGCCAACCCGCGCCCGGGTCGCCGCTGCGCCCGAGCTCGGTGCCGGTGACGATCGCGCCCTCCAGCAGGTCGCCCACATCGCCCGGGGCCTCGGCCGCGGGATCGGCCGGCTCGATGAGCCCGGCCGCCGTCACCGACTGGTGGACGTCGTCGTGGGTGGTGGTGACCAGGCCCTCCTCCCACGCGTACATCGCGTGCAGGAGCCAGGCGGAGTCGGGGTTGCGCGGCGGCTCGAAACCCGAGTAGCAGTGGTCGGGATCGAGCTCGTGCAACCAGCGGGCGGCCTCCCCCGGAGCCCGGGCCCAAGCGTCCTCGATGTCCGCGTTCTCCATATCGGCATCCTGTCACCCCGGCCACATCCCGCGATACGCGGCATGACCTCAGGATTCCCACTCCTGACCGGGAGGCCACATCTCACTGCCCGAGAAATGCGCCGAGCCTGGCGGCCTGGAGGTCCCACCGCCATTCGCGCTCGACCCACGCGCGCCCCCGCCCCCCCATCGCCCGGGCCGCCGCCGGATCGGCGAGCAGCCCCGCGACCGCGGCGGCGACACCGGCCACCGAGCGGCCCGGCACGACGACGCCGGTCTCCCCGTCCAGGACGGCGTCGGGCGCGCCACCCGAATCCCCCGCGACGACCGGGACCCCCGTCGCCGACGCCTCCAGGTAGACGATGCCGAGCCCCTCCACGTCCAGGCCCCGGCGCCGGGTGCGGCACGGCATCGCGAAGACGTCGCCCGCGTCGTGGTGCGCCGGAAGCTCCTCCCACGGCACGCCGCCCGTGAACACCACCGAGCCGCCCACCCCGAGGGACTGCGCCAGCCTCCCGAGCTCCGCGCGGTACGGGCCGCCTCCCACCAGCAGCAGCGCCGCGTCCGGGACCTTCGCAAGGACGCGCGGCCAGGCATGGATGAGCGCGTCCTGGCCCTTGCGCGGCACCAGGCGCGACACGCACACCGCCACCGGACGATCGGACAGGCCGTGCCGCCGGCGGATCTCCTCGCCGCCGGCGCCGGGACGGAACGCCCCCTCGTCCACACCCGGCGCGAGCCGCGCCATCCGGGACGCCGCGTCCGGGGACAGGGCCCGCGCCATCCGGGACCGCGTGTACTCCCCCAGGTAGGTGAGCACGTCCACGCCGTCCCCGATGCGGCGCAGGACCCGGGCCGCCACCGGCAGCGACGCCCAGCCGGCCTCGTGCCCGTGGGTGATCGCGACCAGCCGCTCCGCGCCGCGCCGCCGCAGCGCCGGGGCCAGCAGCCCGAGCGGGGCCGCCGCGCCGAACACCACCGTGTCGCAGCGCTCCGCGCGCAGCACGTCCGCCGCCCGCCGCAGCACGCCGGGCACCGGCAGCATCAGCGTGCCCGGATGCCGGACGACCGGGAACGGCTGCCGCGCGTCGAACTCCGCCGCGCCCTTCCAGGCGGGGGCGTACACCACCACCGAGCCCTCGGGACGGCGGGCCGCCAGGCCGTGCACGAACGCCTGGATGCCTCCCGGGCGCGGCGGGAAGTCGTTGGTGACGAAAAGCGTCCTGGTCATCGCCGCCAGCATAGGAAGGGCCCGCCGCCGGACGTCCGGCGGCGGGCCCCTTCCCGTCCTCGTGGCGGGCCGGTCAGTGGCTGAGCTGCCGGGGCTCCTTGCCGCCCTCGACCTCGCCGTGCTCCTCGTGCCCGTGTTCCTCGACGGGGACGTCGTCGAACGTCCAGGCCCGGTTGAGGCGCGAGCGCAGGTGCCCGATCGGGCCCTTGGTGGCGGGCGCGGGGATGCCGTTGGCGTCCCGCGCGGGCGCCTCGGGCCGGGTGTTCTCCTTGGACAGGATGACCGCCCGCTCCTGCTCGCGCGCCGGCTCGTGCCGCTCGGTGTACTTCCCGTCCGGCGACATCATGATGATGCCGCTCTCCACGCCGTGCCCGATGACGGCCGCGTCCTTGCGCTGGAGCCCCAGGCAGATCCGCTTGGTGACGACGAACGCCAGGAACGGCCCGATGAAGATCGCGAACCGGAAGAACCACGTCGTGGCGAACAGCGACACGTGGAACTTGTCGGCGAGGACGTCGTTGGCGCCGGCGATCCACAGCAGCCCGTAGAACGTCACCGCCGCCATGCCCGTCGCGGTGCGGACCGGGGCGTTGCGCGGCCGCGTGTTGACGTGGTGATGGCGCTTGTCGCCGGTCACCCACGCCTCGACGAACGGCCAGGCCGCCGCGCCGCCGAAGATGATGCCGAGCGGGACCAGCGCCGGGATCAGCACGTTGAAGCTGACCGTGTGGCCCCAGGCGGAGACCTCCCAGTTCGGCATGATGCGCAGCGCGCCCTCCAGCACGCCCATGTACCAGTCGGGCTGGGAGCCCGCCGAGATCGCGCCCGGGTCGTACGGGCCGAACAACCAGATCGGGTTGATCTGGACGAACGCCCCCATCAGCGCGAGCACCCCGAAGGTGAACAGGAAGTAGGCGCCCGTCTTGGCCATGAAGACCGGGTAGAACGGGTAGCCGTACACCTGCTGCTCGGTCTGGTTCTTGACCGGCATCGCGGTGTGCTTCTGATGCCACATGATCATCATGTGCGCGGTGACGAGGCCCAGGATCAGGCCCGGGATCAGCAGGATGTGCAGCATGTACAGCCGCGGCACGATGTCCTGGCCGGGGAACTCCCCGCCGAACAGGAACATGTAGATGTAGGAGCCGACCAGCGGGATCGACTCCGCCACGCCCTGGGTGATCCGCAGGCCGGTGCCCGACAGCAGGTCGTCCGGCAGCGAGTACCCGAACAGGCCCTCCAGCATGCCGAGCGTGAACATCCCGATGCCGATGAGCCAGTTCAGCTCGCGCGGCTTGCGGTACGCGCCGGTGAAGAACACCCGGAGCATGTGCGCCAGGATCGACGCCATGAACAGGATCGCGGCCCAGTGGTGGATCTGCCGCATCAGCAGCCCGCCGCGCACGTCGAAGCTGATCTCCAGCGTGGACGCGTAGGCCTGCGACATCTTCACGCCGTTGAGCTTGGTGTACGAGCCGTTGTACACCACCTCCTGCATGCTGGGCTGGAACCACAGCGTCAGGAACGTCCCGGTCAGCAGCAGGATGATGAAGGAGTACAGGGCGATCTCGCCCAGCATGAACGACCAGTGGTCCGGAAAGACCTTCTTCATGTTCCGCTTGAAGAAGGTGGTGGAACCGAGGCGGTCGTCGAGGAAGGTCAGCGGTGCCTCGACCGCCTTCGGGGCTGTCGCCTCGCTCATCCGCGCTCCCAGAAGCTCGGGCCGATCGGCTCGTGGTAGTCGCTCGTGGCGACCAGGTACCCGTTCTCGACCGCCAGCGGCAGCTGGGGCAGCGGGCGGGCGGCCGGGCCGAACACGACCTTCGCCGCGTCGGTGGCGTCGAAGGTGGACTGGTGGCACGGGCACAGGATGTGGTGCGTGGTCTGCTCGTACAGGGCCGCCGGGCAGCCGACGTGCGTGCAGATCTTGGAGTACGCCACGATCCCGTTGACGTGCCAGTTCTCCCGGCCCTTGGCGGGCTTGAACTCGTCCTCGGGGATGTTGATCAGGATGGTGACCGCCTTGGCGGTCTGGGTGAGCACCTGGTCCTCGGGGACGAGCTCCTCGATGCCCTCCGGCAGGACGGTGATCATCGAGCCTGGCGCGGAGAAGTCGCTGACCTTGAGCGGCTTGTTGGTGCCGTCCACGACCAGCCGGACGCCCTTCTTGCCCTGCTTGCGGGCCTCCTCGACGGCCTCGGCCCAGAACGTGGTGCGCAGGCGCTTCTCCGGCAGCGGGCCGAGGTCGCGCAGCAGCACCAGCGGGGCCAGCCCGAGGGGCGCGGCCGCCAGCAGCAGCGTGCGGCGCAGCAGCGGCCGCTTGGTGATGCCGCTGTCGTCGGCGCCCTCCAGGAAGTCCCTGGTGAAGCCCGCGCGGGTCTCGGCGTCGGCGGCCAGCTCGTGCCGCTCCTGGACGATCGGCTTGCTCGTCATCAGGCGGCGGACCCAGATGGTGACGCCGATGGCGAGCGCCAGGAACGACAGGGCCATCATGCCGCCGAGCCAGAAGTTCGACTCCCGGGCCCGGCCGACCCCGTGCATGCCGCCGTCGCGGCCGCTCCAGCCGATGTAGTAGGCGATGAACGCCACGCTGCCGGCGAAGGCGAGCAGGAAGAACGCCGCGACGACGCGCTCGGCCCGCTTGGCCGCCGCCTCGTCCAGCTGCTCCCCCGCGCCCGCCGGCGCCGAGATGTCGTCCTCGGCGAGCAGCGCCTTGTCCCGCGCCGGGGACGGGGTGCCGATCACGCGCCCGCGCGCGCCCTCGCGGGGCTCCTTCGAGCCCGCGGTGTCCTTGTTCTCGTCGCTCATGGCTTCTTCAGCTTCTTCGGCTTCTTCGCGGTGATCCACATGGCCGCCAGCACCAGCAGGCCGATTCCGATCAGCCATCCGGCCAGGCCCTCCGACACCGGCCCGATGCGGCCGAGGCCGTTACCGCCCGGGTTCGGCTCCTCGCGCGTCTGGACGAGGTAGGCGATGATCGCCTGCTTGTCCTTGGGCGTGAGCGTGCTGTCGTTGAACACCGGCATGGCCTGCGGGCCGGTCAGCATGGCCTCGTAGATCTGGGTGGGCGTGACGTCGCTGTTGTTCAGCGGCGGGGCGTACTTGCCGCCGGTCAGCGCGCCGCCCTGGCCGGTGAAGTTGTGGCACTGGGCGCAGTTGGTGCGGAACAGCTTGCCGCCGAGCGCGACGTTCCCGGTCTTCGGGTCGACCGCCGAGGCCGGGGGGATCTCCGGCCCGCCGCCGAGAGAGGCGATGTAGGCCCGCAGGTCCGCCAGGTTCTTCTCCGCCTCGGCCTTCCGCCGCTCGGCCTCCTCCCGCTTCTCCTTCTCCTCGTAGTCGGTCTTGATCGAGGTGTCGAAGGGGGGGATCGGCTCCTTGCGCGGCATCTGCGCGCCGGGGTTCATCGCGGGCATCCGGCCCGTGCTGACCTGGAAGTCGACGGATGCGGCGCCCACGCCGATGAGGCTGGGGGCGATCGGCTTGCCCTTGCCGTCCTTGGTGCCCTCGGCGTTCAGCCCGTGGCAGCTGGCGCAGTTCTTGTTGAACAGCTGCTTGCCGTTCGCCAGGTCCTGCGCGGCATGGGCGGTGCCCTCCGCCTCGGCGCGGCCGGTCTGCGGCGAGAAGCCGGCGTAGATGACGCCGATCGCCGCCAGGGCCGCCAGCACGACGGCGTAGCCCGCCCACGGGCGCCGGCGCCATGCGGTGAACCTTTTCACGGAAATCCCCGTTCGGGTCATGTCGTCTGGTGGGTCGAGCAGGTCACTGGGTCACGTCACATGTCGAGCAGGTAGATGGTGGCGAACAGGCCGATCCACACCACGTCGACGAAGTGCCAGTAGTAGGACACGACGATCGCGCTCGTCGCCTGCTCGTGCGTCCATCGCTTCGCGGCGTAGGTCCTCCCGAGGACGAACAGGAAGGCGATGAGCCCGCCGGTGACGTGCAGTCCGTGGAAACCGGTGGTCAGGTAGAAGACCGAGCCGTAGGCCGAGGACGAGAGGGTGAGCCCGTCCTTGGTGACCAGGTTGTAGTACTCGAACGCCTGACCGCCGACGAAGTAGGCGCCCATGAGGAAGGACAGCACGTACCACTCGCGCAGGCCCCACCGCCGGAAGTCCAGCAGGCCGCCGGCGCGGCCGACCTGGCCGGCCTCGGCCTTGAACACGCCCATCTGGCAGGTCACGGAGGACAGCACGAGGACGGTCGTGTTGACCGCGGACAGGGGCAGGTCCAGCGGTGCGCCCGGCCAGGAGCCGTGCCCGGACTGGCCGATCGTCACGGAGCGGATCGTGAAGAACATCGCGAACAGCGCCGCGAAGAACATCAGCTCGGACGACAGCCAGACGATCGTCCCCACACTGACCAGATTGGGACGGTTCGCCCGTGCGTGAGGTGGTGTCTCTATCGCGGATGCTGTCACGGGCAGCATTATTGCGCCCCTATCCACTGAGTGACGCATGACCCCCCTTCTTGGGTTCCCCGAGCGTGTCTCCCCAGCCCGCACCCGGTACCCTTCGGTGGCATGAGCACCACCGCCCCGGAGAGCCCGATGAAGGTTCTCGTCTACAGCGACGACGCGAACACCCGCGCCCAGATCCGGATGGCGATCGGCCGCCGCCCCGCCGCCGACGTCCCGCGGGTCGAGTTCGTCGAGCGCGCGACCCAGCCCGCCGTGGTGGAGCGGCTCGACGAGGGCGGCATCGACGTGCTGATCGTGGACGGCGAGGCGCAGCCCGCGGGCGGGCTCGGCGTGTGCCGGCAGGCCAAGGACGAGGTCTACGACTGCCCGCCGGTCCTCGCGATCATCGCCCGCCGCGACGACGGCTGGCTGGCGACCTGGTCGCGGGCCGACGCCGTCGTGGGCCTGCCGCTGGACCCGATGGTCCTGGCGACCACCCTCGCCGGGCTCATGCGCGGGCGCGCCGGGAACCGCCTGCCGGCCCTGTAGGGCCCTCGACGCGGGGCTCTCGCCGAGGGACCCGGGACGCCCCCCGCCGGGACGTGTGGCCGAGACATGTGGGAGAGACATGGACGCCCGTAACACCTGGCCCGCGCTTCTCAGTGCCCTTCTGGCCGGCGAGTCGCTGACCAGCGAGGAGACCGCCTGGGCGATGAACCGGATCATGTCCGGGGAGGCCACCGACGTGCAGATCGCGGGCTTCGCGGTCGCGATGCGCGCCAAGGGCGAGACGGTCGCCGAGGTCTCCGGCCTCGCCGAGGGCATGATGGACAACGCCACCCCGATCTCGGTGCCGGACCGCTTCGCCGACCTGGTCGGGACGGGCGGGGACCGCGCCCACACCGTCAACATCTCCACGATGGCGGCGGTGGTCGGCGCGGCGGCCGGGGTCAAGGTCGTCAAGCACGGCAACCGGGCCGCCTCGTCGTCCTGCGGCGCCGCCGACCTGCTGGAGCACCTCGGCGTGGCCATCGACCTGCCGCCCGAGGCGACCGCGCGGGTCGCCGAGGAGACCGGCATCACCTTCTGCTTCGCGCCGCTGTTCCACCCGGCGCTGCGGTACGCGGCCAAGGCCCGCAGCGAGCTCGGGACCCCCACGGTGTTCAACTTCCTCGGGCCGCTGACGAACCCCGCGCGGCCCGCGGCGCAGGCGGTGGGGGTGTTCCACCCGCGGATGGCGGGCGTCATCGCGGGCGTGTTCGCCGCGCGGGGGTGCTCGTCGCTGGTGTTCCGCGGCGACGACGGCCTGGACGAGCTGACCACCACCGGCACCTCGACGGTGTGGGTGGTCCGCGACGGGACGGTGACGGAGACGGCGTTCGACCCGTCCGACCTCGGCATCGCCCCCGCCGGCCCGGACGACCTGCGCGGCGCCGACGCCGCGTTCAACGGCCGGGTGGCCCGCGAGGTGTTCGCCGGGCGGCCCGGGCCCGTCCGCGACATGGTGCTGCTGAACGCCGCCGCGCTGATCACGGCCTACGAGGGCGCGCCGCCGGCGGCCGGGCTCACCGCGGCGCTGCGCGCCGGGTACGGGCGCGCCGCCGCCGCGGTCGACTCGGGCGCCGCGAGCGCCCTCCTGGACCGCTGGGTGGAGGTCTCGCAGGGCCTCAGGGGCTGACCGGGCCCCGGCGGGCCGTCCGGCGGGTCAGGGGACGGTGCGGGTGCCCGACAGGCGCCTGGCGAGCAGGATCGGGATCACCGACAGGACGATCAGGGCGGCCGCCAGCACGTTCACGACCGGCGCCTGGTTCGGCCTGAACAGGTTGGTGAAGATCCAGATCGGCAGCGTCTCGGTGCCGGGACCCGCGGTGAACGTGGTGACGATGATCTCGTCGAAGGACAGCGCGAACGACAGCAGCGCCCCGGCGAGCAGCGCCGGGCGCAGGGCCGGGAGCGTGACGTAGCGGAACGTCTGGAGGCCGCGGGCGCCGAGGTCGGCGGACGCCTCCTCCAGGACGGTGCCCGTGCGGCGCAGCCGGGCGAGGACGTTGTTGTAGATCGTCACGACGCAGAACGTGGCGTGCCCGACGACGACGGTGAACAGCCCGAGCCCGACGCCGAGCGGCTTCAGCACGACCTGGAACGCGTTGCTGAGCGCGATGCCGGTGACGATGCCGGGCAGCGCGATCGGCAGGACCACGACCAGCGACACGGCCTCCCGTCCGAAGAAGCGGTACCGGCCGACGGCGAACGCGGCCATCGTGCCGAGGACCAGCGCGGCGGCGGTGGCGCCGATCCCGGCCTTGAGGCTGGTGAGCACGGCGCGGCGGGCCCCGGCGTTGTCCGCGGCCTGCGCCCACCACCGGCCGGTGAGGCCGGACGGGGGCCAGCCGAAGGCCCTGTCGGCGTTGACGGAGTTGACCAGCACCACCAGCAGCGGCACGTAGATCACCGCCAGGCCGAGGATCATCACGGCGCGCAGCGCGGCCCGCGCGGCGGGCGAGAGGGTCATCACAGCTCCCTGAGGGCGCCGGCGCGGCGGGCCGCGGCGAGGTAGGCCAGCATCACCGCGACCGGGACCGTGGCGACGGCGGCGGCGAACGGCAGGTTGTTGGCGGCGCCGACGTTGTCGTAGACGACGTTGCCGAGCAGCTGGCCCCGGCCGCCGACGATCTTCACGGTGAGGTAGTCGCCGAGCGACAGCGAGAACGTGAAGAGCGATCCGGCCACCAGCGACGGGAAGATCATCGGCAGCACGACGGAGAGGAACGTGCGCAGCGGGCGCGCGCCGAGGTCGCCCGAGGCGTCCAGCAGCGGGCCGGGCAGCCGTTCCAGCCCCGCGTAGACGGGCAGGATCATGTACGGCAGCCACAGGTAGGACAGCACGATCACGGTCGCGGTGAGGCCGTAGCCGGGCCCGGAGGCGCCGAACGGCCTGAGGGCCTCGTCGATGAGGCCGCCCTCCGCGAGCATGACCCGCCACGCGTACGCCTTGACGAGGTAGGCCGCCCACAGCGGCGCCAGGACGGCGGCCACCAGGTACGGGCGGTGCGAGGGGCGGGCGACCTTGGCCATGTAGAAGGCCATCGGCAGGCCGAGGGCGGTGTCGATGGCGGTGACGGCCGCGGCGACGCCCACGCTGCGCAGCGCGATCGTCCGGTAGACGGGCTCGTCTCCCAGCATCTGGAAGTTGGCCAGGGTGAACCGGTGGACCACCTCGCCGGTGAAGGTGTCGGTCGTCCAGAACGCGGTCAGGAAGATCGCGGCGAGGGCGCCGAGGTAGACGGCGGCGAGCCAGGCCAGCGGCGCCGGCAGCAGCAGCGCCAGGCGCAGCCGCGGCCGGCGGTGCAGCAGGGCGGCCGCCCGGCGCCGGGGGGCCCGCGCCGGGCGGCCCGCCGCGGTCAGCCCTTGATCGTCGTCCACGCCTGGGTCCACCTGCTGTAGTCGACGCACCGGACGTCCGTGCGCCCGTCGAGGCACTGCGCGATCGGCGTCGTCCAGAAGTGCACCTTCGAGAAGTAGGTCTCGTCGGTGGCGTGGAAGGTGGCGCAGAACCGCTTGTCCGAGGTGAGGCGGCACGCCTTGGCGTTGGCGGGCGCCTCGCCGAACCACTCGGCGACCTGCGCGTTCGCCTTCGGCGAGACGATCCAGTTCAGCCACCTGTAGGCGCAGTTCGGGTGCTCGGCCTTGGCGGCGACCATCCAGGTGTCCGACCAGCCGGTGGAGCCCTCCCTGGGCAGCGTGACCTTCACCGGCGCCTTCTCGGCCTTCGCGAGGTTGGCGATGACCTGCCAGGTCGTGCCGAGGACCGAGTCGCCGCTCTTGAACGCCTGGACCTCCTTGGTGTAGTCCGACCAGTACTCGCCGACGAGGCCGCGCTGGGTCTTCAGGAGCGCGACGGCCGCGTCGAACTGCCGCCGGTCCAGCGCGTACGGGTTCCTGATCCCGAGGTCGGGACGGGCCGACATCAGGTAGAGCGCCGCGTCCGCGATGTAGATCGGCGAGTCGTAGGCGGTGATCCTGCCCTTGTACGGGGAGTTCGCGTCGAACACCGCGCCCCAGGAGTCGGGGGCGGGCCTGACCTTGTCGGACCGCCACATGAGCAGGTTGGCGCCGCGGCCGTGCGGGATCCCGTAGGGGACGCCGTTCACCGAGTTCCACGGCTTGAGCTTCAGGCCGGGGAACACGTCGGCGTAGTTCGGCACGAGGGAGGTGTTGACCGGCGCGACGGTGCCGGAGGCGATGAGCCGGAGGGAGGCGTCGCCGGACGCGGAGACGGCGTCGTACTCGCCGGTCCTCATCAGCGTCACCATCTCGTCGGACGTCCCGGCGACCTTGGTGGCGACCTTGCAGCCGGTGGCCTTCTCGAAGGGGTGGACCCAGTCGGCCGTCTTGTCGTTGGAACCGTCCTCGGCGTACCCGGCCCAGGCGACCAGGTTGACGCGGCCCTCGCCCGCGCCGAGCGACCGGTGGGCGGCGAGCCGGGGGACCGTGAAGCCGCCCTGCCCGGTGCCGGTCGCCGTGTCCGCCGTGCCGCCGTCGCCGCAGGCGGCGGCCAGTCCGATCGCCAGCGTCGCCACCGCGGCGAGCGCCATGCGCGTGGACCACATGAGGAACTCCTTGTGTCGGGGGTTGGGGAAGGAGACACCGCCGGCCGGGTCAGGGCGCGTGCGCCCGCGCGGATCCGGCGTCCACCTGGAACTCGTGGGCCGCGTGCCAGGTGATCCGGACGCGGGCGCCGCGGTGGCGCATCGCGTCCGAGGAGGTGCCGAGGTTCTGCTGGAGCGCCACGACCCGGTCCCCCGACTCCAGGTCGACGACGAGCCGGGTGACGGCGCCCGCGTAGGCCACCTCCGCGACCGTGCCGAGCGCGTGCCGCTCCCCGCGGCGGCCGTCGTCCCCCGGCCCGTCACCGGCCCCCGCCGGCGCCGCGACGCGGATCTTCTCCGGCCGGACGCACACGCCGCCGATGCGGTTGGTGGTGCCGACGAAGCCCGCGACGAACGGCGTGGCCGGGTGCTCGTACACCTCGGCGGGCGTGCCGACCTGCTCGATCCGCCCCCGGTCGAGGACGGCGACCCGGTCGCTGAGCGTCAGGGCCTCCTGCTGGTCGTGGGTGACGAACACGAACGTGATGCCGGCCCGCCGCTGGATGGCCTTCAGCTCGACCTGCATCTCCTCGCGCAGCCTGAGGTCGAGCGCGCCGAGCGGCTCGTCCAGCAGCAGCACCCTCGGCTCGTTGACGAGGGCGCGCGCGAGCGCCACCCGCTGGCGCTGGCCGCCCGACAGCTCCGCCGGGCGCCGCGCCTCCAGACCGTCCAGCCGGACGCCGCGCAGCGCCTCCAGGGCCCGTTCCCTCCGCCGGGCCCGCGGCACCCGCCGCACCTTCAGGCCGTACTCGACGTTGCGGAGCACGTCGAGGTGGGGGAACAGGGCGTAGTCCTGGAAGACGGTGTTGACGTCGCGTTCGAACGGCGGGAGGCCCGTCACGTCCCGCCCGCCAAGCTCGACCGTCCCCGCGGTGGGGCGCTCGAACCCGGCGATCAGCCGCAGCACGGTGGTCTTGCCGGAACCGGACGGGCCGAGCATCGAGAAGAACTCGCCGTCCCCGATGTCGAGGCCGATGCCCGCCACCGCCTCGACGGCGCCGAAGGTCTTGCGCAGGTCGCGGATCCTCACCGCTGAAGCCGGCATGACACGAAAACATATGGATTCAGATGTTTTAGTTCAAGTGAGGATCCTGTATCACTGTGTCAACGCTGGTGGGAGAGGGGGGCGATGGACAGCTCGCGCCTCGTCGTGTTCGCTCCGGTCGACAACACCGCGCGGGTGCACGCGGTGGTCCGCCGCCTCAGCGACGCCATCGCGCTGGGGCTGCTCGCCGACGGGGAGCAGCTGCCCAGCGAGGCCGACCTCGCGGGCCATCTCGGCGTCTCGACGGTCACCCTGCGGGAGGCGCTGATGGCCCTGCGCCAGCAGGGCCTCATCGAGACCCGGCGGGGGCGCGGCGGCGGCAGCTTCGTCCGCACCCCGGCCCGGCCGTTCGACCTGGACGGGCGGCTGCGCCCGCTGGCCGCCGAGGAGCTGCGCGACCTCGGTGACCACTACGCGGCCATCGCCGGGGCCGCGGCGCGGCTCGCGGCGATGCGGTCGCTGCCCGGGGACGTGGAGCGGCTGCGGCGCTCGCTGGCGGAGTTGTCCGCCGCGGGCGGCGGCGCGCGCACGTGCCGGCTGGACGGGCGGCTGCACCTGGAGGTGGCGGCCGCGTCCCAGTCCGTCCGGCTCACCCGGGAGGAGATCCGGCTCCAGGCCGACATCGGGCCGCTGATCTGGACCGTCCACGACCATCCCCGGTGGCGCGGGCGGGCCCGCCGGGAGCACGCCGCGCTCGTCGAGGCCGTCGGACGCGGTGAGGACGCCCTCGCCCGCGATCTCGCTGAAAGCCACGTCGCGTGTGCGGTAGAACATCTCATTGAACGTCGGCTCTCCCTCTGACGTCCACCAGAGCAACCCGGAGGTGATCCATGCCCTCCGAGCCCCCCGCCATCGGCGCGGCCGCCGCACGCGTCCACGCCACCCTGGACGGCGTGTTCGCGACGGTCGAGCGGGTCCGCGACGCCTCGGCCCGGTGTCTCGCCGGGGCCCGCGCCACCGGCCGCGAGCCGGTCGCCGGGGACCTGGCCGCGCTGCGCCCCCTGCTGTCGGCCCATCTCGGCGCGCTGGTCTCCGGCACGGGGTTCATCGCCGCCCCGGGGATGCTCGCCGACGCGGCCTGGTACCTGGAGTGGTGGCAGACCGGCCCGTCCGGCGACCCCGCCCGGTTCCTGCCCGACCTCGACCCCGAGAACAGCGCCCTGTACGACTACACCGGTTGGGAGTGGTTCACCGGGCCGGCCGGCGGCGCCGAGAGGACCGTGTGCGGCCCGTACGTCGACTACTTCTGCAGCGACGGGTACGTGCTGACGCTGTCGGCGCCGGTGCGCGTCGGCGGCGTCTTCGCCGGGGTGGCCGCCGCCGACGTGTACGCGCGCACCTTCGAGAACGCGATCGTCCCGGCGCTGCGCGAGATCCCCGCGCCCGCGTTCGTCGTCAACGCGCCCGGCCGCGTCATGGCGTCCAACACCGCCTCATGGACCCCGGGCGCGGCCTACCGCGGCGGCCGGGGCTTCGAGACCCGCCCGTGCGGCGACCTGCCCCTCTCCGTCGTCACCGCCGGTCAGTCGGCGTCGGCGAGGCCGAGGGCGAAGGCGACCTCCAGGTCGTGCTGGGAGTAGGTGCGGAACGCGATGTGCGTCTCGGTGCCGACGATGCCGGGGACCTTGTTGAGCCGCCCCGGGATCACGTCGTTCAGCTCCTCGTGGCGGCGCACGCGGACCATCGCCACGAGGTCGTGCTCACCGGTGATGGAGTAGACCTCGCTCACCCCGTCCAGGGCGGCGATCGCCTCGGCCACCTCGTGGATGCGCGCGACGTCGGCCTTGACGAACACGATCGCGGTGACCATCTCTCACCCTCCCCACAGTCCGGACCCTCGACCCTACCGGCCACCTCACCGCGGCTTTCCACCGGTGCCACCGCGACCCGAAACGTTGCGATCGCGTCCGAAGGCAGTTGCGAGCCTGCGAGCAACTGATCGCGCAGCGAGCCCTCTGGGGCGAGTCCGGAGCGATGCAGCGATCGCCGCGGTGCCCGCCGAAGGAAGGGCCCCCAGGCCCGACCGCCAAGGGCACTGCAATGAACACAGCGATCGCGTCCGAAGGCAGTTGCGAGCCTGCGAGCAACTGATCGCGCAGCGAGCCCTCTGGGGCGAGTCCGGAGCGATGCAGCGATCGCCGCGGTGCCCGCCGAAGGAAGGGCCCCCAGGCCCGACCGCCAAGGGCACTGCGATCAGACCAGTGCGACTGGTTTGCGTGCGGTTCCGGTTCGGCGGGCCAGGAGTGCGAACAGGACACCCGCGGCGAAGCCGTAGATGTGCGCGGTGTAGGCGACGTTGCTCTCGTCGTCGCCGAGCGACAGCCATTGCAGGACGAACCAGTAGCCCAGCACCACCCACACCGGCAGCCGGACGACGATGACCGGCGGGACGTAGCTGACGATGCGGCCGCGCGGGTTGAGGATCACGTAGGCGCCCATCACCCCGGCGATGGCCCCGGACGCGCCGATCAGCGGCACCGTCGAGTCCGCGGAGGTGTAGGCGAACCCGTAGACGGCGGCCAGCCCGAAGAACAGGTAGGCGAGGAGGTAGCGCAGCCGTCCGAGGCGGTCCTCCAGGCCCATGCCGACGACGAACAGCGCCACCAGGTTGCCCAGCAGGTGCAGCGCCCCCGAGTGCAGGAACATCGAGGTGAACGCCGACGTCCAGGGGGCCTTCCGGAAGTCCCCGGGCCCGCACTGGCGGACGACGTCCGACGGCAGCGGCTGCTGCTCGCCGGTCGTCAGCTCCTTGGGGACGGCGCCGTACTCGTAGGTGAAGTGCGCCGCCCTGCACTCGCGGACCCCGTTCTCGCCGTACCAGGTGGCGAAGTTGGACATGGGGGTGAGCAGGAACACGACCACGTTGGCCGCCACCAGCAGATACGTCACCCAGGGGACGCGCCTGGCGGGCTGGCTGTCATAGAGAGGGAGGGCCATGCCGGGGTCGTCCTCTCCATCACGGGGCTTCCCACGTCACCTTAGTGGGCGGGCACGTTCCGCCGAGTCGGGGTCGTGGCGTGTGTAGGCGTTGTCGATCCAGCGGCGCAGCCCCTCGGCGCCGTGGGCGGGGCACGTCCATTCGCCGTCCAGCTCGACGAGCCGGACGCCGGGCAGGTCGAGCCAGCGCAGGACGCACTCCATCTCCTCGGCGGTGGCCCCGGCGGACGGCGCGGCGCCGAGGGCGACGCCTCCCGGGGCGCCCCCGGCGGGCGGGAAGACGGTCTCGGCGGTGGCGGTGAGCGCGCGGACGTAGGGCCACGGGTCGGCGCCCGGCGGGACCGTTCCGGCGGCCGCGAGCCTCCCGTACCGCACGACCGCCAGCTCCCAGCCGTTGTCGAACGCCGGGCGGGCCGCGACCATCTGCGGCAGCCGGGCCAGCGCGCCGAGCCGCTGCCCGCGGGCGGCGGCGCGGACGAACGCGGCGAGGCGGTCGCGCTGGGCGGCGGCCTCCTCGTAGCGCAGCTCGGCGGAGAGCCGGTCGATGCGGACCTGGGCGGCGGCGACCACGGGCCGCACGTCCCCCTCCATGATGGTCCGGGCGGTGGTGGCGTGGACGCCGTAGTCGCCCTCGGACTCGCGGCCGTCGCAGGGCGCGCCGCACCGGCCGATCTCGGCGAGGGCGCAGGCGCGGGCCCGGCCGCGCTCGATGAGCCGGAGCGTGAGCCGCTGCGTGCACTGGCGCAGCGGGACGGCCTCGTGCAGCGCGGCGCGCGCCTCCTCGGCCTGCCGCCGCGAGGAGATCGGGCCGAGGTAGCAGGCGCCGTCGTCGCGGCACTCGCGGACGATCGACAGCCGCGGGAACTGCTCGGCCGTCAGCTTCAGCCAGATGGCCCGCTCGGGGAACTTCGAGCGGCGGTTGTAGCGGGGCTTGTGCTCGGCGATCAGCCGCAGCTCGCGGACCTCGGCCTCCAGCCCGGTGGCGCACGCGATCGTCCGGACGCGTTCGGCGAGGCCGACCATCTCGCGGACGCGCCGGCGGGTCTCCGAGCCGGTGAAGTAGCTGCGCACCCGGGAGCGCAGGTCGCCGCTCTTGCCGACGTAGAGCGCCTCGCCCGCGTCGTCCTCGAAGAGGTACACGCCGGGCACGCTCGGCACGTCGTCGGCGAGGTGGCGTTTGCGGCGCTGCTCGGGCGTGGGCGCCTTGGCGAAGCCGCGCATCTCCTCCAGCGACGTCACGCCGAAGGAGCCGAGCCGCTCGATCAGCCCGTGCAGGACCTCCACGGTGGCGCGGGCGTCGGCGAGGGCCCGGTGCGTCGGCTGGTTGACGGTGCGGAAGAAGCGCGCGAGCGTGCCCAGCTTGCAGTTGGGCACCTCGTCCTTGGACAGGACACGGCGGGCGAGGTCGACGGTGTCGACGACGGTGAACCCGGGCCAGGGATAGCCGTGCACGGCGCAGGCCGCCTTCAGGAACCCGATGTCGAACGGCGCGTTGTGCGCGACCAGCACGCAGCCGCGCGCGAACTCCAGGAACGCGGGCAGCACCGAGTCCATCCGCGGCGCGGCCGTCACCATCGCGGTGGTGATGCCGGTCAGCGCGGTGATGAACGGCGGGACGGGCCCGCCCGGGTCGACCAGCGTGCCGAGCTCGCCGAGCTCCGCTCCCCCGCGCACCTTGACCGCGCCGATCTCGGTGATCGCCGAGTCGGCCGCCGAGCCTCCCGTCGTCTCCAGGTCGACCACCACGAAGGTGACCTCGGACAGGGGGGTGCCGAGGTCGTCCAGGGTGCCCTGGACGTGCGCAGCAGTCATGCCCCGGGACCGTAGAGGACGCCACCGACAGAAGTCCGTGCCGCTAGGGTTGGGGGTGCGCCGGCGCGTCCCGCCGGATCGGGGCCACCGGGGGACGGGCTCCCGGGTGCGGCGCGCCCGGCCGGTCTCCGGACCCGGGCCGGGCCGTCCCGCGTTCCCGCTGGTTAGGGCGCGTGCCGCCCGGGAAGACACAGGCCACCGGCGGCACTGCCCGGAAGGAGCGGGACCATCGAAAGCCCCGAAGCGACGTGCGACGGCTCCGAGCGGCTGGACGGGCCTCTGCCCGAGGCCGTCCGGCAGAGCGTGGTGGAGGCCGCCGCCGAGCTGATCGGCGCGCTGCCGCCGGACGAGGTGCCCATGCCGCTGCGCCGGTTCGCGCGGTTCGAGCGCCGCAAGCGCGCCAAGCTCGCGGGCCCGCCCATCGCCGCGCTGCTGGAGAAGGACGCGGGCTTCCGCGAGCGGGTCGCCGAGCCGCTGCGGGAGGCGCAGCCGGAGCTGGCGGAGGCCGTCGCGGGCGGCGGCGTCCCGCCCGCGGCCGACCCCGTCCGGGTCGCGGCGCTGGCCTACCTGCTGCGCCCCGGCGGGTGGACCGGCCTGGTGGAGGCGGCCCGCGCGGAGCTGGAGCGCTCCGCCTCGGCGTCGGAGGAGGAGGCGGCCGAACGCCGCGTCGCCGCGCTGAAGGAGGAGCTGGCGGCCGCGCGGACGGCACGCGCCGGCGAGGTCGACAAGCTGCGGGCGGACCTGCGCGACACCAAGGCCGAGGTGGCCGAGCTGCGGCGCAAGCTTCACGAGGCGCGGACGCGGGCGCGCGCCGCGCAGGAGCGCGCCGAGGCGGTCGCCGCCGAGACCGGGCGCGAGCTGGCGGCCGCGCGGGAGTCGAGCGCCGCCGCCGACAAGGAGCTGCGCAAGCTGCGCGCCCGCGCCGCGCAGGCCGAGGCCGCGGCGGAGGCCGCAAGGCGCGCCGCGCGCGAGGGCCGCAACGTCGACGACGTCCGGCTCCGGATGCTGCTCGACACGCTCGCCGACGCGGCGCAGGGCATCCGCCGGGAGCTGGCGCTGCCGTCCACGATCGGGCGCCCGGCCGACACCGTCGGCGCGCTGGAGCCGGACCGGCTCGCGCACCGGGCGCTGCCGGGGCGGGCGCTGTCCGACAGCGACCCGCAGCTTCTTGAGCGGCTGCTGACGCTGCCGCAGGTGCACCTCGTCGTGGACGGCTACAACGTCACCAAGACGGGGTACGGGGAACTGCCGCTGTCCGACCAGCGCAACCGGCTCGTGTCGGGGCTCGGCGGGCTCGCCGCGCAGACCCGCGCCGAGGTGACGTGCGTGTTCGACGGCGCCGAGCTGGACGCGCCGGTGGCCATCGGGGCGCCGCGCGGGGTGCGGGTGCTGTTCAGCCGCCCGGGGCAGACCGCCGACGAGCTGATCGGGGACCTGGTGCGTGCCGAGCCGCCCGGCCGGGCGGTGGTGGTGGTCTCCGCCGACCGTGAGGTGGCGGACGCGGCGCGCCGGGCCGGCGCGCGCCCCGCACCGTCCACGCTGCTGCTCCGCCGGCTGGGCCGGTCCTGAGCTGGGCGGACGCGCCCCGACGATGCGTGATCTTGAAATCACGGAAAGTGGGCGTTCGATGGAGAAGTCAATCAAGATGTGACGTTTCGGTTGTGACGGGTGTTGCCCCTCGCTAGTGTCGTCCGCTGATGTCGTGGACGAGAGGGGCGAATTCGACCGTGGCCAGTGAACTCATCGGGGGCACAGCGCAATCGCGCGATCGGCGGGGTCTCCTCGCGGGTCGGAGCGCGACCCGCCGCATGGTGGCCGTCGCCTGCCTCGCGGCGACGACCTCCTTCGCGTTCCCCCCGGTGGTGGCGCACGCGGCGGCGCCCAAGCCCAGCGCGGGCGAGGTGCGCAAGAAGCTCACCAAGCTCAACGAGCAGGTCGACCAGAACGTCGAGAAGTTCAACAAGGTCAACGAGCAGCTCAAGATCGCCAAGAAGAAGCTCGACGCCGCCAAGCGGTCGAGCCGTGGCGAGGAGGCCGCCTTCGAGCAGCAGCGCTCCAAGATCGCGCAGATGGCGGCGACCGCCTACAAGAACGGCGACTCCACCGACGTGACCGGCTTCGTCGGCAGCAACGACCCGCAGTCCATCCTGGACCAGGCGGCGGTCTTCACGCACCTGTCCCAGGAGCGCGGCTCCCAGCTCACCCAGTTCCTCGCCACCGCCCAGCGGCTGCGCCGCGAGCAGGCGCAGGCCCAGAACGCCTACAACGAGGTGGCGGGCAAGGCCAAGGAGCTGCGGGACAAGAAGAAGGAGCTCGACAAGCAGGTCGAGCAGCAGAAGAAGCTGCTGCGCAAGCTCGGCGTGAGCACGCCGGGCGGCGGTGGCAGCGGCGGCGGTGGTGGCACCGGCGGCTCCTACAACGGCCCGGCCAGCGGCTCCGCCCGCAAGGCGCTCAACTTCGCCTACGCGCAGCTCGGCAAGGCGTACTCCTACGGCGCGGCGGGTCCGAACACCTTCGACTGCTCCGGCCTGACGATGACCGCCTGGGGCGCCGCGGGCGTCAGCATCACCCGCACCACCAACTCGCAGTACGCGGCCACGAAGCGCGTCGACAAGAGCGCCCTCCAGCCCGGCGACCTGGTGTTCTTCAGCGGCCTCGGGCACGTCGGCATGTACGTCGGCGGCGGCAAGATGATCCACGCCCCGCACACCGGCGATGTCGTCAAGATCAGCGACATCACTTCCGGCTACTACCTGTCCAACTACTACGGCGCCGGACGCCCCTGACGCTCCCCCGGAGCGCGTCACGCGCACCTCACCGACAACGGACCAGGCTTTGACCTGGTCCGTTGTTAATTTTGTAGGGGTTTGCCTTCTGATGGGGCTTTGGTACCTTGTCAGCACTCAAGGCGCCCTCCAGGCGCCCGAGTCCCGCGGTGCCCACCAGGCACCACGGCCCCGCGCGGCGCATCCAGCCGCCGCGCCCCGGCGGTGCGATCCACGTGCCGCCTCCCCCCGGCCGGCCCGGCCGACCGTGCGCACGCCGAAGCGTGCATGGCGCTGAGAGTGCGCCACGGCGGCCCACGAGGGCTCCGGCCACGGGCGGGTCCCCACGACGGGGATGCCGCCCTCACAACATCAACGCCGCTCCTTCGCACGCGGGACACAGGGTCCCGCGCCGGGCCCCATCGCGCCCTCAGGATCGCAGCGGCAACGCCGAGTCCGCCACGAGCGGAGCCGGGGACCCAATCGCCGGAGTCCGGGAACCGTCCCGGACGGGCAATCCGGCCCCCGGGGTGAATCGGCGACTCCCGCCGCCCGGCGGGAGCCCGCCGTAGGGCCACTTCCACGCCCGAACCCGTCAGCTAACCCGGTAGGCGTTTGGAAGAAGGAGAGATTTGTCAGGTAACCCTCATCGACACGCCCCGGCATGCCCGGACGCCGGGCGGCCAGTCCGCCGCCGCGTCCCGCACCCGGGCGTTCCACGACAGACCCAGCGGAACGTCGAGACCGACCCAGGCCGGACGGCACCGTCCGCCGGCGCCGTGCGGCGCGTGTAGCCGCCGGCATCGCGGGCGTGGCCGCCCGATGACCGTGCGGCCGCGCCCGCCCGCTCCGCGACGTCCGAGCCGGGAGCGCGACACCCCCTGACCCGTCCCCCAGCGGCGCCCGCCCGGGCGCCCGCACGCCCCCGGGGGCGCATCGCCCTGCCCTCGGGCCTCCCGGGCCGCCTCCGCGCCCGCCCCGTCGGCCGACCGGTGGGCGGCACGGAAGCCAAGGAGACCCCCGTGGCAGGCAAGCACCGCAGACCCCGCCGCACCGCGCCCGCCTGGCGCGCGACCAGCCCCATGATCATCGGCGCCGCCGTGCTCGGCACCGCCGCGGCGACCGCGCAGGCGTCGGTCCTGCCGTTCGGCCCGTCCGCCCCGGCCGCCGCGACCACGCACGCGGCCACCGGCGGGGGCACGAAGACGGCGTCCCTCACCAAGTCCGGACGCGGAGCCGCACGCGGGAAACCCGGCCGCGGAGCACCGCCGTCCACGTCCCGGAAGAAGGCGCGGCCCACCGCCGAGCAGGCCATCGGGCTCGCCCGCTCCCAGGTCGGGATCGCGGAGGACCGGGGCGGCGGGACCAAGTTCCAGCGGTGGTACATGGGCACCTCCCGCGCCGGGGAGACCGTCGGCCGCGACGGCGGCTCGATCGGCTTGTACGGCGACGCCAACTGGTGTGACATGTTCGTCTCCTGGGTCGGCGACCGGCTCGGCTTCAGCTACTCGATGGGCTGGGACGCCTGGACCGTCGCCCACGCCCGCTGGTTCCAGGACCAGGACCGCTGGGGCACCCGGCCGAGGCCCGGCGCCGTCGTCTTCTACGACTGGCGGGGCGGTGGCGCCGTCAGTGGCATCGACCACGTCGGCATGGTGATCCGAACGAACCGCGATGGAACGATCCAGACCGTCGAGGGCAACACCGGCGACGCCGTGAGGGTCAAGACCCGTGCCACGGACAAGGTCGTCGGCTACGGATATCCGGCCTACGCGTCATGACGGCCCGCCCCCACCGGCCCGCTGCATAGGATCGCGCGCATGGAGGACGGTTCCCGCGGGGTGGAACACGCCGCCTCGGACGGCGCTTCCGAGGCGGGCGCCCTCTCACGCCGCAGGCTCCTCGGCCTGGGCGCGGGAGGAGCCGCCCTGCTGGCGGCCGGGACCGCCGGACTGCTCCGCGCGCGCTCTGCCGGTCCCCCGGGGGCCTCTACCAGCGCGACCAGGGCGGCCGGGGCATTCCATCCGGACCTGGCCGGAACCATCCTCGCCAGCCGGGCCCGTGCCGTCGCGGACGGCGACCGCGCGGCGTTCCTGGCCACCGTCGCCTCCGCGCCCCCCGCGTTCCAGGAGGCACAGGCCCGCGTCTACGACAACCTCCGCAAGCTCCCCCTGGAGGGCTGGCGCGAGCGCCTCGTCCGCACGCAGCCCATCGACGGCGACTCGGGCGAGGCCGTCGTCCAGGTGGAGGTCCGCTACAAACTGCGGGACTTCGACCGCGACGAGGTGGCCCGCACCCGCTTCCTGTCCCTCGGCCCCCGCTCCGGCGGCTGGGTGATCGTCGGAGACGGCTCGGCGCACGGGCTCGACGGCGACTCCGACATCTGGGACGGCGGGCCCCTGACCGTCGTCCGCGGCCGGGCGGTCCTGGTCATCGGCGACGCCGCCGGGCTCGACGGCATCGCCGGGCGCCTGGACGCCGCGGTGCCCATCGTCACCGGGATCGTCGGCGGCGGCTGGGCGCGGCGCGCCGTCGCCCTCGTCCCCGCCGCCCCGCGCCTCGCCACCGCCCTCGCCGGGCAGGGGCCCGATCTCGGCGAGGTCGCGGCGCTCGCCACCGTCGTCCCCTCCGCCGGCGGCGGCCGCGGCGAGGACCGCGTCATCGTCTCCCCCGCCACCTTCGGCCGCCTCAACGCCCTCGGCCGGGACGTCGTCCTCACCCACGAGCTCACCCACGTCGCCACCGGAGGGGCCCGCGACCGCACCACCCCGCTGTGGCTGATCGAGGGCTTCGCGGACTACGTCGGCTACTCGCGGGCGAAGGTCGGCGTCCGCTCGGCCGCCCGGGAACTGGCCCGCGAGGTCGCCGCCGGGCGCGTGCCGCCCGCGCTGCCCGGCGCGGACGCGTTCGCCGGGACCTCGCCGGGTCTGTCGCGGGCCTACCAGGAGTCCTGGCTCGCCAGCCGGATGGTCGCCGGCCGGTACGGTGAGGCGACGCTCGTGCGGCTGTACCGGGCCGCCGGGCGCGTCTCCGAGGCGGCCGCGCTGCGGGACGTGCTCGGCCTCACCCGGGACCGCTTCACCGCCCAGTGGCGCGACTACCTGAAGAAGGAGCTCCGTTGAGCCGACGCCCCCGGATCGCGGCCGCGGCCGCCGCCGCCGTGCTGTTCGCCGCGGTCGGCGCCGTGCTGGTGCTCACCACGCCCTGGAACCCGCTGCCCGGGGACGTTCCGGGCGGCCGCGTGAAGGCCGACCCGGCGCTGGACTTCTCCCCCGCCGAGATCGCCCGCTCCCGCGCGTTCGACTCGGCCGTCACCCCGCCCGCCTACGCCGGTCTCCTCACCGGCCTGGTGCTGATCCTCGTCCTCGGCCTCACCCCCCTCGGCTCCCGGTTCATCGCCTGGACGACGGCCAGGGTCCGCCGGTGGCCGCTGCGCGTGACCGTCGCCGCCGTCGCGCTGACGACGCTGCTGCGGCTGGCCGGGCTCCCCTTCGACCTCTGGAGCGAGTCCGTCCTGCGCCGGTACGGGCTGTCCACGCAGAGCCGCCCGGAATGGCTCCTCGACCAGCTCAAGTCCCTCGCCGTCACCTGGGTCATCTACACGATCGCGCTGCTGCTGCTCTACGCCCTGATGCGGCGCTTCCCGCGCTACTGGTGGGCCGGGGCCGCCGCGGCGGGGTCCGTCCTCGTCATCGCCGTGTCGTTCCTCTACCCGGTGGCCGTCGAGCCGGTGTTCAACACGTTCCACAAGCTGCCGCAGGGCCGCCTGCGCAGCGACCTGCTGGCCATGGCCGAACGCGACGGCGTGCCCGTGAAGGACGTGCTGGTCGCCGACGCCTCCCGCCGGACCACGTCGCTGAACGCCTACGTCTCCGGGTTCGGGTCCACGCGGCGGATCGTCCTGTACGACACGCTGCTGAAGTCGCCGCCCGCGCGGATCGAGTCGATCGTCGGGCACGAACTAGGCCACGCCAAGCGCAACGACGTCCTGTGGGGCACGCTCGTGGGCGCGATGGGCGTCGCCGGGGCCGTGTGCCTGCTCTACCTTCTGCTGACCTCTCCGCGCCTCCTGAGGCGCGCCGGGGTTCCTCTGGCGGCGCCGGACGGGCCACCGAATTCCGCCGGATCACCGCCCGACGGACCACCGCCCGCCGAACCACCCTCCGCAGGGGCGACAGCCGCCCGGAAGGCGAGGGGCACCGGGGCCGCCGACCCGCGGTCCCTGGCCCTCCTCCTGGCCCTCGTGGCGGCCGGGACACAGATCGGCACACCCGTCCAGAACCTCGTCAGCCGCCGCATCGAGGCCCGCGCGGACGCCCACGCGCTCGACCTCACCCGCGACCCGTCGACGTTCATCGCCATGCAGCACGAGCTGTCCGTCCGCAACATCTCCGACCTGAACCCCGACGCCCTCGAATACCTTCTGTGGATGACCCACCCCGCCGGCCCCGACCGCATCGCCATGGCCAGGAACTGGAGTGGTATTCATGGCGTCGCTGTATTTATTGCAGCGCCCTCGGCGTCGGGCGTTGAACGCCCTCCTTCAACGGGCACCGCAGTGATCGCTGTATTTATTGCAGCGCCCTTGGCGTCGGGCCTTGGCGGCCCTCCTTCAGCGGGCACCGCGGTGATCGCTGCATCGCTCCGAACTCGCCCTTGAGGGCTCGCTCCGCGATCAGTTGCTCGCTAGCTCGCAACTGGCTTCGCACGCGATCACGGCGATCTCTCCGGTTGTTGGAGGTCGCCTTAGTTGCGTGCTGTTTGCTGTTGGGCTCCGGTTTGCGACTGGGCTGAGAGGGTCGCGGCGTCGGTGTGCGGGGCTGTCGTGACCGACCGCTTGAGGGCGCTGCCCTTGACCCAGTCGCCCCAGCTCAGCTGCCAGTAGCCCCAGCCGTTGTCGGGCTCCAGCGGCCGGGTGGTGCCCGTCACCGTCACCGGGTCGCCCCGGTATGCGTGTTTGTAGAACCACGTGGCGTTGGACGGGCTGATGTTGATGCAGCCGTGGCTGACGTTCTCGTGCCCCTGGCTGCCGACCGACCACGGGGCGCTGTGCACGTACTCGCCGCTGTCGGAGATCTGTACGGACTTGTACACGGTCAGGCTGTAGTAGCCGGGGCAGCCTGGCCCGCAGCCCTCCCACTCCGAGGTCATCGTGGTGGGGTCTTCCTTGGCCATCGTCAGGTGGACGCCGTTGGTGGTCGTGTACTTGCGGACCCCGCCACGGCCCATGCTGGTGGGGATCGTCCGCACCTTCTTGCCGTTGAACTTCACCACCATCTTGTGGTTGTCCTCACCGACGGTGGAGACGTGCTCGTCCCCGACTTGGAAGTCGACGGTGTAGTTCTTCTTGCCGTACACGCCGTTACCGGTGTGGACACCGCTCAGGTGGGCGCGGAAGCTCACCTTGGTATGCGCGGGCCAGTACTGCTTGGGACGGAACACCACCTCCGGCCCCTCGTCACCCTGGAACCAGTGCCAGGCCCCCTCGACGGGCTTGTCGGAACGCACCTCCAGGGCGCGCTCCACCGCGGCCT
The DNA here is from genome assembly GCF_019175365.1 of Actinomadura graeca. Classification (NCBI taxonomy): domain Bacteria; kingdom Bacillati; phylum Actinomycetota; class Actinomycetes; order Streptosporangiales; family Thermomonosporaceae; genus Actinomadura; species Actinomadura graeca. The sequence continues at coordinate 7,594,039 of NZ_CP059572.1, read as the reverse complement.
TGTCGGCGACCTTCCCGGCGAACCGGAGGATGATCGGGATGCCGATGCCGACCGTCTCTTTGTGAAACGGGGCCTCCATGTCCGTCTTGACCGTTTTCTGCACCGTCGCGGTGGCGAACCGGGTGCCGACCGTGCGGCTCCTGCCGTCCTTGCCGATCGCCGTGGCGCTCACCGTGTAGTTCTGGCCCGGGTCGAGCGTCCAGCGCGAACGCCACTGCGTCCTGTCCGCGCTGAGCTCGCCCTCCACCGGGGCCCCCTTGGTGGCCACCGTGACGTTCTCGATCGTGCCGCTGTGCGCCCGGACGGCGATCTGGCCGTCCGGTCTGAGCACGGCGCCGCCGTTCCCCGGCGTCACCGCGAGGTCGACGGCGTCCTTGCCGTCGGCGCCGTCGCCGGAGCAGGCGGCGGCGGTTCCCGCCGCCAGCGCCGCACCGGCGAGCACCGCGGCGGCCCGCCTTCCCCGGTCTCCTGCTCCTGAGCCACCGACCCGCACTGTGGACCCCCCGGTCGTCCGCTGGGCGAGTGAATCGTCTTGCCCAGCCCCGAAGCCGGAACGACGCCCAGATGAAAAGGCCGGTACCCACAAAAATGTCGGTACCGGCCCCTCTTGGGCTTCTTTTACTGCTCAGTGGGCGAAATGACCCCGGTAGTACTCGAAGACCAGACCGATCGTCGTCATGATGCACGCGGAGGCGCCGAGGATGACCAGCCACCAGCCGAACACCACGCCGAGGGCCACGCACGCGGCCGACATCGCCAGGTACAGCGGCCACCAGCTGTGGGGGCTGAAGAAGCCCAGCTCGCCCGCCGCGTCGGCGATGTCGCCCTCCGGGTCGTCCTCGTACAGCGGGCCGTTGTTGGCCCGCTCAAGGCGCCGGACGGTGAAGTGGATGTAGAACCCGATGAGCCCGGCGAGGCCGATCGCGAGGGCCAGGGCGGTCGTGCCCGTCCAGTCGCCGGACCACAGCCAGTACACGATGTCGGTGGCGAGGAAGAAGACCGCGCAACCGTAGAACATGAACGCCTGGACGCGCATCGGCTACTCCCCCCTCGTCCCGGCCAGCTCGCCCTTCGCACCCACGTGCGGGTGGTGCAGGTCGAACGCGGGCCGCTCCGAGCGGATCTTCGGGATCGAGTTGAAGTTGTGCCGCGGCGGCGGGCACGTCGTCGCCCACTCCAGCGAGGACCCGTAGCCCCACGGGTCGTCGACCTCCACGCGCTTGCCCTTCTTCGCCGTGATGTACACGTTGTAGAAGAACGGCAGCAGCGACAGGCCGAGGACGAACGAGAAGATCGTCGAGACCTCGTTGAGGCCCTGGAACTCCTTGGCGTAGTCGGCGTACCGGCGCGGCATGCCCTCGGCGCCCAGCCAGTGCTGGATGAGGAACGTGCCGTGGAAGCCGATGAACAGCATCCAGAAGTGGATCTTCCCGAGGGTGTCGTTCAGCATCTTCCCCGTCCACTTCGGCCACCAGAAGTAAAAGCCCGCGAACATCGCGAACACCACGGTGCCGAACACGACGTAGTGGAAGTGCGCCACGACGAAGTAGGAGTCGGAGAGCTGGAAGTCCATCGGCGGCGACGCCAGGATGACGCCGGTGAGCCCGCCGAACAGGAACGTCACCAGGAAGCCCAGCGACCACAGCATCGGCGACTCGAACGTCAGCTGGCCCCTCCAGATCGTCCCCACCCAGTTGAAGAACTTCACCCCCGTGGGCACGGCGATGAGGAACGTCATGAACGAGAAGAACGGCAGCAGCACCTGGCCGGTCACGAACATGTGGTGCGCCCACACCGTCACCGACAGGCCCGCGATGCTGATCGTCGCGAACACCAGGCCGATGTAGCCGAACACGGGCTTGCGGCTGAACACCGGCAGGATCTCGGTCACGATGCCGAAGAACGGCAACGCGATGATGTAGACCTCCGGATGCCCGAAGAACCAGAACAGGTGCTGCCACAGCAGCGCGCCGCCGTGCGCCGCGTCGAACACGTGCGCGCCCAGCTTCCGGTCGGCCTCCAGCGCCAGCAGCGCCGCGGCCAGCACCGGGAACGCCAGCAGCACCAGGATCGAGGTCAGCAGGATGTTCCACGTGAAGATCGGCATCCGGAACATCGTCATGCCCGGCGCGCGCATGCACAGGATCGTCGTGATGAAGTTGACCGCGCCCATGATGGTGCCGAAGCCCGACATCGCCAGGCCCATCACCCACATGTCACCGCCGACGCCCGGCGAGCGGACCGCGTCCGACAGCGGGGCGTAGGCGAACCAGCCGAAGCTGGCGGCGCCGCCGGGGGTCAGGAAGCCCGCGATGACGATCAGGCTGCCGAACAGGAACAGCCAGTACGCCAGCATGTTCATCCGCGGGAACGCCACGTCCGGCGCGCCGATCTGCAGCGGCATGATGACGTTGGCGAACCCCGCGAACAACGGCGTCGCGAACATCAGCAGCATGATCGTGCCGTGCATGGTGAACAGCTGGTTGAACTGCTCGTTGCTGACGACCTGCAGCCCCGGCCGGAACAGCTCGGCGCGCATCACCAGCGCGAGCACGCCGCCGATGAGGAACATCACGAACGACGTGATCAGGTAGAGGTAGCCGATCACCTTGTGGTCGGTGGACGACATCCACGAGGCGAGGATGCGCCCCTTGCTCGTCCGCGACGCGGCGACCGGCGCGCTCGGTGCGTGACTGATCGTGGTCACTGGGCACCCCCCGCGGCCAGCGCGGCCTTCGAATCGGCGATGAACTTGGCGTACTGCTCGGGGGACACGACCCGCAGCTGGAACAGCATCCGGCTGTGGTCGACGCCGCAGAGCTCGGCGCAGCGGCCCTCGTAGGTGCCCTGCTTGTCCGCGGTGAACTCGAACTCGTTGGTGTAACCCGGCATGACGTCCTTCTTGTAGAGGAGCGCCGGGACCCAGAACGAGTGGATGACGTCGTTGGCGTGCAGCCGCACCCGGACCGTCTTGCCCGCCGGGATCGTCATGACCGGCTTGGCGCCCGTGGAGGCGTTCGGGGCGACCGGCTGGCCGACCACGGAGGCGACGGTCTTCTCCTGCCCGCCGACCTTCTCCTTGTAGTCGAACTGCCAGCTCCACTGGAAGCCCGTGACGTCGACGACGACCGCCGGGTCCTTCGTGGTCTTCTCGACGTAGTCCTCGTCCCGGACGGTGAAGAAGAACAGCACCGCGATGATGACGAACGGGACCGCCGTGTACAGGATCTCGATCGGCATGTTGTACCGCACCTGCGGGGGCAGGTCGTCGGAGCGCTTGCGGTGGAAGAGCACCGCCCAGATGATCAGGCCCCAGACGACGGCACCGACGGCGAACGCCGCGATCCAGGACCCCTGCCAGAGCTTCAGCATGCGCTCTGCCTGGGGTCCGATCGGCTCGGGCATGCCAAGGCGGGACGCCTCGCCGCCGCACGCGGTGGCGGTCAGCGACAGCAGCCCCAGCGCGCAGGCGCTTTTCAATGCGCGGCGACCGCGCACAGGCGTACGCCGCTCCCTAGAGCGGGTCGGACTCACGGAATGCCTTCCCCACGGGTGAATGCCCGGTCTGCCGGGCGGGTGAGAACACTTGGTACACGTGCGTTGGACACACTAGCGCGAGGGTCGCCCGAACCCCCGATCGGGTGCCCGGTTAGTGTTCTGGCGTGGCCGACTTCAGCGCGCCGGGCTCGTACTTCGACGCCGCCTCCACCGAGCCGCCGCACCCGGCGGCCCGGACGGCGCTGCTGGAGGCGCTCGACGCGGGCTGGGCCGACCCCGCCAGGCTCTACGGGACGGCCCGGAGCACCCGCATGATGCTGGACCGGGCCCGCGCGCGCGTGGCCGGCGTCCTGGGCGCCCGTCCGGACGAGGTGTCGTTCACCTCCTCGGGCACCCAGGCGGTGCACCTGGCGGTCCTCGGGGGACTCCAGGCGCGCCGGCGGGCCGGGCGGCACCTCGTGGTGGGCGCCGTCGAGCACTCCAGCGTCCTGCACGCCGCCGAACTGCACGAACACGACGGCGGCGAGGTCACCACCGTCGGCGTCGACCGCACCGGCCGGGTCGACCCCGCCGAATTCGCCGCGGCGCTGCGCCCGGACACAGCGCTCGCCTGCCTCCAGTCCGCCAACCACGAGGTCGGCACCCTCCAGCCCGTCGCCGAGGTCGCCCGCCTGTGCCGCGACGCCGCCGTACCCCTCGTCGTCGACGCCGCCCAGTCCCTCGGCCGCGCCGACGTCCCCGGCGGCTGGTCCCTCCTCACGGGCAGCGCCCACAAATGGGGCGGGCCCGCCGGCGTCGGCGTCCTCGCCGTCCGCAAGGGCACCCGGTGGCGCTCCCCCCTGCCCGCCGACGAACGCGAAGGACGCCGCGTCCCCGGCTTCGAGAACGTCCCCTCCATCGCCGCCGCGGCCGCCGCCCTGGAGGCGTACCGCGCCGAGATGGACCAGGAGGCGCCGCGCCTCTCCGCGCTCGTCGACCTGATCCGCGAACGCGTCGCCCGCGACGTCCCCGACGTCGAGATCGTCGGCGACCCCCGCCACCGCCTGCCGCACCTCGTGACCTTCTCGTGCCTCTACGTAGAAGGTGAGGCACTTCTCACTGAACTGGACAGGCTGGGTTTCGCGGTTTCCTCAGGTAGCTCGTGCACGGCGGATACGCTGCGACCCAGTCACGTGCTGGAGGCGATGGGAGTGATTACCCATGGGAACGTGCGGGTATCGCTGCCGCGGGGCACCGATCCCGCGGACGTCGGGCGATTCCTCGACGTCCTCCCCGGCACCGTCGCCCGGCTGCGCCGGACGACGTCGGACACGCTAGAGACAGGGAGGCGGTCGCGCCCATGAGGTTCCGAGGCCGCGCCAAGAGCGAGGAGCCGCCGCCCCCCGCAGAGCCCGCGGGACCGCCGCCGGTCCTGGTCATCGACGCGCTCGGCCGCAAATGCCCCATCCCGATCATCATGCTCGCCGAACGCATCCGCGAGGTCCCCGTCGGCGAGATCGTCGCCGTCCTCGCCGACGACGCCGCCGCCCGCACCGACGTCCCCGCCTGGTGCCGCATGAAATCCCAGGACTTCGTCTGGGAGGAGACCCTCGCCCAAGGCGGCTGGGGCTTCCACATCCGCCGCACGTATTGATGGCGCCGCCTCCGGCGTCGCGGCGGGGGGCGCTTTATGCGCCGCCTTCCCTCGTCGGGCGCTCGCTTGCACCTACTCATTGCCTCGCCTCCGCTCGGCGGCGGGGGGCGCTTTATGCGCCGCCTTCCCTCGTCGGGCGCTCGCTTGCACCTACTCATTGCCTCGCCTCCGCTCGGCGGCGAGGGGCGCTTTATGCGCCGCCTTCCCTCGTCGGGCGCTCGCTTGCGCTCGCTTCCTCCTCAGTCCAGGCGACGCGCGCCCCCCGCTTCCACCTCCCGCACGCCATAGGCACTTCACCCGCCGCCCTCCCCATCAGGCGCTCGCTTCCACCTTCCGCGTGCCAGGGGCGGGCTGCGGAGGGGTGGAAAACGGATGGCCGCGCCCTTGTGGGCGCGGCCATCGTCTGTGCGTGTGTGCTTGCTGCCGCTTACGGGGTGGGGCAGGCCAGGTGGGGGGCCACCTCGTCTGCGGCGTCGCTGCCGTAGGTGGTGGCGAAGCGGTCCAGGAAGGCCCGGCCGGAGAGGGTGTACTCCTGCGGGCCCGCGGCCTCTAGGGCGTGGGCGGCGATGGCGTTGCCGACCTGCGCGGCGCGCTCCAGGGGGAGGTTCCAGGCGGTGGCCGACAGGAACCCGGCGCGGAAGGCGTCGCCGACGCCGGTGGGGTCGACGACGTTCTCCACGGACACCGCCGGGACGTGCAGGCCCTCCTCGCCCTCGCGGTCGATGACGACGCCCTTGGCGCCGAGGGTGGTGACGCGGACGCCGACGCGGGAGAGGATCTCCTTGCCCGGCCAGCCGGTCTTCTCCTCGCAGAGGGCCTTCTCGTACTCGTTGGTGAACAGGTACGCGGCGCCGTCGATGAGGCGGCGGACGTCCGCGCCGTCCATGCGGGCGAGCTGCTGGGACGGGTCGCCCGCGAACGGGATGCCGCGGGAGCGGCACTCCTCGGTGTGCCGGAGCATGGCCTCGGGGTCGTTGGGGCTGACCACGACGAGGTCGAGGCCGCCGACGCGGTCGGCGACCGGGCCGAGCTCGATGGAGCGGGCCTCGCTCATCGCGCCGGCGTAGAACGTGGCGATCTGGTTCTGGTCCTGGTCGGTGGTGCACAGGAACCGGGCGGTGTGGTGGATCTCGGACACGTGCACGGAGGCGGTGTCGACGCCGTGCCGGTCGAGCCAGGAGCGGTAGTCGGCGAAGTCGTCGCCGACGGAGCCGACGAGGATCGAGCCCTTGCCGAGGCTCCCCATCCCGAAGCAGATGTTGGCGGCGATGCCGCCGCGGCGGATCTCCAGCTCGTCCACCAGGAACGACAGCGACACCTGATCGAGCTGATCGGGCAGGAGCTGGTCGGTGAACCTTCCGGGGAAGGTCATCAGATGGTCGGTGGCAATGGAGCCAGTCACGGCGATGCGCACGGCGTCGCTCTCCTCGTCGTGGTCGTCCGGCTGTTCACCGGCTGTTTCAACCCGGAAAGACTACTTCCCATCGGACCACACCTCGCCGCCGCGCGCACCCCGCGACGGCGAAGGGCGGCCCGGAAACAATCGTCCGGGCCGCCCTTTGCGTGACGCTTGCGCCGCGCTCAGTTGAAGGAGTCGCCGCAGGCGCAGGAGCCGGAGGCGTTGGGGTTGTCGATCGTGAACCCCTGCTTCTCGATCGTGTCGACGAAGTCGATGGTGGCGCCGGTCAGGTACGGGGCGCTCATGCGGTCCACCCGGACCGCGAGGCCGCCGAAGTCCTGGACCTGGTCGCCGTCCATCTCCCGTTCGTCGAAGAAGAGCTGGTAGATCAGACCGGAGCAGCCCCCCGGCTGCACGGCGACACGCAGCGCAAGGTCGTCACGGCCCTCCTGCTCAAGCAGGCCCCTGGCCTTCTCGGCGGCGGCGTCGGTGATGATGACGCCCTGCTGCGTGGTCTCCTGCGTCGTCTCGCCTGAAACCGTCATGTGTTCAGCTCCCGGGTCTGCCGCGCCGCGGGTGCGGCGAACTGTCGCTTGTGTCCGAGGACGTCGAACGACCTCACTCCGTTAGGACAACGTACCTCGCCACAAAGCCATTCCGCTTCCCGGCCCGGTTTAACTCCCCCGGGCGGTGCGGTCTACGTCACACCGCCAGACTTGCCCGGATGTGCCATGATTAGTCGTCAAAGCGACGATAAGCCCCGTCGCAGGAGGGAGACTCCCGTGACCACCCCGGTGCGCGACCTTCCGCTGCTGCTGCTCGGCAGCGGCGCCGACCCGGCCAGCGAGCGCGGCGTGGACTGTCCCGGCGAGCTGCCGCCCGCGTCCGACCCCCGGCTGGTCGAGCGCGCCGCCGCGGCGAAGGCGGCGCTCGGCGACCGCGTGTTCGTCCTCGGCCACCACTACCAGCGCGACGAGGTCATCCGGTTCGCCGACGTCACCGGCGACTCGTTCAAGCTCGCCCGGGAGGCGGCGGCGCGGCCCGAGGCGCCCTATGTGGTGTTCTGCGGCGTGCACTTCATGGCGGAGTCGGCCGACATCCTGACCGCCGCCCACCAGCGGGTGATCCTGCCGGACCTCGGCGCGGGCTGCTCGATGGCCGACATGGCGACGTTCGACCAGGTCGAGGAGTGCTGGGACGTCCTGGAGGACGCCGGCATCGCCGACGACGTCGTCCCCGTCACCTACATGAACTCCTCCGCCGACATCAAGGGCTTCGTCGGACGGCACGGGGGCGTGGTCTGCACCTCCTCCAACGCCAAGCGCGCCCTGGAATGGGCCTACGCCAAGGGTAAGAAGGTCCTGTTCCTGCCGGACCAGCACCTCGGCCGCAACACCGCCGTCCTGGAGATGGGCTTCTCCCTGGACGACTGCGTCGTCTACAGCCCGCATCGCCGCGACGGCGGGCTGGCGCACCAGGACCTGCGGGACGCCAAGATGATCCTCTGGCGCGGCCACTGCTCGGTGCACGGCCGGTTCAGCAAGGAGTCGGTGGACGACGTCCGGGCCCGCGTGCCCGGCGTCAACGTCCTCGTCCACCCCGAGTGCCGGCACGAGGTCGTCACCGCCGCGGACCGGATCGGGTCGACGGAGTACATCATCCGGACGCTGGAGGAGGCCGAGCCCGGGTCGTCGTGGGCCGTGGGCACGGAGCTGAACCTCGTCCGGCGGCTGGCGGGCGCCCACCCGGACAAGAACGTGATGTTCCTGGACAAGACGGTCTGCTACTGCTCGACGATGAACCGCATCGACCTGCCGCACCTGGTGTGGTCGCTGGAGTCCCTGGTGCGCGGCGAGGTCGAGAACGTCATCCAGGTGGAAGAGGAGACGGCCCACTACGCGCGGGTGGCCCTTGACCAGATGCTCGCCCTGCCGTGATCGTCCGGGTTCACAGGCCGGGGGCGTCCCAGACGGGGAACCGGCGGGCGGTGTCCTGCTCGATCGGCAGCTCCCCGGAGAGGGCGTCGCGGACTCGGGCCTCCAGGGCGCCGTCGCGGTGCCGGGCTTCCCCTGGGCTGGGCGCGAACGGGTAGAACGTCCCGCGTCCGTGCGGGTGGACGAGGAGCAACGGCCGCGCGGAGCCGTCCCTGCGGAACCCCACCACCGTGCACAGCAGGTAGGGGCCGTATCCGGCGGCGTCCAGGGTCGCGTTGACCAGGTGCAGGTCGCCCACGAGCCGTCCGAGGGCGCCGGGCGGGTGGGCGACGTGCACCCAGACCCAGCCGTGGGGGCCTCCGCTCGTCCCGGCCTCGCACGGCCCGCCCGCGGCGGCGGGGTGCCCGAGCAGCCGGGTCACCTCGCGCTGCGCCCGCCCGAACGCGCCGAACGGGCCGCCCTCCACGAGGCGGTGGCAGACGGCGCCGCCGCCGGTGGGGACCAGGCCCGTCGCGGCCTCCAGCGCCGCCGCGGCGCCGGGCAGGGCGAACAGCCGGTCCAGGTCGGGGACGGCGGGCGCGGGACGGCCGAGCAGCCCGTCCAGGAGGCCCACCGAGTCAGCCTCCGCTCGCGAGGCGGCGGGAGATCGCGGTGAGCCGCTCCGTGCGCCGCGCCAGCGTCGGATGGGTGGACAGGAGCCCGGCCGCGCCCTCCCCGCGCGCCGCCGCCACGCACAGGGCCCGCACGGGACGCAGCGCGCGCCGCTCGTCCCTGGACGCGTCCCGCAGCCCGTCGTCGACCTTGCCGAGGGCGGACGCGAGGTCGGCGGGCCGTCCGGTCAGCAGCGCCCCCGTCGAGTCGGCGCACAGCTCCCGGTGCCGCGACAGCGCCAGGCCGACCAGCGTGCCCGCGCCGTGCAGCAGGGCCGCCGCGACGGCCGCCGGCAGGAGGAGGAGCCCGGCGCCCCACGCGGCCGCGCGAGCGGCTCCCCGCCGGCCGCCGCGGAACAGGTCCGTCCACCGGCCGAGGAACAGCCCGGCGGCCAGGGCCGGGAAGGAGGCGACCGCCGTGACGAGCACGTCCCGGTTGGCGACGTGCGCGGTCTCGTGGGCGAGCACGGCGGCGACCTCCGCCGGTTCGAGGCGGGCGCGCAGGCCGTCGGTCACGCACACCACCGCCGTGCCGGGCCCCGACCCGGCGGCGAAGGCGTTCGGGATGCCGAGCGCGGAGACGGCCAGGCGCGGCTTCGGCAGCCCCGACGACATGCACAGCCGGTCGAGGACCGCGTGCAGGTCCGGCTCCTCGTCCGCGTCGACGAGGCGGGCGTCCATCGCGTACAGCGCCAGCCGGTCCGCCCACCGCGACGACGCCACCGCGAGGGCGGCGGCGACGGCGGCCGCCGCGGCCCCCCAGGCGGGGCCCGCGAGGAACGCGGGCAGCACCGCCGCCGCGTACACGACGGTGACGAGGGTCATGGTGGCGAGCATCCGCCAGGTCAGCCCGGAGTCGGGCGCGTCACGCGTGGGCCCCATGGGCCGACGTTAGGGCGGCGGCCGCCCGGCGATCAGCGTCGCATGACACAGAAGGACTCGACACCGCGGGCGAACCGGCCGGTCAGGGGCCGGTCAGAGGCCCGGGGCGCCCCAGACGGGGAACCAGCGGCCGAGGTCGTCCTCGAAGGGCAGGTCGGCGCCGACCGCGCCGCGCACCTGGAGTTCGAGCGCGTTGTCGCGCTTGTCGCCGGGCAGCGGCGCGAACGGGTAGAAGGTGCCGCGTTTGTAGAGGTAGACCAGCGCGAGGCGCCGCCCGTCCGGGCCGGTGAATCCGGCCAGCGAGCACAGCAGGTGCGGCCCGAACCCGCCCGACTCCAGCGTCGCGTTCACGGCGTGCAGGTCGGTGACGAGGCCGGGCAGGTCCTCGGGCGGGTGCGCGGCGAGCAGCCAGGTGTAGCCGTAGGAGTCGGTGCTGATCTCGACCTTGGGGCCCTCGTCGGCGTCCAGCAGCTCCTGGACGTCGCGCTGGAGCCGCGCGAACGCGCCCCCTTCGGCCGCGCGGAAGCACACCGAGCCGAGCCCGGTCGGCGTGAACCCGGTCGCCGCCTCCAGTGTGATCGCAGCGTTGGACAGCGCGAACAGCCGGTCGAGGTCGGGCTTGACCGGCTTGGACCGGCCGAGCAGCGTGTCCAGGAATCCCATCAGGCTCCCCTGCCGAGCTGGTCGGAGATCGCCGACAGCTGCGCGAGCCGCCGGTCCAGCGGCGGGTGGGTGGAGAACAGCGAGGAGATGCTGAAGCCCTTGCCGAACGCCGGGGTGAAGAAGAAGGCGTTGAACGCCTGGGCCGAGCGCAGGTCGTTCGTCGGGATCCGGGCGATCTCGCCGGTGACCTTCGTCAGCGCGCTGGCCAGCGCGGACGGGCGGCCGGTGAGCAGCGCGGCGGCCCGGTCGGCCGACAGCTCCCGGTAGCGCGACAGGGCCCGGGTGAGCAGGAAGCTGACCGCGTACGCGACGGCGCTGACCGCGATCACGGCGAGCAGGACGAGGCCGGTGTTCTGGTCGCCGTCGCGGCGGTTGAAGCCGCCCCACAGGCCCCATTCCAGCCCGAACCGGGTGATGAGGCCCGCGCAGATGCCGAGGAAGGAGGCGATCGTCATGACCGCGACGTCCTTGTGCGCGATGTGGGCCATCTCGTGCGCGAGGACGCCCTCCAGCTCGACGGGGTCGAGGCGGCGCAGCAGCCCGGTCGTGACGCAGACGACGGCCTTCTTCTGGTTGCGGCCGGTGGCGAAGGCGTTGGGGACGTCGGTGTCGGCGATCGCGACCTTCGGCTTCGGCGCGTCCGACATGGCGCAGATGCGGTCGATGACGCCGTGCAGCTCGGGCGCCTCCTCGGCGGAGACCTCCCGGCCGTGCATGGCGAACATGGTCAGCCGGTCGGAGAAGAAGTACTGGGCCAGCAGGAACAGGACCGCGACGCCCAGCGCGATCATCCCGAACTTCGGCGTGATCACGAAGAACGCCGACACGAAGACGACGTAGACCAGCCCCAGCAGGAACATGGTCACGAGCATGCGCGACGTCAGCCCCCGGTCGGAGGCGTAACGCGTCCGGGCCATTGCGAACCCCCCAGTTCTCCCGCTTTCAGTCGTAGGAACGCACGAGACCGGGTTTTTGTGCCTGGACCGCCCTGTGGAGCGGTCCCACGGCCGTCGGCCGCGGCACCGCCTAGTCGGGGATCAGCCCCTCGTCGCCCAGCATGGAGCGGACCTCGTCGATGTGCGCGTCCGCCGGGGGCAGGATCAGCTCGGACGGCGCCAGGCTGTCGGCCGGGAGCGGGGTGCCCACCTTGCGGACGTTGTCCAGCAGGGCGTGCAGCGCGGCGCGGAAGGCCGTCTCGTCGCCGGACTCGATCGCCGACTCCAGCTCGGCGTCGAGGGTGTTCAGCGCGGACAGGTCGTCGGCCGCGACGTCCAGCTGGCCCTCGCCCATGAGGCGGACGATCACTGCGCACCCCCGGGGTTCTGCGGCCACGGCGCCTGCTGCGGGGTGTCGTGCGGCTGCTGCTGGGGCTGCGCGGTCGGCGTGCCCTGGCTCAGCTCCTTGGGCGCGGGGCCCTGGCCCAGCTCGGCCTTGAGCCGCTCCAGCTCCAGATCGACGCCCGGGCCGGAGCCCATCCGGTCGAGCTCGGCCTGGATGTCGTCCTTGGGCCCGGAGAAGTCCTCCAGGGCGCCGGACGCCAGCAGCTCGTCGATCGCCCCGGCGCGGGCCTTCATCGTCTCGGTCTTCTCCTCGGCGCGCTGGATCGCCAGACCCACGTCGCCCATCTCCTCGGAGATGCCGGAGAACGCCTCGTTGATCTTCGTCTGCGCCTCGGCGGCGGTGTAGGTCGCCTTGATCGTCTCCTTGCGGGTACGGAAGGAGTCGACCTTGGCCTGCAGCCGCTGGGAGGCGAGCGTGAGCTTCTCCTCCTCGCCTTGGAGCTGCTGGTACTGCGCGCGCAGGTCGCCGAGCTGGCTGTCGAGCCCCGCGCGGCGGGTGAGCGCCTCGCGGGCGAGGTCCTCGCGGCCCACCTGCAACGCCTTCTTGCCCTGTTCGGTCAGCTTGGTCTGCTGGCCCTCGAGCTGGTTGATCTGCAGCTCGAGACGCTTGCGCGAGGTGGCGACGTCGGCGACCCCCCGACGGACCTTCTGCAGCATCTCCAGCTGGCGCTGGTAGGAGTAGTCGAGCGTCTCGCGAGGATCCTCCATGCGGTCCAGGGCCTTGTTCGCCTTGGACTTGAAGATCATCGACATTCGCTTCATCACGCTCATCGCGCGGCGCCGGTCCCTTCGTGCTGTCGCCTCAGTCGCAAACTGGGCTTAATGACCACTGCTGGGGTTCTTATCACCCTACGCGTTAACGCGCGAGGCAGCCACGATGTTCGCAGCCGGTAGGCTGAGCCCGTGTTCAAGCGTCGTACCCCGGAAGCCCCGGCGAATCCTCCTCAGGTAGTAAAGCCGGGAGGAAAGGGCCGCCCCACGCCCAAGCGCAGCGAGGCCGAGAAACGCCGCCGCCAGCCCATCACCGCGCCCTCCTCCCGCAAGGAGGCGTACAAGAAGGTCAGGGCGAGGCAGGCGGACGAGCGCGTCAAGGCCCGCGCCGGCATGGCCAGGGGCGAGGAGAAGTACCTGCTCAAGCGGGACAAGGGCCCCGTCCGCAGGCTCGCGCGCAACTACGTCGACGCCCGCCGCACCTTCGGCTCGTACCTGATGTACGCGCTGTTCGCGATCGTGATCCTCAGCCTCCTGCCGATCCCCGCGGCGCGGCTGCTGGGGCTGTTCGCGCCGCCGGTGGTGCTGCTCATCGTCCTCGCCGAGGGCGTGTTCCTGAGCCGGGGGGTCAAGAAGCTCGCCGCGGAGCGCCACCCCGGCGAGGACACCCGGGGCGTCGGGCTGTACGCGGCCATGCGCGCCATGCAGATCCGCAGGCTCCGGATGCCCGCGCCGGCGGTCTCGCTGGGTGAGAAGGACAAGGTCTGACGCGCCGGTACCGTTCCACGTCCGGCTAGGGTTCGTGCCCATGGAGTTCCGATACCTGGGCCGGAGCGGTCTGAAGATCAGCGAGATCGCGTACGGCAACTGGCTCACCCACGGCTCCCAGGTCGAGGAGGACGCCGCGCACGCCTGCGTGCGCGCGGCCCTCGACGAGGGGATCACCACCTTCGACACCGCGGACGTGTACGCCGGGACGCGCGCCGAGGAGGTCCTCGGGCGCGCGCTCAAGGGGCAGCGCCGCGAGGGGCTGGAGATCTTCACGAAGGTCTACTGGCCCACCGGTCCCGGGCAGAACGACCGGGGGCTGTCCCGCAAGCACATCAGGGAGTCGATCGACGGCTCGCTCCGCCGGCTCGGCACCGACTACGTCGACCTGTACCAGGCCCACCGGTTCGACCGCGAGACGCCGCTGGAGGAGACCCTCAGGGCGTTCGACGACCTCGTCCGCCAGGGCAAGGTGCTGTACGTGGGCGTCTCGGAGTGGCGCGCCGACGAGATCGAGCGGGCCCTGAAGATCGCCGACGAGATGGGCCTCGACCGGATCGTCTCCAACCAGCCGCAGTACTCGATGCTGTGGCGGGTCATCGAGGAGGAGATCGTCCCGCTGTCCGAGCGCGAGGGCGTCGGGCAGATCGTCTGGTCGCCGATCGCGCAGGGCGTGCTCACCGGCAAGTACAAGCCGGGCCAAGCGCTGCCGGAGGGGTCGCGTGCGACCGACGAGAAGGGCGGCGCCGACATGGTCCGGCGCTACCTGAACGACGACGTGCTCACCCGCGTGCAGAACCTGCGCCCGATCGCCGACGAGCTCGGGCTGTCGATGGCCCAGCTCGCCGTCGCCTGGACGCTGCAGAACCCGAACGTGTCGGCGGCGATCGTCGGGGCGTCGCGTCCCGAGCAGGTGGCCGACAACGTGAAGGCGGCCGGTGTCAGGCTGGACGCCGAGGTGCTGAAGCGTATCGACGACGTCCTCGGCGACGCCGTCGTCCGCGACCCGGCCAAGACGGTCAGCCCGAGCACGCGCCCCTGAGCGCGAGGGCCGCGGGGTCCGGCCCCGCGGCCCGGTGCGCCGGCGCCGCGCCGCCCGGGCCGCCGCGGGCGGGCCGTGTCAGACGGGGTCGTCGAGGCTCATCCCGTAGACGGCCGACTCGCCGTCCAGCAGGGTCACCTTCTCGACCTCGTCGGCGCGCAGGGCGCGCCAGTTCTCGCCCAGCCAGCTCTCCGCGTCCGCCTGGGTGGAGAAGGTCTCCTCCGACTCCCCCGCGGGCCGCCCGTCGGCCCTTTCCAAACGCCAGCTCCACGCCATCGCTGTCGACCTCCCTCGTCGCGGTGAGACTAGTCCCTCCAGGCGCCGCCTGATCAGGACGCGGCCTCGACCGCGCGGCGCAGCGTCTCGGGCGAGGCGGTCTCGGCCGAGCCGAGCATCCGCCCGTTCACCCTGACGCTGGGCGTGCCCTGGAGGCCGGACGCTATGTACCCCTTGCTGACCACCGTGACCTCGTCCGCGTACCGCTGGCCCGTCACGCAGTTCCGGAAGCCGTCTCCGGTCAGCCCGAACGGCGCGGCGTAGGCGACGAGGTCGGACGTGGCGTAGCCCTTCTCGCTCAGCGAAGGCGGCTGGTGCGCGTACAGCGCGTCCTGGTAGGACAGCCAGCGCGCGCCGTCCGGGACGCAGCGCAGCGCCGCTGCCGCCCGCAGCGAGTTGCCGTGCGCGGGCTCGTTGCCCGCGCTGAAGATCACGACCGGGCGGAAGACCACCTTCGCGCGGCCGGACACCGCGAGTTCCTTGAGCATCGGGTCGTGCAGGCGGTCGAACGCGCCGCAGTGCGGGCATGCGAAGTCCTCGTAGACGTCCACGACCGGGCCGGTGACGCCCGGCCGCGCCATGGTGAGGCTGCCGTCGGGGCCGGGGGTGGCGAGCGCGCCGCCCTTGATCTCACCGGTCTTCGCCCGCGCCTGGGCCCCGCCTGCCCCACCTCCTCCGCCGCCGCCGTCCCGCCCGGCGAGGACGACGGCCGCCACCACGATCAGGACGAGGACGAGCCCGCCGGTGGCGAGGGCGATAGCCAGCCCGGCCCCCGTCCGCCGGGGAGGCGGGCCGGGCGGGATCGGCGGGACGGGACTCCAGCCGGGCCCGTGGCCTCCCGGCGGCATGGACGGCGGCGGCATGGAGGGCGGCGGTGTGGAGGGCGGCGGCCCGTAAGGCGGGCCCGGCTGCTGCCACGGTGTGTTCGGGGGAATGCCCACCGGGTCTCCTCAGAGGACGTCGCGGACTTCCAGGTGAGGGTATCCAGCGGAGGGCCGGTTCCAGCGCGGCCGTAGAGTTCCGATCGACATGGACATCGAGCTTCGCGCCTTCGCCGGCCCGCGGGGATGGCCCGCGACCGGCTGCGTCTGCGCCTCCTGCAACCGGCTGCGCCTCGCCGGGATCCGGCACGAACCGGCCAGCGTCGTGATCGACGGGGTGCCGCTGGAGGACTGCGCCCGCGTGCGCGTCCCCGGCGGCCACGACGTGACGGGCGCGGGCGGCGGACGGGCCCTGGTGGCGTCCGGGCCGGGGGCGGCCCCTGAACCGGCCGCGGGCGTGGAGTACGACGCGGTCCTGCTGGACCTCGCCGGTTCGCCCGAGCACCTGGGACGCCTGCGCCATGTGGGTGCGGCCACACCCAAGACGGAGGTCATGGCCGTTCACGTTGACCACCGCATCTCCTCTCCTGCCGAACTGGAACGCCGGATGGCGTTCTGGGAACGCCCTCAGGGCGGTCCGTCGCGGACGCTGCTCCTGGGCGGCACGCGGTCGGGCAAATCCGCCGAAGCCGAACTCCGCCTGGCCGCGTGCCCGGACGTGACATACGTGGCGACCGGCCTGGCCCGCGACGACGACCCCGAATGGAACGCGCGGATCGCCGCGCACCGCGGCCGCCGTCCCGCGTGGTGGCGGACGGTCGAGACCACCGATCTCCCGGGCGCCCTCGCGGCGGCGACGGGCGCGGTGCTCGTGGACGGGATCGGCACGTGGCTCACGGCCGCGATCGACGAGGCCGGCGCCTGGGACGACCCGTCGCGCGTGCGCCCCCGGCTGGAGGAGGTGGTCGCCGCCTGGCGCGGCACCCGCGCGCGCGTGGTCGCGGTCAGCGACGAGGTCGGGCTGTCGCTGGTGCCGGCCACGCCGTCCGGGCGGGCGTTCCGGGACCTGCTCGGCCACCTCAACCAGCGCCTCGCGGCGGAGTCCGAGGAGGCGGCGCTGGTCGTGGCCGGACGCGTCATGGACCTGCCGTGAAGGACGGAGACGCCGCGAAGGCGGGCCTGCGGCTGGCGGTCACCTTTCTCACCATCGTCCCGCTCCCCGCGGGCGGCGGGGCGGAGCGGGTGGACCGGGAGGCCGCCCGCGCCGCCATGCTCCTGGCGCCCGCGGTGGGATTGATCACGGGCGGGGCCGCCGCGCTGGTCCTGCTCGCGGGTGACGCGCTGGGCCTGTCGCCGCTGCTGCGGGCGGCGCTGGCCGTGGCCGTGACGGCGGTGCTCACCCGGGCCCTGCACCTGGACGGGCTGGCCGACCTCGCCGACGGCCTGGGCAGCGGCCGCCCGGCCGCCGAGGCGCTCACGATCATGAAGCGGTCCGACATCGGGCCGTTCGGCGTGGTGACGCTGGTGCTGGTCCTGCTCGCGCAGGTCGCGGCGCTGGCCTCCGCCCCGCACGCCGTGACCGCCGTGCTCGTCGCCGCCGTCACCGGGCGGCTGGCGCTCCCCTGGGCGTGCCGCGCCGCCGTCCCCCCGGCGCGGCCGGGCGGGCTGGGCGCCCTGGTGGCGGGGACCGTGCCCGTCCGCGCGGCGCTGGCGGTGACGGCCGTGGCGATCCTGGCCGCCGCCCTCGCCGGGGCCGCCGCCGGCGGGACCGGCGGCGGCGTGCGCTCCGCCGCCGCGGTCGTCGCGGGCCTGGCGGCCTCCGCGCTCCTGCTGCGTCATGCCGTCCGCCGCCTGGGCGGTGTCACCGGCGACGTCCTCGGCGCCCTGGTCGAGTGCGCCGCGACCGCCGCCCTGGTCACCCTGGCCCGCTGACCGCGGGGCCGGCCAGGCCCCGGCGGGCGTAGGCGCGGACGTCGGCGTCCGGATCCGTCCGGGCCCGCGCCAGCGCCTCGGCGACCTCGGGGAGGGCGGCGTCGCCGTGCAGGAGGCGGGCGGAGCGCAGATGGTCGGACAGGGAGATGACGGCGGCCTTGCGGACGTCCAGGTGCGGGTCGTCCAGGGCCTTCACCAGCGGCCCCGCGGCGATCTCAGGGGCGGCGGGGGCCAGGCCGCGGGCGGCGCCCGCCCGGACCTGCCAGGCCGGGTCGTGGAGGGCGTCCACGGCGGAGGCGTCGAGCGGCGGCGGGCAGCCGACGCCCGCGAGGGCCTCCAGGGCGGCGGCCCTGACCAGGTCGTCCCCGTCCCGGACGAGGACGGCCAGCGCGTCGCCCGCGCCGGGCTCGCCGATGGTGCCCGGCTCGCCGATGGTGCCCGGCTCGCCGATGGTGCCCAGGCCGTGCGCCACGGCCACCCTCACCTCCCGGGAGCCGTCGCGGGCGGCCCGCGCGACCGCCCCGGCCGCGTCGTGGGAGACCAGCCCGCGGACGGCCTGGAGGCGGACGCGGTGGTCGGCGTCGCCCAGGGCCCCGGCGAACACCTCGGGGGTCCCGAGGCGCAGGGCGCGCAGGACGTCCAGGACGGCCGCGCGCACCTGGGCGTCCCGGCCCGTGAGCGCGCACGACAGCGCGACCCGCACGTCCGGGGTGGCCGGGATCACCTCGACCAGTTCCCGCAGCGCCGTCGCGGCGGCGCGGCGCACGGAGCCGTGGGTGTCGGCGAGCGCGACGGCGAGGGCTCCGGCCACGCCCTCGGGGGCCACCTCGGTCAGCGTCGCCACGGCCGCGCGGCGGACCTTCGGGTCCGGGTCGTCCAGGTAGGGGGTGATCGCCCCGACGGGCGGCTCCGTCTCGGCCAGCCGCTGGAGCTCCAGCAGCCGCGGGGATCGTCCGATGGCCATGGCCGGGCGCGCGCCCCCGGCCGCGCCGCCGCCACCCTCCGGTCCGCCCAGTCCGGCGGCGCGGAGGGGCTGCGCGGACGGCGCGAGCACGACCGGCTCGCCCGCGGGCGGGACGGTGAAGCCCTCGACCGGCACCAGGTAGGGCGCGACCGGGCGCTTGACGAACTCCATCGCCCCGTCGTCGCGCCGCCGCAGGTTCAGGTGGTACATCCAGGACGCGTCGTCGCGCTCGGGCAGGTCGGCGCGGTCGTGGTAGAGGCCCCAGCGGCTCTCGGTGCGGGTCAGGGACGAGCGGGCGGCCATCTCCGCGCAGTCGCGGATGAACGACACCTCGGCGCAGCGCATCAGCTCGTGCGGGGTCCGCGCGCCCATCGCCGCGATCTCCGCCTCCATGCGGGTGAACGTCTCGACGGCGATGTCGAGCTTGGCCCGGGTCTTGGGCGGTGCGACGTAGTCGTTGACGAAGCGGCGCAGCTTGTACTCCACCTGCGGCTGCGGCGGCCCGTCCGGATGGCGGAGCGGCCGGTAGATCAGCTCGTGCGCGGCCGCGATCTGGTCCTCGGGCAGCGCCGCCGCGGCCCCCGCGTCCTCCGCCGTGCCGGAAGCGCCGTCGCGGTGGGCGGCGCCGTGCCGGGAAGCGCCGTGGTGGGTGGCGGCGTGCGCGCCCGCCAGGTCGCCGAAGACGAACGCGCCGATCATGTAGTTGTGCGGGACGCAGGCCAGGTCGCCCGCCGCGTACAGGCCGGGGACGGTGGTGCGGGCGTTCTCGTCCACCCAGACGCCCGACGCGGAGTGACCGCCGCACAGCCCGATCTCGGAGATGTGCATCTCCACGTCGTGGGTGCGGTAGTCGTGGCCGCGGCCGCTGTGGAAGGTGCCCCGGGTAGGCCGCTCGGTGGTGTGCAGGATGTCCTCAAGCGCGCTCAGCGTCTCGTCCGGCAGGTGGGTGAGCTTGAGGTAGATGGGGCCGCGTGCGGAGTCGATCTCGCGTTTGACCTCCGACATCATCTGCCCGGACCAGTAGTCGCAGTCCACGAACCGCGTGCCCTCGGCGTTCACCTGGTACCCGCCGAAGGGGTTGGCGACGTAGGCGCACGCGGGACCGTTGTAGTCCTTGATGAGCGGGTTGATCTGGAAGCACTCGATGCCGCTGAGCTCGGCGCCCGCGTGGTAGGCCATCGCGTGGCCGTCACCGGCGTTGGTGGGGTTCTCGTACGTCCCGTACAGGTAGCCGGACGCGGGGAGGCCGAGCCGTCCGCACGCGCCCGTCGCCAGGATCACCGCACCGGCCGACACGGTGACGAACTCGCCGCTGCGGGTGTCGAACCCCACGGCGCCCACCGCGCGGCCGCCGGAGGTGAGGACGCGCACGGGCATCACGCGGTTCTCGATCTGGACCTTCTCCCGGATGGACCGCTGGCGCAGGACCCGGTACAGGACCTTCTTGACGTCCTTGCCCTCCGGCATGGGCAGCACGTAGGCGCCCGACCGGTGGACGCGGCGCACCGCGTACTCGCCGTGCTCGTCCTTCTCGAACTTCACCCCGTAGCGTTCGAGGCGCTTCACCATCGCGAAGCCGCGGGTCGCGGTCTGCCGGACGGTCGCCTGGTCGACGATGCCGTCGTTGGCCCGGGTGATCTCGGCGACGTAGTCCTCGGGGGTGGCCTTGCCGGGGATGACCGCGTTGTTCACGCCGTCCATCCCCATGGCGAGGGCACCGGAGTGCCGGACGTGCGCCTTCTCCAGCAGCAGCACGGTAGCGCCGTGCTCGGCCGCGGTGATCGCGGCCATCGTGCCGGCGGTGCCGCCGCCGACCACCAGCACGTCACAGCGCAGCTCGCGCCGCTCCGCCACGGACGGGACCTCCATCAGACCGCCTCCCTCTCGGTGCGCGCCCCGGGCGCGCCCAGCGCCGCGAGGACCCGGTCGCGGGACACCGGGACGGGGAACTCCGCGGCGACGCCCTCCGCGCCCAGCACGACGATCCGGTGGCCGAGCAGCAGCGCCTCGTCCACGTCGTGCGTGACGAACACGACGGTGGCGGGCGTGTCGGCGAGGACGTCCACCAGCAGGCGCTGCATCGCCGCGCGGGTCTGCGCGTCCAGGGCGCCGAACGGCTCGTCCATGAGGACGGCGCGGGGGCGCGCCGCCAGGGTCCGGGCGATCTGGACGCGCTGCCGCATCCCGCCCGACAGCTCGCGCGGGAGCCGGTCCGCGGCGTCGCCGAGCCCGACCCGTTCGAGCCAGCCCAGGGCGGCGGCACGGCGCGCGGGACGCGGGACTCCGCGCAGCGACAGCGCCAGCTCGACGTTGCGGCGGGCCGTCCGCCAGGGCAGCAGCGCGTCGTCCTGGAAGACGAGCGCGCGGTCGGCGGAGGTGCCGGTGACCGGCTCGCCGTCGGCGAGGACGCGCCCGGACACCACCGGGAGCAGCCCGGCGAACGCCCGCAGCAGCGTGGACTTGCCGCAGCCGGACGGGCCGACGACGACCAGGACCTCCCCGGCCGCGACCGCCAGGTCCAGGCCCGCCACGACGGTGCGGCCGCCGTACCCGAGGCCCACCCCCTCGGCCCGCAGGGACACCGCGCCGCGCCCGCTCCGCGGCGGGACGGCCTTCCACGCCCCCTGTCCGGTCCGGCCCCTCATGAGCGGTCCTCCCTCGGCAGCCACCGGGTGAGCCTGCGGCCGGCCAGCTCCACCGAGGCGGAGGTGAGCCAGCCGAGCAGCCCGATGACCGCCATCCCGACGAGCACGCCGGGGTAGTCGACGATCGTGTACGCCTGCCAGGTGCGGTAGCCGACCCCGAAGTCACCGGAGATCATCTCCGCGGAGATCACGCAGATCCACGCGACGCCCATGCCGATCGACAGGCCGCCGAACACGCCGGGCAGCACCCCCGGCAGCACGACGCGCGCCAGCACCCGCGCCCGGCCCGCGCCGAGCGTGCGCAGCGCGTCCTCCCAGACGAGCGGCAGCGCGTGCACCGCGTGCCGCGTGCTGACCAGGACGGGGAAGAACGCCGCGACGAAGGTGATGAAGACGATGCCCTGCTCGTTCGCGGGGAACAGCAGGATGGCCACCGGCACGAGCGCGATGGCGGGGATCGGGCGGGCCACCTCGAACAGCGGCTGGAGCAGGTCGCCCGCCCAGCGCGAGCGGGCGGTGGCCACGCCGAGCACGACCCCGAGGACCGCGGCCAGCGCGAACCCGGTGAGGATCCGCACGAGGCTCTGCGCGACGTCCTGCCAGAACTGGCCGTGCTCGACCTGCCGCCCGAACTCGCGCAGGACCTCGGCGGGGCCGGGGAAACGGTCGAAGCGGACCCAGAGCCGCACGTCGGCGGCGGTGAGGACCTGCCACAGCACGAGCGCCGCGGCGAGGGACGCCGCCCGCACCGGCCAGCGCAGGAGCCTGGTCATGCGCGTCGCACCGCCTCGTCGTAGGTGACGACCTTGGCACCCGAGTGGGCGGACACGTACTTCTCCGCGCCCTCCCGCGTGGCGAAGGGCTTGAACCTCTTCTCCGCGGCGGCGGACGGGTCCTCCACCCAGACGTCCTTGTCGGCGAACCAGCGCGTCCCGGCCGCGGTGTCGGGGATGTAGACGGCCCGGAGCTGCTTGCCCTCGCCCTTGAGCGCGCGCACGTTCCGCAGCAGGCAGACGGGATCGGCGACGGGACGCGTCGCAGGCTCGCCCTGCACCCACACCTCGCCCGCAGTGGCGGGGTCGTCCACCTTCTTCTTGCAGACCCCGTCGGTGCCGGTGATGGCGGCAGGGTTCGCCGTGGACGCGGCGGCGCCGTCGTAAGAAGGGCCCACGGCCTTCCTGATGTAGGCGTCGTTGACGAAGGGGTCGACCTTCAGCGGCGTCTGGATGACGCCGATCGACTTCAGGAAGGGGACGTCCTGGACGAACGCGTCCCTCAGCGGCTTCTTGATGGTCGGGTCGAACGTCGCGACACCGCCCGCGCCGTTGTAGAGGTAGACCGTCTCCACCGGCAGCCCCGTGCTGGACGCCACCGACTCGGCGGCCTCCACGGGACGGGCGTGCAGGTAGGCGGTCGCGTCGATCTGCGCGCGCAGGAACGCCTGGACGATCTTCTCGTTCTCCCGCGCGTACCGCTTGCGGACGACGACCCCGTGGAACGTCGGCACGCCGAGGTCGCCGCCGTCGTACAGCAGCCTGGCCTGCCCCTTGTCCACCAACAGCCCGGGCCAGGCGACGAACTGGGCGAGAGCGGCCACGCTCCCCGCCTGGAGCGCCGACGCGCCCACCGTGGGCTGCTGGTTCTCGACCTTGAGGTCCTTGGCCGGGTCGAGGCCGTACTTGCGCACGGCCTGGACGAACGTCCCGTGCCCGGCGGACCCGACGCTCGCCGACACGGTCTTGCCTTTCAGGTCGCGCAGCGTCTTGGCCTTGGAGTCGTGGGGGACGACGACGCCGTTCAGCGAACCCCGCAGGTTGTAGCCGGTCACCGACACCCACTCGGTCTCGGCGTCGGGCCCCTGCGCCTGCGACCGCGACCCGTTGATCAGCAGCGGGTAGTCGCCCATCGAGCCGATGTCGATCTTCCCGGCGAGCATCTGCGCGGTGATGGGGGCGCCGGTGTCGTAGTCGCGCCACACGACCGAGTACTTCTTCCCGTCCGGCCCGCCCAGCTCCTTCAGCCGCTTCTCGAAGAAGCCCCGCGAGCGCAGGAGGGTCCCGGCGGTGACCGTGTTGATCGTCTTGGACTGGTACCCCACGACGATCTGGCCGGCGCCGCCGCCGGAGGCGTTGCCCGCGACGGTGCAGCCGGCCAGGAGCGGTACCAGGGCGGCTCCGGCCGCCAGTGTTCTGTTCATCGCAGGCCCCTTAGCGCAGCAGGTACGGCATGTTCACGGTCACGGCACCGGTGGGACACCGGTCGGCGCACGGGCCGCAGTACCAGCACTCGTCCACGTGCATGTACGCCTTGCCGGTCTCGGGGTGGACGGCGAGCGCGTCGAGCGGGCAGACGTCGATGCACAGCGTGCAGCCGTCGATGCAGAGGGCCTCGTCCACGGTCACGGGGACGTCGGCGCGGTGGTCCACAAGGGACATGGGCATCTCCAGATTCGGCGGTCTGGGGCCGGACTCCGGCGAGGCGCGCCCCGCGCCCCGGGAGCGGGTCAGATCCGCGGTCGGTCCGGCGCTCGTGGCCGGTGGTGTCAGGAGCGGCTCATCGAGCCGCTCATCGTGATGCGGTCGCCGCGGAACCGGATGAACTCCAGGTCGACGGGACGGCCGTCCGCGAGGTGCGTCAGGCGCTCCAGCATCAGCAGCGCGGTGCCGCGCGGGGCGTCGAGGGTCGCGGCGGAGTGCGGGTCGGCGTTGACGGCCTCCAGCGTGACCTCGGCCCGGCCGAGCGGCTGCCCGGCGATCCGCTCCAGCAGCACGAAGATGTCGTTGTGGGCGAGGTCCTCGGCGAGCAGCGGCTCGCCGAGGTCGCGGGACACATAGGTCAGGTCGAGCGAGAGCGGCAGCCCGTCGAGCCGCCGGATCCGCTCGATGTAGACGACCGGCTCCCCCTCCGGCAGCGCCAGCCGCGACGAGATCTCCCGGGACGGCGCGATCAGCCCGGTCGTGCGGACCTCGTTGGTGACCACCCCGTGCTCGCGCAGCGTCTCCGCGAGGCCCCGGAGCCGTTCCAGCCCGTGCGGATATTTCTCGGCGACCGCGAGCGTCCCGACGCCCGGGCAGCGTTCGACCAGGCCCTCGGCGCGCAGCAGGTCCAGCGCGGCCCTGACGGTGTTGCGGGACGTGCCGAACTCGCGGACGAGCTCGGCCTCGGCGGGAAGGGCGCCGCCGCGGAACCCGCCGTCCAGCACCTGGCGGCGCAGCACGTCGGCCACCTGCCGGGCCCGGTCGGCACGCAGCCGCCGCGCGTCGGTCAGTGTCAGCGCCTCAGCGGCGGTGTCTCTCCTGGTCACGGGCTTAACCTACTAAAACCATCGGAATAGGTGAATAGGGTTCCCGCTACGCCACCCGGACAATGTGCGAACCGGCGCACGACCTGCGGCGGGACCCTCGCGCGAGGGCGTTCCGCCACCCCTGGCGCGGTCCCGCGCACCTTTGCGGCGCCGCGCCCGGCGCCCCGCGCGCGTTCCGGGAGGGTAAGGCTTGATCCAAAAGGGCGAAACCGGTCACGGGGAGGACTACCATCGTGCTACGTGACGAGCATCAGCCTTGACAGCGCAGCCCCGGCCACACTCGACGTCGACGCGATCGTGATCGGCGTCTCCCCAGCCGAGGCGGGCGCCGTCCCGGCCGCCGGTGCCGAGGGCCTCGACAAGGCCCTGGACGGGCGGCTCGCGGACGCGCTGCGCGCGCTCGGCGCCACCGGCAAGGCCGGCGAGGTCGTCAAGCTCCCCACCCTCGGCGCCGTCCCCGCGACGGTGATCGTGGCCGCCGGGCTCGGCGAGCGCCCCGCCGCCGAGGACCTGCGCCGCGCCGCCGGAGCCGCCCTGCGCGCGCTCGCCGGCAGCACCCGGGTCGCCGTCGCGCTCCCCGCCGCCTCCTCCGGCGAGGTCGAGGCCGTCGCCCTCGGCGCCCTGCTCGGCAACTACTCCTTCGACGCCTTCCGCACCGGCGACGGGCGCAAGACGCCCGCCGAGGAGATCCGGTTGCTGGCCCCCGCCTCCGAAGAGGACGCCGTCGGCCGCGCGCGGATCCTCGCGGCCTCGATCAACCTCGTCCGCGACCTCGTCAACACCCCGCCCTCCCACCTGTCCCCCGAGGACCTCGCCGGCGAGGCCGAGCGGGTCGCCGGGGAGGCGGGCCTGGACGTCGAGGTGCTCGACGAGCGGGCCCTGGTGGAGGGCGGCTACGGCGGCATCGCGGGCGTCGGGCAGGGCTCGGTCAACCCGCCGCGCCTCGTCCGGCTCGCCTACTCCCACCCCGAGGCGTCCAAGACCCTCGCGCTGGTCGGCAAGGGCATCACCTTCGACTCCGGCGGCCTGTCGCTCAAGCCCTCCGAGGCCATGGACTGGATGAAGTCCGACATGGGCGGCGCGGGCGCGGTGCTCGGCGCGCTCCAGGCCATCGCCGGGCTCCGCCCCAAGGTCAACGTCGTCGGCTACCTGGCCATCGCCGAGAACATGCCGAGCGGCACCGCGCAGCGCCCGTCGGACGTGCTGCGCATCTACGGCGGCAAGACCGTCGAGGTCCTCAACACCGACGCCGAGGGCCGCCTCGTCATGGCCGACGCCATCGTCCGCGCCGGCGAGGACTCCCCCGACCTGCTGGTGGACGTGGCGACGCTGACCGGCGCGCAGCTCGTCGCGCTCGGCACCCGGACCACCGGGGTCATGGCCAACGACGACGCCGTCCGTGAGAAGGTGGTCGCGGCGGCCGGCCGCGCGGGGGAGGCGTCCTGGGGCATGCCGCTGCCCGCGGAACTGCGCAAGGGCCTGGACTCCGCGGTCGCCGACATCGCCAACATCAGCGGCGAGCGCTGGGGCGGCATGCTGGTGGCCGGGGTCTTCCTCCAGGAGTTCGTGCCCGACGGCGTGAAGTGGGCGCACCTCGACATCGCCGGCCCGTCCTTCCACAAGGGCGAGCCGTACGGGTACACCCCGAAGGGCGGCACGGGCGCGGCCACCCGCACGCTCGTCCAGATCGCCGAGGACCTCGCCGACGGAACCCTTTAGGGGCCGCCGTAGGTCACCGGGGTGACAAGCTACTAGGTTTGCTTGTGGCGGAGGGGCCCGGCGCCTGCGCGCCCCGCCCCGCCCAAGGCGCCGCGGCCCACGTGGCGCCAAGACCGGGAAAGGGAGCGTCCAGTGGCCAACAGCGGCCCCTTCGACATCGTCGTCCTCGGTGCCGGCAGCGGCGGGTACGCGTGCGCGCTGCGCGCCGCCGAGCTCGGCAAATCGGTCGCGCTCGTCGAGCGGGACGAGTCCCTCGGCGGCACCTGCCTCAACCGCGGCTGCATCCCCACCAAGGCCCTCCTGCACGCGGCCGAGGTCGCCGACCAGACCCGCGAGGCCGCGAGGTTCGGCGTGAAGGCGGCGTTCGAGGGCATCGACGTCGCGGGCGTCAACGCCTACAAGGACAAGGTCGTCTCGACGACCGTCAAGGGCCTCACCGGGCTGATCAAGTCCCGGGGCATCGAGGTCGTGCACGGCACCGGCCGCCTCACCGGCCCCACCACCGTCGAGGTCACGACCGGCGACGGGCGGGTCCGGGCGCTGGAGGGCGCCCACATCGTCCTCGGGACGGGCTCGGCGCCCAAGTCGCTGCCCGGCCTGGACATCGACGGCGAGCGCGTCATCTCCAGCGACCACGCGCTGCGCCTGGAGCACGTCCCCGGCTCCGTGGTCATCCTCGGCGGCGGCGTGATCGGCGTGGAGTTCGCCAGCGTCTGGCGCTCGTTCGGCGCCGAGGTCACGATCGTCGAGGCGCTCCCCCACCTGCTGCCGCTGGAGGAGGAGTCCAGCTCCAAGCGGCTGGAGCGGGCGTTCCGCAAGCGCGGCATCAAATACGAGCTCGGCACGCGCTTCGAGAGCGCCAAGCCCACCCAGGGCGGCGTGTCGGTCACCCTGGAGGGCGGCACGACCATCGACGCGGAGATCCTGCTGGTCGCCGTCGGCCGCGGCCCGGTCTCCGACGGCATCGGCCTGGCCGAGGCGGGCGTGGAGACCGAGCGCGGCTTCGTCAAGGTCGACGAGTTCTGCCGGACGAGCGTCCCCACGATCTCGGCGGTCGGCGACCTGATCCCGACGCCGCAGCTGGCCCACGTCGGCTTCGCCGAGGGCATCCTCGTCGCCGAGCGGCTCGGCGGGCTCACCCCGCCCCCGATCGACTACGACGGCGTGCCCCGCATCACCTACTCCGACCCCGAGGTCGCGTCGGTGGGCATCACCACCGCCGTCGCCCGGGAGCGCGGTTACGAGGTCAAGGAGGTCACCTACGACCTGGCCGGCAACCCCAAGAGCAAGATCCTGGGGACGCAGGGCGAGGTCAAGGTGATCGCCGCAGTGGACGGCCCCGTCCTTGGCCTGCACATGGTCGGCGCACGCGTCGGCGAGCTCATCGCGGAGGGTCAGCTCATCTACAACTGGGAGGCGTTGCCCGGCGAGGTCGCCCAGCTGATCCACCCCCACCCGACCCAGTCCGAGGCGGTCGGCGAGGCGCATCTCGCGCTCGCCGGCAAGCCACTGCACGTGCACGGCTGAACGCCGCGCAGTATTACTCGAAGGAGTCGCTGAGAGCCATGCCGGTCTCCGTCACTATGCCCCAGCTCGGAGAGAGCGTCACCGAGGGCACCGTCACCCGCTGGTTGAAGAAGGAGGGTGAGCGCGTCGAGACCGACGAGCCGCTTCTCGAGGTATCGACCGACAAGGTCGACACCGAGATCCCTTCACCCGCCTCCGGCGTCCTGACCAGCATCACCGTCGCCGAGGACGAGACGGTCGAGGTCGGGGCCGAACTCGCGATCATCGGTGACGAGGGCGACGCGCCGTCCGGCGGCGGCGCCCCGGCCGGGCAGGAGGCCCCCGAGCAGGAGGCCGCCCCGCAGGACGCGCCGCGGCAGGAGGCGCCGGAGCCGCCCGCGCAGCAGGCGCCCCAGCAGCAGGCGCCGCAGGGCCCGCCGCCCGCCTCGTGGCCGCCGCCCGCCCAGCAGCAGCCCCCGGCGCCCCCGGCGCCCGCTCCGGCACCGCAGCAGTCGGCGCCCGCGCCGGCCCCGGCGGCGCAGCAGCCCCCGGCGCAGGAGGCCGCCCCCTCCGGCGACGGCCCGTACGTGACGCCGCTGGTCCGCAAGCTCGCCGCCGAGCACGAGGTCGACCTGACCACGGTGAAGGGCACCGGCGTCGGCGGACGCATCCGCAAGCAGGACGTCCTGGAGGCCGCCCGCGCAGCCCAGGCCGCCCGGCAGGCCGCGCCCGCCGCCCCGCAGGCCCCCGCCGCGCCCGCGGCGCCCGCCGCGCAGGCCCAGCCCGCCCAGCAGGCCGGCCGGCACGCCGCCCCGGCGCCCGCGGGCGCCCCGGCCGAGCAGCTCGCGCTGCGCGGCCGCACCGAGAAGATGTCGCGGATCCGGCAGACGATCGCCCGCCGGATGGTGGAGTCGCTGCAGGTCTCCGCGCAGCTCACCACCGTGGTCGAGGTGGACATCACCAAGATCGCCCGGCTGCGGGACCGCGCCAAGGCCGACTTCCAGGCCCGCGAGGGCGTCAAGCTGTCGTTCCTGCCGTTCTTCGCGCTGGCGGCGGTCGAGGCCCTCAAGGCGCACCCGAAGGTCAACGCCGTCATCGACAGCGAGACCAACGAGGTCACCTACCACGACGTGGAGAACCTCGGCATGGCCGTGGACGTGCCCGAGCGCGGCCTCATGGTCCCGGTCGTGCACAACGCCGGCCAGCTCAACCTCGGCGGCCTCGCGCAGCGGATCGCCGACCTCGCCGAGCGGACCCGCACCAACCGGGTGAGCCCCGACGAGCTGTCGGGCGGCACGTTCACGCTGACCAACACCGGCAGCCGCGGCGCGCTGTTCGACACCCCCATCCTCAACCAGCCGCAGGTCGGCATGCTCGGCACCGGCGCCGTCGTCAAGCGCCCCGCCGTCATCGACGACCCCGACCTCGGCGAGGTCATCGCCGTCCGCTCGATGGTCTACCTGGCCCTGACCTACGACCACCGCCTGATCGACGGCGCCGACGCCGCCCGCTTCCTCGGCACGATCAAGCACCGCCTGGAGGAGGGCAACTTCGAGGCCGACCTCGGCCTGTGACACCGGCCTGACACGGCGTCCGCGCCCCGGACGCCCCCGGAGACCCGCCGCTCCCGCGCGGAGCGGCGGGGTCCGTGTGTCCGGGAAAACCCTGGAAGGGCGGGAACCTCCCGGGATGGTGGACGGCGTCGGCTTAGGCTGGGGACCATGAAAGTGACCGTGACGGGCTCTTCGGGCCTGATCGGGTCCGCGCTCGTGAGGTCGCTGCGCGCGGACGGACACGACGTCGTGCGGCTCGTGCGGCGGGAGACCACCGCCGCGGACGAGGCGCGGTGGTCCCCGCCCGACGGATGCGTGGAGGCGGCGGCCGTGAACGACGCCGACGCCGTCGTGCACCTGGCCGGCGCGGGCGTCGGCGACCGTCCGTGGACGGCGGCCTACAAACGGCGGATCAGGGAGAGCAGGCTCGTCGGCACCCGGACGCTCGCCGAGGCCATCGCGGCGGCGGACCGGCGGCCCCCCGTGCTGGTCTGCGGGTCGGCGATCGGGTACTACGGCGACACCGGCGGCCGGGCGGTCGACGAGAAGGCGGGCATGGGCCGCGGGTTCCTCGCCGAGCTCGTGCGCGACTGGGAGGCCGCGGCGACGCCCGCCCGGGAGGTCGGCGTCCGGGTCGTCCACCCGCGGGCGGGCGTGGTGCTGGCGCGGACGGGCGGCCTCCTCGGCCGCACGCTCCCGCTGTTCCGGCTCGGCCTCGGCGGCAGGCTCGGCGACGGCCGGCAGTGGACCAGCTGGATCTCCCTGGACGACCAGGTCGCGGCGCTGCGCTTCCTCCTCGACCGGGAGATCGCGGGGCCGGTGAACGTCACCGCGCCGAACCCGGTGACGAACGAGGACTACACGCGGGCCCTCGGCCACGCGCTCGGGCGGCCCGCCCGCCTCACCGTCCCGAAGTTCGCGCTGCGGGCCGCGCTGCGCGGGTTCGCCGACGAAGGACCGCTGGTCAGCCAGCGGGTCCTGCCGCGGCGGCTGGAGGAGGCGGGGTTCCGGTTCGCGCACGCCGAGCTCGGCGCGGCCCTTGACGCGGTCCTGTGACTCTCAAGAAACGTCAAAGTCGGGCCCGGTCCCGATCAGCGGCCATACGGTGACAATGAGACACCGGGCCCAGAGGAGGGTGAATGAGCACCGACGGACAGCCGCACATCCTCGCGATCGGCGGCGGGACCTTCGTCCCGGACGGCCGGGAGGGACTGTCCCCGAGCCCGCTGCTGCGCTACGCGCTGGACCTGACCGGCCAGGACCGTCCGAGGGTCTGCTTCCTGACGACGGCGGTCGGTGACGGCGACGCCTACATCGCGCGCTTCTACGCCGCGTTCTCCTCGATGGACGCCGAGGTCAGCCACCTCGCGCTGTTCCCGATGCCGAACGTGCCGGACATGCGCGCCCACCTGCTCACCCAGGACCTGGTGTACGTGTCCGGCGGCAGCGTCGCGAACCTGCTCGCCCTGTGGCGCCTGCACGGCCTCGACGAGATCATGCGCGAGGCGTGGCACGAGGGCGTGGTCCTGTCCGGGCAGAGCGCGGGCGCGCTGTGCTGGCACGTGGGCGGCAACACCGACTCCTACGGCCCCCAGCTCCGTCCGCTGACGGACGGGCTCGGGTTCCTGCCGTACTCGTGCGGCGTGCACTACGACAGCGACCCGCAGCGCCGCC